>JAISZO010000019.1 GCA_031269105.1 Planctomycetaceae bacterium | reverse complement strand
AGAATTTAATTTAGACTCCGGCATAAAAAAATAAAAATGCTTGAAATAAAAACAACAAGCGAAGTGTAAAAAATTGCAATTCACATCTCAAAACAAATTTTAAAGTAAGAGGAGTATAACTCGCCGCCGCCGTTATTGCCTTGCCAAACATTTCAATCGCCAAACAAAAATCGTAAAATAAACTCTTTCTTTTTTCAGGGGGGGACTAGTTATACTTTTTTTTCCAAGCGCCGTTGTTACGGTAATTTTTTTGACCGTTGTTGCTATGAAACGCGCGTTTCGGCGCGGCAATCAGTTTGTACGACGACGCGCCAAGAAGTTCCGTGACGCGGCGGCGAAGTTCCGCATTCAACGCGACGCCGGTTTTACATTTCATTAACGCGAAACGTCCGTCGTTGAAGCGAATGTTCAATTCCAAATCGCCGCCGCCGGGATAGCCGCGAACAATTTCATACAATTTCCGTAACGCTTCTTCTCCCCGCGATTCGTCAACCGTAATCGCAACGCCGCGCGTTAAAGTCGTTTGCGCTTCTTCCAATGTCAGCAAACGGTCAATCACAAAATTCGCGTCGGCGTCCGCTTGACTTCGGCTCTTGTCGATCTTTCCAACCGCAACGAGAACCGAATCGCTTTTGACTAAATGCGAACAAAGCGCGTACTGTTCGGGCCAAATGATGCTGCGAATCATTCCGTCCATGTCTTCAAAATCGAACATCGCGTATTGGCTCGGTTTGTCCGGTTTCGCATTTCTTGTTGCCGCTAATTTGACGCTGTTAATCATTCCCGCTAACACGACTTCGGCGCGGTCGGACAATGCCGCAGCTTCTTCTATCGAATGCGACCGAAGCGAATTTAATTGATCGCCGTATTGTTTGAGCGGATGAGCGCTCAAATAAAATCCTAATACGTCTTTTTCATACATGGATTTGTCTTTGTCCGGCCATTCGTCAATTTCCGGCAAATCGGTTTCGGACGCCGTTGCCGTCGGTTGCGGATTCGCGTTCTCTTGCGCGTTCATTTCTTCAAACAAAGAACGTTGTCCCACCGCGCGGTCGTTGGAAATCGTAATCGCCGCTTTGTACGCTTTATCTAAAATCTGCATCAGCTGCGAACGTTTGCATCCCAGCGAATCAAACGCGCCCGCTTTGACGAGAATTTCAATCACGGAACGCGAACACGCATAACCGGAAACCCGCTCGCAAAAATCAAACAACGACCGAAACGCTCCTCCGCTTTCTCTCGCGGCGACAATCGCGTCGGCGGCGGATTCGTTGCAACCTTTAATCGCAATCAAACTGAAATGAATCTTGCCGTCTTTCACAAAATACAATTTATGCGACGAGTTTATGTCCGGCGGCACAACCGTAATTCCCATACGTTGGCAATCTTCAATATGCTCGACGGTCGAATCTTTTTTCGTGAAATTTCGATTGGAAAGGTCGCCGCACAACAACGCCGCCATAAATTCCACCGGATAATGCGCCTTGAGATACGCCGTCATGTACGCAATCAGCGCGTAAGCGGTCGAGTGACTTTTGTTGAAACCGTAACCGGCGAATTTTTGAATCAGTTCAAAAAGACGTTCTCCTTCTTCTTGAGAAAGACCGTTTTTTTGAACGCCTTCGATGAAATCGCCTTTCGCTTTCGCAATCACCGCTTCTTTCTTTTTGCTGATGGCTTTAATGCAAGTATAAGCGGCGGCAAGCGGCACGCCTCCCAAACGATTCATAATCCGCATGATTTGCTCTTGATAAACCATCACGCCGTGCGTTTCTTCCAGCACGTCTTTCATAATCGGATGCAGATATTCCGCTTGCTTGCGTCCGTGCTTGACTTCGATGTATTGATCCACCATGCCGCCCTCGAGCGGTCCCGGACGATAAAGCGCCAACGTCGCAATAATATCGCGGAAACTATCCGGCTTCATTCGCTGTAAAAGTTCGCGAATACCGCCGCCTTCCAATTGAAAAACGCCTTTCGTTTCGCCGCGGCATAACAGCGCGTAAGTTTTCGCATCGTCGAGCGGATAACGATACGGATCGATTCGCTTTCCGGTGGTTTGTTCGATGACGTCAATTGCCTGCGACAAAATCGAAAGGTTGCGAAGCCCGAGAAAGTCCATTTTAAGAAGTCCGGCTTTTTCGACTTCCGCCATCGCCCATTGCGTTACGATTTCGTCTTTGTTTTGTACGCTTTGAATCGGAAGAAAATCGGTCAACGGACTGTCTGAAATCACAACCGCGCAAGCGTGCGTTCCCGACGATCTCGCCAATCCTTCGCAACCTTTGGCAAAATCAAGCAACTCATGCGCTTCCGCATTCGAGTCGTATAATTTTTGCAATTCGTCGTTTTGTTCAAACGCTTTTTTAAGCGTCATTTTCGGCGCTTCCGGCACAAGTTTCGTGACGTCGTTGACAAACGAAAGCGGCATACCGAGCGCGCGTCCCACGTCTTTAATCGCCATTTTTGCCGCCATCGTGCCGAATGTTCCGACTTGCGCGACGTTATTATGTCCGTATTTTTCCTTGACGTAATCGAGAATTTCGCCGCGCCGCTGCTGATCGAAGTCAATATCAATATCGGGAGCTTCGAGACGGTTTTCATCGAGAAAACGTTCAAAGAGAAGGTCGAACTCCAACGGACAAACGTGACTCAAATTGAGCGCGTAACAAACCAACGCTCCGACGCCGCTGCCGCGCGCCGTCCGCTGAATCCCGCGTTCTTCGGCAATCCGCACAAAATCCCAAACGATAAGAAAGTAATTCGGAAAGCCGAGTTTTTTAATCACCGACAATTCGCGATCGAGACGCGCCATGACTTCTTCGGAAAGTTCGCCGTTCGGCGTCCGCTTTTCGTTTCCGGCATAACGGCGTTTCAAACCGGCGAGACAAAGTTCCCGCAAATAATCGTCGGAAGATTTTCCGTCCGGCGGAATAAACGTCGGAAAAAAGCGTTTTCCAAGTTCCAACGACAATTCGCACGAATCGGCAATGGCTTGAGAACGTTCAATCGCTTCGCGCTGATCGGGCAACGCTTGCAACATTTGTTCGCCGTTCCGCAAGAAGAGTTGATCGGTTTCCATTTTCATGCGGTTCGTGTCGGTGCGGAATTTTCCGGTGCTAAGACAGAGTAAAATATCTTGAATTTCCGCGTCTTCTTGTTTGACATAATGCACGTCGTTGGTCGCGACAAGCGGAATGCCGAGTTCTTGAGCGACTTTCAGCGTGCCGTTAAGAACGACACGTTGGATTTCGAGTCCCGCGTTTTGAATTTCCAGAAAATACCTGTCGCCGAACAATTCCCGATACCATTCGGCAACTTGCTTGGCGCGAGCGAAATGATCCGCCGCGCCGTTAATAATCGCACGGGCAAACTCGCTTCCCGCGCATCCGCTGAGACAAATCAGACCTTTATTGTGCTGCCGTAAAGATTCTTTGTCGATTCGCGGACGGTAATAAAAACCTTCGGTGAACGCCAGCGACGACAACTGCAATAAGTTATGATAACCGTCAATATCTTTTGCAAGAAGCGTTAAATGAAACGAAGCGTCTTTTGCCGAAGACGCTCCGCTCTTTTCGTGACGGCTTCCCGGCGCGATATACGCTTCATAACCGATAATCGCTTTGATTCCGGCGTCCGTCGCTTTTTGATAAAACTCCAGCGCGCCGTACATATTTCCGTGATCGGTCAACGCAAGCGCGTTCATCCCGAGTCCTTTTGCATGAGCGATTAAAGCGTCCAGCTTTCCCGCGCCGTCGAGTAAAGAATAATGACTATGACAATGTAAATGAACAAAAGGAATATGCGGCATGATTTTAAGCGAAAGTTAAAACTCAAAACGAAAAAAAATTTCACTTTTCTGATTATCTCACATTCCAAGTATCATGCAACCGGACGCCAAACCGCGCGAGAAGAAAAATAAGTCCCGCAAGGGACGAGATGATCTACAACGCTCTGCTTTATCATTTCGCCCCGTGCGCGGCTTAATCTTCCGTCGCCGGCGCGGCTACTCCAAGATTTTGTTTTAATCCCAGAGCGAAAAATTCCGCTTGCGAAACTTTTACCTTTTCACTTTTCGTTTTTCGCTTAATATCTGCCATTTTGGCGCTTTGAAAGGGAGATTCCTAGCTTTTTGCTAGGATGCTCTACCTTTTTGGCAGGAATTCCTAGCTTTTTGCTAGGATGTTCTACCTTTTTGGCAGGAAATCGGAGCTTTGAGGTAAAAAATCCCCGCATCCTTTTTCACCAACGAATGACATACGGTCAACGCAACAATCGCAATCTCCGACTGAAAGCCGGGACAAATCGAAATCTCCAAAATTTTGTCTTTCAGCCGGCGCTCGCATTCCCGCCGCTTTCCGCAGGTCGCGACTTGCGGTTATAAAAATCTTGTCCCGCAGGACGAATGCATAAAAATGACGGAATTATTTTCCTGAAATTCTACCCAATAGAAGAAACATTATTGACGCTTTTGAAAAATAGAGTAACATATCCGTAGTATTTTTTAAAAATGCGTCAATTTCGTAACAATTATGTTACACAACAGAAGATTTTACCGTTAATTTATACAGCATAAAAAATGACGATTCCATCAAAGACTTCGGCAGAACCTCAAAGTAACGACCTCACCCGTCACGCGCATGAGCTGGAAACGATTTTGAAATTGAGCCGCCTTCTGGGGCGAGGACTGGATCAACACGCGGTTCTTGTCGCCACGCTCGACCTGCTCAACGACGAATTAGGATTGACCCGCGGCATTATATTGCTGCTGACGCACGACGAAAAAGGTTTGATGCTCGAAGTCGCGCACGATTACACGCCTTACGAATTGGGACGGCTTTCCTATAAACGCGGCGAGGGAATTGTCGGAAAAGTGGTGGAAACCGGCAAGCCGATTGCAATTTCCAAGATGTCGGAAGAGCCGATGTTTCTCGACAGAATTTATAACCGTAAGCAGCGGATGGTCGGCGAAATGAGTTTTTTTTGCGTTCCGATTCTCTGCGAAAAAGAGGTTCTCGGCGTACTTTCGGTGGATCGTTCTTACGATCCCAACGAATCGCTCGACCATAATTTGCAGTTTTTGTCGATTGTCGCCAGTATGATTGCTTACGACGTGAAATTGCGCCGATTAGCAAGTTTGCAACAACAACCGCTTGAAGAAGAAAATTCGCGGCTTCGTTCCGAATTGCTTGACCGCTATCGTCCTGAAAACATCATCGGCAATTCCAACGCGATGCGGGAAGTTTATCAGGCGATTTATCAGGTGGCGTCCAGCGATACGACCGTTTTAATTCGCGGCGAATCGGGGACCGGCAAAGAATTAGTCGCGCACGCGATTCACTTTTCCAGTCCGCGCGCGAAAGGCGCTTTTATTAAAGTGAATTGCGCCGCGTTGAACGAGAATCTATTAGAAAGCGAGTTGTTCGGACACGAGAAAGGCGCGTTCACCGGCGCAATCGGACAACGGAAAGGACGGCTCGAAGAAGCGGATGGCGGCACGTTATTTCTTGACGAAATCGGAGATTTTTCGCCAATGATTCAAGTGAAACTTTTGCGGGTGATTCAAGAGCGCTCGTTTGAACGGGTCGGCAGTAATATTCCGGTAAGAGCGAACGTCCGTTTCATTTGCGCGACCAATCGAAATCTCGAAGAGGCGATGGCGGAAGGACGTTTCCGCAACGATTTATATTACCGTATCAATGTTTTTCCGATTTTTCTTCCGCCGCTGCGCGACCGGCGCGGCGATATTTTATTGCTGGCGGATCATTTTGTCAACGTTTATTCGAAACGTATGAACAAAGAAATCAAACGAATCAGCACGTCGGCAATCGATATGATGACGAGTTATCATTGGCCTGGAAACGTTCGCGAATTAGAAAACACGATTGAACGCGCGGCGCTTTTAAGCCGCGAAGGCGTTATTCACGGACATCATCTTCCGCCGACATTGCAGACCGGACGCACGACCAACACGACCGGACACGGCACGTTTGCGGAACGCGTCGCGGTTTTTGAACAAGACATTATTATCGACGCGCTCAAACGAAAAAACGGCAACATGGCCGCCGCCGCTCAGGAACTCGGCGCCACTCCGCGCATTATCCGCTATAAAATTCAGCAGTACGATATCGACCCGAAACAATTCACGAGAAATACGTCTTATACAAAATAATATTAATATTTTTACCGTCGCACCAATCCATTTTGAAATAGAACCTTCTTTGTATTTTCTTTTTACCAAATGAGACCGATACAACGCCTCTCTGGGGTACTTGAACGTCTTATCAGCGCTTTTCATCAAAGAAATGAGGGGCTATTGGGGACGTATTAGGACCATTGGGAACGTCGTCAGACGCCAGTCGTAAAAGTCCCGGACGTCCTTTAAGTCCCCAGTAACTGATGAATAACTTTTTTGCCGATTTAATGCAAACGCTGTTGTCCCAAATTACCAAGTTGCCGCTCTTTCTCTCATTTTGAAATTGCAAGTTCGGCGGAAGCGTTACGATTTTTAATATCCATAACCAACAATTTGGCGAAAGTAGAAATCCGACCTCGCCGAACCTTTCACCGGCTAGTGAAAATGTAAAAAAGAGCTTGAAACGACTTTCGCCCCAGGACGAAACCTCCGACAAGGGCTCGGGACTACTTTCGCCACATATTGAACAAAATACTTGAATTTCGACTGAAATGTTACAAAAGGTTTTCTCAGATAGGGAGTTTTGCGCTTGCATCCCGCGCAAAACTCCAGTACAATTGAGGAAAAGCGACGTTATTTTGACAATCGCTTCAAATTCTACTCTCACCGAAAATTGAGGATTTCACGATGAAAACAAAGAAAGATTTAAGTATTCTGACCGTTATGGTTTTCTGTTTTTTAGGAACGCAATCTCTTTTTGCGCAAGAAAGTGTCGGAGAAATCTTACAAAAAACGCTTGCCGCATTCAAGAATGACGCCATTTCCGAAGAACTTACGCCGATTCTCAATAACGCGAATGAAGCGGAAATACTGAATAAACTGCTGGATTCTTTCATTGCCGGAACAAAAAAGATTGACGTTCTTATTTCTCAATTCACAACAGCCAATCCCAACAATATTGCCGTAGCGACAAAAGAATTAGAAAAAATTTTCAATGAATTGGATGTGAAAGCGGCGTTGATTTTTGCGTTCAACGCTAATTCGCGGCAAACGGCTTTAAAAAACAACGGCGCGACGCGGATGCGAAATGAAACAATCGGGACAATCAACGCGCTGAGAGCCGCCGGATTAAAACGTCCGGCAAATCAGATGGATAACTACCGCAAATTTTGTTTCAGCGACGCCAAATCGTTAAACGAAGCGTTTAGCAAAATGACAGGAGTCCCTATTATGCCGGGAATCCTTTCTTTTGAAAAAAAATTGAACGCGCTTTCCGCGCAAAAGGAAAAATCGAATAGTTCCGGCGGCGGTTATGAAAGCAATACGTCTCATTATGAGCGTCCTTCGCCGGGTTCGTCCGACCCTTCGCAAGAAGAAAAGGAACCGCCTAAAAAATTGACTTGGACAGAACAAGCCGATATGCTTCGTAAGTCGGGAATCGACGCCGAACAAGTCATGCCGTTATGCAAATTGCTTGCCGATTCTATCGACGCGGACGTCTTTGAAAAGCGTCGGCGCTTGCAAATGAGAAAACAACAGATCGCTAAAAAAACGCCGACGTCGTCGTCCTTGTTCGGCGGTTTGGAATCGGATTCTTACGGCGCTTCGGGCGAGACGCCGACCTATAACAATTCGCCGTCAGACGTTCCGTCTTCGCCTAACGTGACCGTTCCGCTTAAAAATATTCCGGTAAATTCCCTTTTTGACGACGTTGACCTAAGAATACAAATAGCGTTTCATCTTAAGCAAGCCGCGTTGAGCGCAAAAGGGACGCAACAAATCGCGTTGCTCAAAGCGTGGTGCGCTCTATCCGACGGTAACGGCGTCGCCGATGTTTGCGGTACAATTCTGTTTTTAGAAGAACAGCGAGCCGAAGCCGCCGCCCAACAAGCGAAAAACGCGTCGACGGAAAACGGAGGAATGAGCGGCGATAGTATGTCGTCTTCTTCCTCTATGTCGGAAACGGGAAAAAAAGAATCATTGCTGGAAGCGCTTACCGTACTTTCCGATTATCAATCCGATCCGCGAGTCCTTGCCGCCGTATTCAATACAGTTCAAACCGATACGGAATTAGCGACGCAATTATGTTTTAACGTCGGAGGTTCCATACAAAACGGCGTTAAAGCGGCGCTTCTTTCGCCGGAGGTAAAAACAAACGCAAAAATCACTCTTATTCAAGCGCTCCAATACATCGGACGTCCCGACGCTTCCGATTCCGCCGGATTTTTACTTCCTTTGTTAAATTCAAACAATCCCGTTATTGTCGAAGCCGCAGCCGACGCAATCAGCGAAGTCGGCGACCGCCGCGCAAGCGTAACGCTCGTCAAAGGATTAAAAAACGCACGGCTTGCCGACACGATAAAAACGATTTTGAAGAAAATGGGAAGCGAGTCTCAAAACGACGTCATTCCTCTCTTTCAGGAAGGCAATACAAATCTTGACGAAATCTGCGTTGAAATTCTTGGCGACGGCGGCGATATAAACGCTTTATCGGCGTTGGCGAAAGTCTTGAGACGTTATCATAATGCCGAATCGAAAGCGAACATGCCGCAAAAAGAAAAAAATCGTATGCTCCTTCTGACGATGCAAGCCGGAATCAATATTATTTCCCGAAATATGGGGAAAAATTCGCCGGAACTCATTCCAAAACCCAAACCGGTTTTTTTGCCGTCCGCGAATACGCCTTTCACGGACGATCCCATGACTTCCTCTTACGAAAAAGAAGAAATTTCTTCGTCTGCGTCCGGCAATGATAGAGACGTCAACGATCTATTAGAAAGCGGCTCGACCGGAGAAAGCGGTCAACAGTCGAATGTAGCAGAGATAAGCCAATTGAAAATGTCGTTAGAAGAAATTAAGGACGACGTTCCTTATGAATGGCTGACGATGGTTTATATTGTTACGGCAAAACATTTGGCGGACGCGGCGGAAATGATGGGAGAAGTGCGCACTGCCGCTTCGGGAAGAAAAATCGGCGGACAAATCTACAACGAAAACGTGGGATTGTCGGTATTGAAGCAAACGATAAAGACGTCGGAAGAAGGATTGTCCGCCTATATGCAATCGAAAAACAAACTCCGAATTCTCTTGGATCAAAAAGGACGAGCCGAGCGTTCATTAAAACAATATCAACGCGAGTTAAAAGTCATATCGAAAAATAAATCCGCCTACGATTCTTTTTCCAAAGCGCTGCTTGGCGGCGATCCGAATGTTTCGTCAACAAACGCAAATTGAATCTGCGGAAACGGAGCGCAACCGCTTCGGCAGAAACGATCATTCATCATCATTTATTCACAAACATAATCGAAAGCGACTGCTATGACCGATTCCGACAATAGTTTTTCAGACAATCCTTACGCTTATTACGAGCCGCAAGACGTGCATCGTCCGAACATGATCAATTTTTCCAATTCAGCGGAAAGCGGCGAAGGAACGGAATACGAACCGCTGACGCCGATCCGTTTGAAACTCAAATACGGAATGTTCGGCGTCGCGTCGCTGGAAGCGGCGGCGGATCAATGCGAGATAACGTCCAATTCTTTGTCGGAATCGATTGTCGTTTCGCGGGACGATGCGCCGCAGCGAATACGTTTCAAAAGTTATCGGCTGATTGTGCGTGAGGAAACAGGACGGAAATTTTCTTTTCGTTACAAGCGGAATGCGTTTCAGGAACTTTTTCGCGCCAGATTGGAAACGTGGAGTAAACAACGCTGGCATGACGCGGCGGAAGAATCGTACATGTCCGTTCTTTCGCTGTTGAAGAAACACGTGATACGTCCGGTGTTGACGAACATGATCGTGCTAACGATTCTGCATTTTCTCGCGATTTTAAGCGTCTTTGCTTTTATTCTACTTAATAATAATGGATTACCGACAAAGGATTTCATCTTCTTCTTTGTTTTTACTTTTGTCGTTTATGGACTTCCGGCGATAGCGACATTCGGGTTATCGTTGGCGTTAGGAATGCGGCAGGTTTGGGCGTTGTATGTCGGGGCGGTGTTCTCGTTGTTTCCGACGCTTTTCTTTCCTTTGGGGCTGGTCGGCTCTCTGAACAATCCTCAAAACACGTCGTCTCTCATCGGCGGTATTAGCGTTTTTTTTATTTTTTGGATTGTCGCGTTTGCCGTCACGATTTCTTTTTTCCGCGCAATTATCCGTTACCATCGCCAGCAAAAACGATTAGAAAAAGAGAATAAAGAATAGAGAAATTGTATTGAAATACAGGATTGACATATTTTTAAAGGTAAGAAACATGACAACAAGACGCGATTTCCTAAAATCTTCCGCCGGCGCCGTCGGTTTGCGGATATTCAAACGCAATACTAATTTTGATAATGTAATCGTACTTCCGCTTTCAAAGTAAACGGTCAAAAAACAACGTTGCAAAGAAAAACGGCAAATAAAAAAGAACGTTAAAATAATCGAGTTTGTATCATTTTGTATTGAGATGTATGCGAATCAATATTCCGTTTCCGGCGCTGACGTCGCGCGAAAATTCGACGAAGCGGGCGTTTTGGATTATCTTTTGGATAATTATGAAGCGTTACACACGCAAGGTTGGCGATTTATTTTGCCGCTTATCAATGATTACATGAACAATCAAAAAAGCGAAATGAAATGAGACTTTATCATGGCGGTATGATTGCGGTTGAGAAGCCGCTATTGTCCGCTTCGACAACAGCAAGCCGTACAACCGATTTCGGAAGCGGATTTTATACGACAACAGATTTGGAACAAGCCAGACGTTGGGTGCAAATTCGCCGGATACGTTATCAAACCGACGGCGGAGTCGTCTCAATATTTGAAACGGATGACGATTTGTTTCGCAATAAGGAACTTCGTTGTCTCTTATTCCAAAATTGCTCCCGTCGTTCGGATTTTAGTATCGTTCACAGCGTTAAAATCGCTTGTCCTTTTGTACGACTCCAACGCATTCCGCTCCGGCAAAAACGGGTTTTTACGACGCTCTTGCACGCCGCTTCAATCACGCCGCCGGCTATCGGTAAGCCCTTCGTCGCGGAAACGTGTGTATTCCATGTACGCTTTGTTGTTCTTGAAAAATGTGATTTTCGCTTGCAATATCCGATCTTGTTCCGCCGAGTATTTGTAATTCTCCTCGAAATATTTCAACGAGCGATAAATCTTTTCCGCACCGTTTGCGTCTTCCAATAGTATCTTTTTTTTCTCCTCAAATTGCTTATTCCCTTCCTCGCTGTTTTTGCCGTAAATAGGTTTCAATGCGACCGCTTTGTCTTCCGTCATTTGCGCCACATAGCGGCTTTGCAAACGTCCCGGCGGAACTACGTCGTAAAGCGTCACACTTCCAACCACCGCGTTTTTATACGACGTCGGAGAATCAAACTCGCCTTCCGTCGCCGTTTTCCGCTCGCCCGAACGTTGACGTTTGCGACCTTTCTTCTTGCCCGGCTCCTGCATTAAAACGTTCACGCCGCCCCTGCTCACCGCGACCGCTCGAACTTCTTCAAGCGGAATCTCTTCTTGCTCGCGAATCGTTTCCAATATCATGTTCCGTCAAATAGATTTTCATGATTTCCTCACAAAAAAATCTGGGCGGTTGCGACAAGATTTTTTGTCATTATTTCTGCATTTTCAGGAGAAAGCGGTTGGTCGAAATCTCCCACATAATTTTGCAAATCGGACTTGACTTTTGTCAATATTTCAGCGATAATAGCTTCCTTGTTCATGAGAGCATCCTTTGGGTGAAAAACGTAACTTCTTGGTAACAATACTGTTACTGTCTCAAAAA
>JAISZO010000007.1 GCA_031269105.1 Planctomycetaceae bacterium | reverse complement strand
AGACCAACAAGACCGTCCTCCCGGCGTTCCCCAAAGAGTGCAACGCTATTCGTTTTACTCTCTTTGGCTTGCGTTGACCAAAAGCAAGATTGATTGTTTCACCGCCGGTGAAAGTTCCCGCCAGCGATTGATAATTGCTTGCAAAGATTCAACGTCGTCGGCAGTTAAATTTTCAAAAAAAGGTACGGATTTAGTACAAACGGGATTTTGATTTTGACGTAAGTTATTGTCATATAATAAGATATTGCAAATAGAGCAAGTCCCGCAGGACTTTTCTACCCCCAATCGCCTTGAAAGGATAACAACCA
Organism: Planctomycetaceae bacterium; assembly: GCA_031269105.1. Taxonomy (GTDB): domain Bacteria; phylum Planctomycetota; class Planctomycetia; order Pirellulales; family Thermoguttaceae; genus WRMR01. The sequence continues at coordinate 4,975 of JAISZO010000007.1, read as the reverse complement.
CCCCGTCGGTCAACTGCGCCGCCCGACGGGGTGGTTGATTATTTTCGCGCGGATGATATTTAACAGATACTACTGAATAGTCACGCAAGGTTTTTAGAAATTCCCAAATACTCGGTAACAAATCAGATAGGTTCTATTTTTGATTCGCAAAATCCGCGAAATGTCGCGAAAAATAATCTGATTGAAAATGATTTCGTGAATTTTCGCGGATTATAAATTTTACGTAATCATTTTAACCGCAAGGCATCAAAAGTTCTTCGGTTGACTTCGGGCGAATTGTTTTGCGGATTTGCCGAAGTGCGATTTGCGTTGTTCCGGTTGAAGAGCGCCGCATCGCGGGCGGATTGTTCCGCCGGTTTCGGAAGCGAATCGTAGTAAGATTGCAACGATTCGCTTGCTTCGTTCCATTCGGAAATCGCACGATCCACATGAACGTTATTGAGCGAATCCAATAGCGGCGTGCCGACTCGCGATAATCCGTTTTCAATGCCGCGTAAAAACGCGCTTGGCGAAACCGGTCGTCTGGCGCGGTAGGTTTGTCCGTCCGACGTTCCTGAATTGGATTGCGGTTGCGAATTTTGCGGACTTTCCGCGTTTTCCTGATTCTCGCTCGTTGTATCCGCGTCGTTCGTAGCGCCGAGAGTATCAATGCCGAATGTGACCGTCGAAAACGGATTACGGAATAAACCGTTATAATTTTTATCGTATAACGGCGTTTCCGGCGTCGCGTTTTGCCGCTGCGTATTCGCCGGATTGCCAATTCTCATGTCGCGCAGAGCCGATGAAAGCGCCGCCGCGTCCGTATCGGGAAGTCCGGGACGATCATAATTTGCCCAAACCGCGTTGAGCGCCGCAAACGCCGATTCCGCAATAGCGATTTCTTGTTCTTTTTGCGATTCTGCGAGAGCGATTTCATAACTTCGGCTCTTAATCGTTATCGACGCAACGAGATTGGTCGAAAGCCCTTCGAACTCCTGAAACGTGTATTCGCCGAGTTCGTTGATCACTTGCGTCAGAATAATTTCCGTCGCTTTGATTTGAACGTTCCACGCGACCGACGGTATTTCCATTCCGACATAATCGAGAGGAATCGCCCAATGAATTTCTCCGGTGTTCGGCGCAATCGTCATTCCTTCGGGGACGTCGCCTTCCAGCGAATAACGCATCAAATTCGACGGCATATCGGGATCGGTTGCCTCGACATAAAAACTCAAATCGCCGAAATCATCGTAAACTTCAATCGGAGCAATTTCCGTGAAAACCGGCGGCAAATCCGTTTCGGCAACGGCAATGAGAAGCGTATATTGCGCCGTCGCGCCGTTTTGATCCGTAACTCGAACAGTAACGGAATAAGTCTGTCCGCCATATTCTTCGCCCGGAATCCACGTCAAAAGTCCGGTCGCCGGATTAATTTCCATTCCGGTCAAAAGAACGTCGCTGTTGATCAGCGAATACGTCAACGTGTTTAGCGGCACGTCGTTGTCGCGCGCTTTCACGTTGATAACAAGTTCTTCATGTTCGTTGACGTTGTACAATTCCTCAAAATCTTCTGCGGCAAAATACGGCGGCGTATTCACTTCATTGACCGTAACCTGAAACATCTTGATTCGCGTTATTCCATTTTCGTCCGTCGCTTGCAGCGTGATCGTATAAAGACCGGGACCGTCCGCTTCGGTCGTATCCCAAACAAGCGTCGCCGTCCGTCCGTTGTCGCTATGAATAATCTGAATATTTGCGTCTTCCGGCAATGTGGAATCAATGATTTCATATTGCCAGCCGCCTTCAATCGGTCCGTCATTGTCCGTTTCATCGGTTTCGTCGACGTTTGCCGGTTCTTCAATCCAATCCGACGGCTGCAATATCAGCGTCAACGAATCTCCTTCATTGATTTCCGTATTGCCGACGACGTCAAATTTCGGTCCGGTTTGCACCATCAGTTGGAACGAGACCGTGCGCGAATTGCCCGCGCCGTCGGTCGCTTTTAACTGAATGGTATAATTATCCGCCTCGTGATCTTCCGGTACATTCCAAGTCAACGTGCGTTGTCCGGTTACTTCGTCGGTATGAATCGCCATTCCTTGCGGCAGTTCGCCGATCAATTCTATTGTTATCTCGCCTTCCGCATTGTCTTTGTTTGTTTTGATTTCCACCGCAAATTCGTCGCCGGGCGAAACGTCGTACCGAAAGCCCTCAATCGGCGAAAGAAATTCCGGCGCAACAGTCGCCACAATCACCTGAACCGGCACGGAAAGATCGCTGACCAACGGCAACGTTCCGTCGTAAATCGTGAGCGTTTGTTTCGCTGTGAATTGATACGTTCCGTCATTCAATTTATATTCGCCGCTTCCGATTGTTTCCACAACGATTGTCCGCGAGGCAATAGTGTCCTGAGCCATGTCGGTAATTTCATTACCGTCATTGTCGTAATATTTTTCGCTAATGATTTGATACGGCATTTCCACGCCGTTGGCGTACAAATTGACCATTACGTCGGAAACGGGAATAAGACCTTCCAGTTGGAATGTCAATGTTGTCTCCGCGTCTTTGTTGTTATGCGACGTGATTCCGTCTCCTTCGGTTCCGTTGTCGCCGTCAATCCAGGCGACTTGCGGCGCGGCGGGCGTCACAACCGTCAACATGTATCTACCGACATAATTGTTTTCAGTAGAATAAATCCATCCGTCCAGCGCGGATTGTACGCCGATGTAAACGTATTGCGGTCCCGCAACATTTTCGCCCGCCGTAATCTTCAAACGGTTGTCTTCCGTGATTTCATATTGCATGTTCGGATGCGATTGGTCGAAAGGAATCACATAATAAGAAATCTGCGCGTCGTCGCCCATGTTTTCCAATTTGGGGAGATCAATATAGATTGTTTCGCCTCCTACGACGTTTGCTTGTTGAGGCGCATCCAAATTCCCTGAAATAATACGAACCGCGATTTCTTTTTCGTCATAACCGCCATTGCCGTCGTCAACTTTCACGGTAACCGTTTGCGTCGTATTTGCCATCGCGCTGGTTGTGACAATCCGCAACACGCCGTTTTCCGTGTCGGTGAAGAGATTGACGTCTTCCATAACGACGTCAAGAATAGGACGGTCATTGCTGTCGGTTGTCACTTTGCTGACTTCTTCCAACACATCGTAACCAGAGGTGAGAAACGCGAAAATCGAGTGGACGTCATCCAAGTAAGGCGTTGCGGCGTCCGTGATAAAGAATTGCGAGTTGTTGGTATTTGCTCCCGAATTTGCCATCGAGAGAATCCCTTTGCTGTTGTGCCGCAGATATTGACTAAATTCATCGGCAAAATCAGAATAATCTGAACCGTAGTAGCCGGTTCCGGTCGGATCGCCGCCCTGAATCATAAAATTGTCAATGATTCGGTGAAAGAGAATGCCGCCGTAAAACTCTTCTGCGATGAGTTGTTTAATACGCGCCGTCGTGTTCGGAGCGTCGTTTTCAAAAAACTCAAACGTAATATAACCAAAGTCCGTGACAATATTTCCATTTGCGTCGCGCTGCACGATGTGCATTCTTGCGCTGGTGTTTTCGGTTTGAGTTTGATTCGCGTTGTTCATAAGAACATTTGCCAGAGTGTCGATCGCGCTATTCGCGGTGAACGTTAAAGCGTCGCCGTCCGCATCGTATCCGTTCAACGCAACGTGATAACTTGACCCGGCAACGACGGTAATTTCATCCGGCAAATCAACAAACGTTGGCGCAACGTTCAAGACGATTCGCTCTTCCAACGGCTCAAAAATATAAGCGCGCTTGAATGGACGTTTAGAAGAATTGGACTCCATAAGATTGTCGAACAGATCAATAATTCGGTCGGCGAAAGAACCGTCGCCGGAAAAAAATTGACGTAACGAATCGGACATGCGTGGCATACTTCAAACTTTCTGGAAAAGACGTTAAACTGCGGAGATGAGTAATTAAATTTGAATTTAGCGCTTGCTTATTTTAACAAATTCATTGCTCGCTTAAAATTTTATTATAGTTAGACGCAAAAAAATTGCAAAAGTTTTTAAGAAAAAAATTTCTTTTTTGAATTTTTTTATGACAGAATAAATTAGTGATTAAGTTAAGTAAAGAATGAGGCATTATTCCGTAGTCTTACTTTGCCTGAAAATCGCAAAATTACGCGGTTACAAACAACAACTTAACAATAATTCTATTCCGCGACTCTACTTGAGGTTGCTTCAGTTTTTCAAAATTCTCTTGTGAAATTTGTCATAAACGCGATCTGGAACTTGACACATAAAAAAAAACGGTCAAAATAAGAGGCGTATTTATTGATGAACAGTAAATACAGAACAATTTTACTCATTTTAAGTTAATTGTATTATTGAGCAATTAAGGTAAAGTACAATAATGAGTAACTTAGATGATAGAAGTATTCTATTTTTTCTCCTTGAAACTTTGGCTTTTTGAATGGAAAAAGACGTCAAATTGCAGGACAAACGAAAATAAGAAACCGATTTTTTAAGTGAAAACAGTATAAAAATAGTAAGTGAAAATAGTATAAAGATCAATGAGTAAAATGAGTTTTTGTTATGCAGCAGCCCCCTTCGTCTAGCTGGCCCAGGACACCGGATTCTCAGTCCGGGTACAGGGGTTCGAATCCCCTAGGGGGTAATGGCGTCACCGGAGGAAATCCGGTGACGTGGAAAATGTCACTAAAAATTAGAAAGAAAAAAAGTGACGCAAACCCTTGTATATTCGGAGAATACGGCTATATTCATGGGCGTATTTTTCCCCGGATGACGGGCATGAATTATCATGTTCGTTAATCAGACGGGAGTTGACCGCTTATGGTGACTTAGTGGTGGAGCCAAAAAATTCTGACCGGATTCTATACTTGAACCTGCAATAAATTGGTCTTTTTCCAAAACGTGAAAAGGTTTATATTGTTCCTTTACGACCGCCCCCTTTTTTTGTTCACGGAGGAACTCATGATCGACCTGACCTTCAC
>JAISZO010000059.1 GCA_031269105.1 Planctomycetaceae bacterium | reverse complement strand
TCGCTTGTCCGAAATGTTTGTGGGAATGGACTACGAGTTTATAGGAATGGCAGGTTAGGTTTGCGGGAATGACAGGCGGGGAATCTTAATAAATTTTCCCCCGCCAGAAAAGAGCGGTTGGGGAATTTCCGCAATTGGAAAAAAAATGGGTAGATACTTTTGCCGGTGGAGGGGTGGCAGACGGCGCAGCCGGATGACGGGGCGCTTCGAGAAAGCTAAAAGTGAAAAATGGCGTCCCGAAAGACAAAATTCCTCGCTCCGAAAATCAGAAATGACGTTACGAGCGCGGGGATTTTTTACCTCAAAGTCCCGATTTCCTACCAAAAAGGGAGGGCGTCCTAGAAAAAAGCCAGGAACTCCTACCAAAAAGGGAGGATGTCCTAGAAAAAAGCTAGGAACTCCTACCAAAAAGGTAGAACGTCCTAGAAAAAAGCCAGGAATTCCTGCTAAAAAGGGATGACCTCCTAGCAAAAAGCTAGGAATTTCCCTCTCAAAGCGTCAAAATGGCAGACAGGAACGGAGCGAACTCATTTCGCTTGGTTGTTGGATTCCCGTAATTTGAAAAAAGATGGGGAAATACTTTTGCTTCGGTTGGGGGATCAAAAGAGGAGTCTGTCGATTGGGATATTTTGGAGGGTTTTCTCCTCGACGTCTTTTATTTCCTCGTAAATATGCAAAAATAGAAACAGGAACAGACATTGAATTTCTGTTGCAAGCGATATTTATGAGAACCTAATGATTTTTTACGCAAAATGACTCAACCTTTAGCGATACAATGGATTGACGCCCGCGAGCGGAATGTCGATCGGAAAATGACGGAGTTGCGGAGGAAACTTTCGCCGCGCGGCGATATTGTCAGCGAGGCGGGACGGCGCCGGACGCTCGAAATTTTCGGCAAGTCGCTGACGCCGCAACAAATTGTCGAAATGATCTGCCGCGATGTCGACGAACGGGGATTGTCCGCGCTGTTGGATTACAACAAACGAATCGACCGCGCCGAAATCACGCCGGAAACGTTGCGGGTCGGTGAAACGGAACTTGTTGCGGCGCATCGACAGGCGGAACCGGCGTTTTTGCAAACGTTACGTAACATTCGGGACAACATTCGGACGTTTCAGTCGGCGATTTTGCACAAAGACTCGCGGATTGAGCGTCCCGGCGGTTATCTTGCCGAGCGTTACCGACCGATGCGGCGAGTCGGAATTTGCGTGCCGGGCGGCGCTGCGGCGTATCCCTCGACGGTGTTAATGACGGCTGTTCCGGCGCAAGCCGCCGGCGTCAAAGAACTCGCGGTGATCGCGCCGCCGACAAAATTCGGCTCGAACAATCCCGATTTGCTCGCGACGTGTTGGGAACTCGGAATCACGGAAGTTTACCGTATGGGCGGAGCGCAAGGAGTCGCCGCGCTCGCTTACGGAATCGCAATTCATAAGGGCGAACCCAATGAAGAAACGATTGTTCCGAAAGTGGATAAAATTGTCGGACCGGGAAATCTGTTTGTGGCGTTGGCGAAGAAATTTGTTTTTGGCGAAGTCGATATTGATTCCATTGCCGGACCAAGCGAAGTTGTCGTGATTGTTGATTCTACCACCGAACCGGATTATACGGCGTTTGATATGCTGGCGCAAGCGGAACACTCGCCCGGCGCGAGCATTTTGATTGGCTGGGACAAAACGGCTCTCGAAAAAACGGTCGCCGCGATTGAAAAACAACTGTCGCGTATGGAACGCGGCGAACTGGCGCGGCAGTCGCTGGAAGATTTCGGAGCGGTGATTGTTGTCCGCGACGCGGAAGAAGCGTGCGCCGTAACCGACGCGATTGCGCCGGAACATTTGCACATTGCGACGCAAAATGCGGAAGAACTCGCCGACAGAATTTCGTATGCTGGCGCGATGTTTTTAGGAAATCACACGCCGGTCGCGGTCGGCGATTATGCCGCCGGACCGTCGCACGTTTTACCGACGAGCGGCACGGCGCGCTTTGCGTCCGGTTTGACATGCAACGACTTCTTACGGGCAAACAGCATCTTGCATTTTGATCGTTCCGGTCTTGCCGTCATGGCGGACGACGTCCGACGTCTTGCAACAAAAGAGGGACTCGCTGCGCATCGCGAAAGCGTGGAAGTGCGGCTGAAAGAAATAAAATGAGGAAAATATTAAGATATTTCTGTAACATTGGAAACAGGAACAACGTCAAGAGGAAAATCGCGATTCTTTTTCCGAAAAGCGAACCAATGGAATTTCACCAATAAAAATGAAGGATTGAACAATGCGAAGAATAATATTGTTTTTTGTTTTAACGATTGTCGCGTTCAGGACGTCAGCGAGTTGCGTTTACGGGCAAATGCTGGGGACGGCGTTTACCGACGTCGAATTTCAGAATCAATTTCGGGACGACTTGCAGTTGACGGACGATCAGGCGGCTAAATTGCGGGATACGGGCAATGAATTTCGCAAAGAACTGGAAACCTTGTTTCGCGAAAACGGTCCGCAGATGATGAACAAGGAAAAACGCGAAGAAGCCATTGAGCGTCTTCGGACGGGATTTTTCGAAAAGGGAGAAGCGTTCAAAGAAAAATTTCGCGGCGTTTTGAGCGGCAAACAGTACGACAAATTACAGGAACGCTTGTTTCAAATGTCCGGCGGTTTGCAGAGCGGATTGTTCAGTACTGGTTTTCTCGATACGCTGACATTGACGCCGGAACAAGTCAAAAAGATTCAACAGATTCAAAGGCAAGTCACCGACGAGGCGTTGGCTCTCCTCGACAAAATTGCGGGAGCGTCGGGGGAAGAACGGGCGGCAATCATGCGGCAATTGCAGGGACTCGGCGAGAAATTTTCCAAACGAATACGCGAAATTCTTACGGAGGAACAAAAAGTACGCGCCGATCGCCTGATCGAAGACACGCCGGATTTTATTTGGGGACGTTTACCGCAAAACCGGAATCGTACCCGTGAATGGCGACCGGGCGCCGATTCGTGGCGTCCGGGACAAGGCGTGCCGGAAGAACTCAAAAATAAAAACAACGAAAAAAAACAGGAACGCGAACATTCCGGTCGAAGAGTTCCCGGCGCGCAAGAGTAATTTAACGCGCGGAATCAACTCGCGATTGATTCAAAAACGATTTCCTTTTTTGATTTCATGTTTGTTTTTTATACCGCAAAAAACGACGCTTTTGTCCTTATTTCAGCGTTTCGGCAAATTCGTCTAACGAAGTACACGTTGCCGCAAGAACAACAAGCGATTCAAGAGCAACCGCGTCGGTTCGTTGTCGTAATGAATCGGCAATCAATTGAGGAACTTCGTTGAAGCGGGCGCGTAAAAATGCTAAAATGGCATTGACCTTACCTTTTAACTCGCCTCTTAACTCGCCGATTTCGATACCTTCTTGTAAAATACCTTTTTCAATTGTTTCCGCCATTTGAATACCTTTCTGTCCTTTGAAAACTTTTGTCACTGACTGAGTAATTTGTTGCGACGATATATTTGCAATCCATGT
>JAISZO010000046.1 GCA_031269105.1 Planctomycetaceae bacterium | reverse complement strand
TCTTTCTTCCTTCGTATTCGCCGCACTTCAACCTGATTGAACGATTGGGGAAATTCGTGAAGAAAACCTGTTTGTATTCCTGCTATTATCAAGACTTTGCAACGTACAAGCGAAGTATCATGGACTGCTTGGCCAACACCAATAAAATTCATAAACCTAAACTGCGAAAACTCTTAAACCCAATGTTCCAGTCATTTTCGAATGTTCGTATCTTGACCGGGTAAAGTATATATCATTTTTTTCTAAACAATTGATATTATTGTTTGTAGTTACCCCTGATGTATTTATACTTGGAGAATACGAACAGGTATATGTATTATCAACTGTCCAATGACTTTCTTCACAAACTCCAGTCGCTCCCAATCCCAACGCAATAAACGTTGCCACCATGATTTTTGCAAGTTTTTTCATTTGAAAAATCTTCTTTTTATCATTTGTTTTTGTTTCTCACCACCACAAAATGTGAATAATGAACGTTATTTAATCTGCATAAATTAACACACTATTTATTTTTTGTGTCAATACTACCCTTACGTATAAAAAACAAGTGTTTTTCGTTTTGTCTCTGTGACGACTTTGTTGATGGTACTCCGATCATGCACTTCAATTGTCGCGAACATTTTTTACAACTTCACTTTTGCCGCGCATTTCGCCGTATAATTTTTCCATCATTGCGTTTATTCCGATTCTTTCCAATCCAGTAATTGTAATTCGACTTTGGAAAACCCGCGAAATTCGTTAATCACCGGATGAAATGCGACGTCAAAAGCGCCGTCGCAGCGCCGCATTTCCTCCACCCATTCGGCGGCTCCAAACGCGACCGCGCGAAGCGTTTGTTGATGCTGCCGGAATGTCGCGGTAAAATGGCGATTGTCCGAACCCATCGTTTTCGGCGGCTCGGCAAGCGTTACGCCGCGCGTGCAAATGATTGGACGGGCGTTACATTGACCAAACGGAGCCATCGACTCAATTCGTTTTACCATGTCCACGTCAAACGCGCTAAACGGAAACTCCGCGTCAATTGTCAATTCCGCCCCGCGCTGTTCGCCTGGAATCGCGGCGGCGACATATTCGCAAAACGCCTCGCGAAACAAGTCAATTTGCGAATCTTTCACGCTCAATCCCGCCGCCGACGCATGACCGCCGAAACGGACAAGATAATCCGAACACGCTTGCAATGCATTATAAAGATTCATTTCAGGAACCGTGCGTCCCGAACCGGTTGCGGGCTTGTTTTCCATTTTGTCTTTCGCAAGAAGGATAACAGGACGATTGTATTTTTCGCAAAGTTTTCCGGCAACAATTCCAATAATCCCGACGTGCCAGCCGACGTCGTCCAAGACATACGCCGGATCGTCCGGCGAAAATAACTCGTCAATCTGACGTATCGCCGCGCGGGTAATTTCGCGTTCTATTTTCTGCCGCGTTTCGTTGAGATTGTTAATATATTGCGATAACTCTTTTGCCCGCTCCGGTTTGTCTGTGACCAAAAGTTCCACGCCGAGCTGCGCCAGTCCCAAACGTCCTGCCGCATTCAAACGCGGCGCAATCTGAAACGCAATCAATTCAGCGGTCAGCGTTTTCGACGTATCAATTTTCGCAACTTGCAGCAATTCCCGCAAACCGAGCGTCGCGTGATCCCGCAAACCGCGTTCCAGCACGAACCGTACCAACGCGCGGTTTTCGTCGATCAGCGGCGTCACGTCGGCAACCGCGCCCAACGCCGCAAGCACAACCGCCTGCATCAAAAATTCCCGCATTTTCGGCGAAACTTTCGCGACGCCGGAATTGCCGGAATCTGCATTTTGCGGAATTGTTTCCCGCTTTTGCCGCTCCGATTCCGCGACCAGCCGGCAAAGCAACCAGGCGACTTTCAATGCGACTACCGAACCGCTCAACTCCTGAAACGGATAGACGTTTCCGATTTGCGGATGCGTAATCGCCGCGGCGGCGGGAAACGTTCCGCCCGGCGTATGATGATCGGTAATCAGCAATTCCACGCCGAGTTCTTTCGCCGTTTCCGCTTCTTCGATGCTGTTGATTCCGCAATCCACCGTGATAATCGTTTGCGTTCCTTGCGCGGCAAGCGAGCGAATCGCGCCGCTGTTTAATCCGTAACCTTCCGTCAAACGCGACGGCAAATAATAATCGACTTGTCCGCCGAGCAGTCGAATTGCCTGTCGCAAAATTGCCGTCGCCGTCATGCCATCCACGTCGTAATCGCCGTAAACGGTAATTTTCCGGTCGTTTTGAATCGCATCGAGAAGCCGCTGCGCCGTTTTCTCGCAGCCGGGTAAGAGCGACGGATCGCGCAAACTGGTCAATTTTGGCTGCAAAAACGCCGAAACCTGATCGGCGCTCTCGACTCCGCGTCCGATAAGAAGCTGTGCGAGAAGCGGATGAATGCGAGCGTTGTGTTCCAAAAGATTAACGTGTTCCCGATCATAAGTGCGGATAATCCATTTTTTGGGCATTCTTGTTTTTCCATCTTTTTTGAGTTTTCGCATTTTTAAGGGAAGATTGCGAAAATTTTTTAGAAACGTCTGTCGTTATTTGGGAAAGCCGCCGGAACCTTGCGTGAGGTTTTCCCAATTCCAACGGATTTCTTGAGATGATTTCATTTGGAATTTTGGTCGCCGCGAATAATCGGAACTGGCAACAAAATAGTCTAAAATATTTGTTACGCTTCGGCTTATGACTCGTCCCGCCGCATCGGTTTCCACAGAAATTTCCCGTATCAAACCGCCGGGAATATTTGTCGAATAATTGGCGACAGAAACCACCGTACTGTTTGCGGTTTTTTTGATCGTTTGAATTTTATACTCGTTCAACAAACTTTTAAATAATCGCGTTCCCGACGTTTCTATAACCGTCATAATTGTATGACTCAAAACAGTTTCCGGTAAATTAGAGCCTTCGTTTTTTTGAGTGCAAATTTCTTCAGAACGCAAAAGGTACGGCGTCATCGAATTAGAATACCAAAGCGTTGTCGTAACGTTTTGATTCGGCAGTTGTTGAGTATAACGACAAACCTGACAAACAATCTGACGGCGAGACACAATGATTACTTGCGGCTCAAGTTGCTCTATTTCAATAGATTCCGGCAAGACCTGACGGCAAAAACCCACAAAAAGTTTTTTAGGATCAGGCGTAAAAGCCCGATCGGCAACGTCAATATGGGTTTCTTTTTTGAGAAAAACGCCGTGATTATCCACAGATTCGAGCGTCAAACATGTATCTCTTGTATTGACTACAACAACATCGTTTCCATAAGTTTGCGTTGTCGTCCGTTGCGCCGTCCAACTTCCGGGACAAAATATTCCCCAAGAAGATTCGCGTTGCGTCAACGGTTGAGTAGGAAAAACGCACGTTCCCATTTCCATTGCAACTAAAGAAACAGACGTCAAATAAATGATAAGTAGCGTTATATAAAAGACTTGCGTTGATGAAAAATAATTTTCATTGCAACCAAGCCGCCTTCCGTAAACATTCATAGATATAAAACGATTCTAATACAGTGAACACAAGGCAACCCGAAAAGCAATCCATGACAACATAAAACATCCATTAACCTCTCAAAACAATTTGTTATTTTGAGAGGTTTTATTTCGTGAAAAACAAATATTCAAAGAGAAATAAAAGAAAAGTTATTTTTCGACTTCTCCTCCTTCCTCGTTTTCCTCCCATTCTTCTTCTTCCTCCTCCCATTCTTCCTCCTCCTCATCCTCTTCTTCCTCCCATTCTTCGTCGTCGCCTTCTACTTCTTCCCATTCGACGTCGTCTTCGTCTTCGTCCTCCTCTTCTTCCCAGTCTTCTTCATCATCCCATTCTTCATCCCAATCTTCGTCGTCTTCATCATCCTCTTCTTCTTCATCCCAGTCTTCGTCGTTATCGTCGCTCATCGCGAAGAATGAAAATTCCTCGTTCCGACGATACGGTAAAACGGAATAACCGCTTTTTTTCTGATTTTTCGACGTTTTGAACGAAAGAAACGTTGTTACGCTCACAATTGTACCCTTTACTTTTTTAAGTGAATTTAGCTATTAAAAGGATTTTCTTTTTAATAAAACATAAAATCCGGTATTTTACGTTTTATTCACCAAGTTTATGGTATGGTATTTCGTCACAAACTTGTCGGAATAAAAGGAAAAATTTCAGATTTTTCCTAAAATTCGTCAAACTTTATACGACTTCACAAAATTATAACCGAGAGTCAAGGAAGAGATCAATACGGGGAAAATAAAAAATCGAGAGAAATTCCCAAAAATATTTTTTCGTGAAATAAAATCTTATCAAATTTTGTAAAATTTATTTTCATTTTTACTTATTGCAATAATATTCATTTGATTTCAAGAAAATTATTCTGTTGATTTTTCCGTGTTTTCTGATAGGATTTCTTCAATTCGGTTGATTCCGAACAATTGAAGAAACCGTTTGGTTGTTCCGTATAAAAACGGACGTCCCAAATCGTTTGTTTTTCCCGTGATTTTGATCAAATCCTGTTCCATCAATTGTCTCAAAAATTCGCCGCATTGCACGCCGCGAATTTTTTCAACAGTCGCACGTAAAATAGGTTGTTTATGTGCGATAATAGTCAACGTTTCCAACGCCGAGGTACTCAAGCAAATTTCTAACGGAGCGCTATGCAATCGCGCCAACCAAGTCACAAAATGCGGACGCGTCCGAAGTTGAAAACCGCCCGCTACCTCGTAAATCCGAAACGCACTTGTTCGACTATTGTAACGCGAGTTGAGTTTTTTGACAAGCCCCCGAATCCGCATTCCTTCGGGAACGTCGGCCAGTTGCAACAAACGACGTCCCGGAAGCGGTTCTCTCGCTAAAAACAAAACCGCTTCAATTCTCGTAAGCGTTTTTTCTGTAATGAGTTGCGACATTTATTTCTGCAATTTTCAATTTTTAATTTTTCTTTGCGTTTCTAACGCCGCCGTAAAAATTTTTACGCCAAAACGTATATTATTCGCGTCGTTTATTTTAAAAATTTCTTCGTGGAACTCGCATCCTTCGCGGCGAACAATAAAGATGTTTTTAGAGTTTCTCTCAATATTTTCGCGATCAAAAGACAAACTTTACTCCATTTGTCCGTTGAAAACAAGAGGAAAAGAAAAAACGCCCGACAGATCATGTCGGGCGTTCGATAGGACTTTCACTTCTGAAAGTTAGTTAATCTTTTGTTCCATTTCACTGGCTAATTTAAACCACCGGAAACGGAATCTCTCCAAACAGCAAATCGCCGTCGTCCAGTTCGCGGAAAATAACGTCCGTTGCTTTTTCGAGCGATGTGAGTTTGACTTTGCCACCCGCATTTTGCGCCGTAATAGTCGTATTCGCATCGCTCGAACCCGTAATAGAAGCGAGGTTGCTCAAGTCGAGTACGGCGTCCGATCCGCTTGCAATAAACGAATTTCCGGCAACCGCAACGTTGTAAACTTGCGGGAAACTCACGGTTCCGCCGTAAACTAAAACGTCGGTCAAAT
>JAISZO010000216.1 GCA_031269105.1 Planctomycetaceae bacterium | reverse complement strand
GTTTTTTTAATATATTTGAATTAAATGCACTTTTGCGCACCCATCGAAGGTGTTCAAAATTACTAAAATAGATAAAAAACACGGAAATTTCGGCTTAAAATTTTTGGAAAGTACAGATATTAAAGAACATCAATATACAATTTACATTGAAGGAATGCAGTTTTTTATTCAATCAGATACGCCGTTGGAATTACCGGAAGATTGCGAAGTATTCACACGAAAATAATTATAGCCGCTTTTAGCAATTTGAAAAACAACTTTTAACTTTTAACTTAAATGACTGACAACATTTACAAACCTGATTTAATGGAAGTCATCGACGTAACGCAGCAGACGGTTGACGTTAAGTCGGTGAAAATACGTTTCCGCGACGCGGAGCGGGCGAAGGATTTTTCGTTTCGCGTCGGGCAGTTCGGGCTGTATTCCGTGTTCGGGTACGGCGAATCGACGTTCAATATCTGTTCCAGTTCCAACTGGCATGATCGCATCGAGTTTTGTTTCCGTAAAACCGGACGCGTGACCGAACAGATGTGGAAAATCAATCCGGGCGATACGATCGGCTTTCGCGGTCCTTACGGCAATTCGTATCCGACGCAAGCGTGGGAAGGAAAAGATTTGATTTTCGTCGGCGGCGGAATTGCGATGCCGCCGATTCGATGCGCAATTTGGTTCGCGCTCGAAAACCGCGAAAAATACGGCAAAATTATTATCGTTTACGGAGCAAGAACAGTCGGCGATCTCGTTTATAAAAACGAATTAAAAGATTGGGCGAAACATCCCGACGTCGAAGTTCTTTCGACCGTCGATCCCGGCGGCGAAACGTCCGATTGGGACGGCAAAGTCGGATTTGTGCCGACCGTGTTAAAAGAAGCGGACATTGATTGCGGCAACGCGGTTGCGTTGGTTGTCGGTCCGCCGATTATGATTAAATTTTCGCTGCCGGTACTTGCCGAACAAGGAATGAAAGACGCCGATATTTACACGAGTTTGGAAAACCGCATGAAATGCGGACTCGGCAAATGCGGACGTTGTAATTGCGGACCATTTTACGTTTGCAAAGAAGGCCCCGTTTTCACGCTCGAACAACTCAAACAACTGCCGGACGATTATTGACGCAGACGGAAAACCGGAAAGAAAATTTCTTCGGTTGCGAATCTGTTTTACTTTTTTTCAATCAAAAACAAGTATTCCAAATTTTTGCGGTCGCTATTGATCCATTCGTTTGTCCAACGCATGTTGGACATAACGTTTTTTTTGTAGTCGATTTCTTCCGCGCGGAGAAGCTTGCCGCACGCGGTTAAAATGTCGTAAAGTTCTTCTTTGGTCGCGCGTCCGCCGGAACTGTACGACAACAAAATGTAACGCGAGTCGGTTTCGCGGATAAGTCGGCGAATCGCCTGCATCGCAAGAAAACGCCCCGACTCGTCTTTCCGAAACTCTTCAAACACCGACGCGGCAATTTCGTCGCGGGAATCCTCGCGGCGATTCGCTTTGCCGAATAACGTCGGTTTGTCATGGAGAATCACGGTCGTCCAAATATGATAATAAGAATTGTAACGGATTCTGCTGGGCGGCATTTTCTCATTGTTAGAACCGTAGGGCGGATCGAAATACGCCAAATCGTAACGCCGTCCGCGAATCGTCTCGAAAATATCGCCGCGCAAAACCTCGTTGTTGGTCCGGTTGATAAAAAGTTTCGGCAGTTTCAATTTCAAATCGTTATACGATCTCGGCGACCATTCCGCCAAATACGCTGCATAATGTCCGAGCGTGTTGTCCACCGCGTCCAACGCCAGAATCAAACTTGTCAACGCGACCGCTTTTTCAGTTTTGTTCAACCCCATCGCGTCGATTTCGTCGCGGACGGCGTCGAGTTTCATGGCGTTCTTTTTCTGAAACGGGCGTTTTTGCCGATAATTTTTGTTATCGCTGTTGTTTTCTTTGCCGCTCTCCGTTCCGCCGTAATGTTGCGAAAACCAACCGTCGCATCCTTGCAAGCGATTCAAATGATCGAGAATCGGCTGATATTTCGCGGGCTTTTCCGTATTCAAAAGATACGCTGTTCCGAGCGTTTCCGACCAAAAAGAAATATCGTTTGCCGTTGTGTCAAATCCCAATTTTGCAAACGCCTGACTCACTCGCGTCGAACCGCTAAAACCGTCCAGCGCTTTTTTCACGTCCAAATCGGCAATCATGCTCAAAATTTGCGGAATAATTTTTAACTTGGAACCGGCGTATTTGATTCCTTCTGTTTGTGGCAGAACAAGTTTTGTGTTTCTGATCATTCAAATTTTGTCGTTTTTCAGAGTTCATGTCTCGCAAATTGAATCCCCGCCTTCTTCATTCCGCGTCAACATCTTTTTGCGTTCCAATGTTGCGAGATGAGATTCTCCTCCAAAAAATTTTATTCTAACAGATTCGCTTGTTCTGAAAATGAGAGGTTGTTAGCGATTGCCAATAACAATATTTGAGAGAAACGATAGGAATCTGTGCGAATAACCAAAAAATCGAAAGCGCTTTCTGAATTATCGTAATTTTCGAGGAAAAATTCTTCTGTGAATTTTAAACTGTTTTTCTTCGAGTCGAGATAGACAAAATTACTTATTTTATATATTTTACCAAAAATTTGTTTCTTCATACTATTTTTTGCATTTTAGGAAAAGAATAAAATTTTATTGTTTCAGTTATTTCCCTATTGACAATTATTCATCATTTAAGTAAATTGGCGTATGTACGTTTTTTATAAAAAGTTTTTATCTGTGAAGAATTTTAGATTTGATCCGCGAAAATACACGAAAAAAATTAAAATCAAAAGAATTGCATAATTTCATGATTTGCAAAATTAAATAGGTAAATTGTGGAATTTTATCAAAAATATTCGGACAACAAAAACATTTTATTTTCAGGAATCCGACATGTCACAACCAGAAAATTTTCCTTCAGGAACAACAGTTTCTCACGACGTCAAATGGCAAGCGCTTCTTTGGGACGTCAATGAGAAAATGTCTCGCGAATTTTGGATTCGGTTGTTCAAGTTTTTTTTGTTGTTGATTATTGCGGCGGGCGGCGCGGCGGCGGCAATGACATTGTGGAATGTCGAGAACTCGATTCATTTCCTGCAATTGCTCGGCGTTTTGTTTTTTGCGCTGTTGGGAGTCGCCTTTTTCCTGATTGTTAATACCGCGTTTTTGCTGGCGTTTTTTCTTTTCATTTGGGCAAGCGTCAAAAAAACACGAAAACGGACAATGCTTGCTCTCATTCAAACCGCATTGGAAACGCAAACGCCGATTTCGGAAATGGTGCGGATGTACGCGTTTAGTTGTTTTTCGCCGACGTATGCAAAAAAACTTAATCGGTTTGCCGCGACGCTTGAAAAAGGGAAAACGTTGCCGCAAGCGTTGTCCGCCGAACCCGGATTGTTGCGTTACGACGCGGCGGGAATTATTCAACTCGGTAGCGGCGAGGAAGAAACGTTAGGGCTGCTGCAAAAAATGGGCGACGACGAGAAAAACGGCGAGTATTTACATTCGATGATTCTGGTGCGTTTTTGTTATTTGCTTTCGCTTGCGGCGCCGTTTTTAATGATTGTTTTTTTCATTATGCTTTGGATTATACCGCAATTTGAGAAAATCTTTGATGATTTCGGACTGGATTTGCCGTTGTTGACGCAAGGGGTTATTCATTTCTGCAAACTGTTAAGAGAAATCTGGTTTTTGCTTATGCCGTTTATAATAGCGGCTTTTGCATTTCTTGGTATGCTTTTAATTTTGACGACAGATATTGCCGTTTGGCGACCCTTTGGTTTTCGGCGAATTTTCCGTAGCGTCGATTCGGGCAAATTACTTCGTATGTTAAGCGTTGCCGTCGGCAGAAACATTCCGATTCCGAAAACGCTGACGACTTACTGCCGCATTACGCCGAGCGCTTACTTGTGCAATAAAACGGCGTCTATTAAAGAAAAAATCGTTCTCGGCATGTCGTGGATTACGGCGTTGCGAAAAGCGGGATATGTAACTAAAGCCGAAGCGGCGCAACTTGAAACGGCGGAACGAACCGGCAACCTCGACGCGGTTCTCGCCAGAATTTCTTGCGGAAGAGAACTGACGCAAATTACGAAAATCGACCTCTACGGCAAGTTCATTTTTTCGGCGTGTCTATTAATATTCGGCGTTGCAATCGGGACGTTTGTCATTTCGTTATTTATGCCGTTGGTTAAGTTGATTAACACGTTGTCGATTGTTGAATAATTTTTTCGTGGACAATAAAAATAATAAGAGACCGTTCCTATGCAGCTCGTTCCTAAAACATTTCAGAAAAACGCGGCGTTTACCATTATTGAAGTAACGGCGGCGATTATTCTTGTCGGCGTCTCTTTTGCCGCGTTTGCTCAAATCATGACGCTGGTTTCGATACAACGTCAAAACAGTCAAATGCAGCAATCGGCGATTGACTCGCTGCAAAATATTTTCGAGCGTCTTCCGCCGGTCGACGCCGCGTTGTTCGAGGATTTACAAAAACAATATCAAGCGTTTTTGGACGACGCGTTACAACAAAACGTTGCGCAAACGATTTCCGAAGGCAAAATCGCGTTTGATTTGAAACCGCTTGATCTCGCGTCCGATAATCCCGCCGAAGGATTTCAAACCGTTGCGTTGACGGCGACAATTTCATGGAATGAAAGTCCGCAACGTCCGAGACGGGAATATTCGCTCGTGCGATTATTAACAATTCCGCCGCAGAAACAAGAACCGGCTCAAACGCCGCCCGCAACAAATGCGGAAACGGAAGGAGAAACGCCCGAATGAAAAATCATAGAAAACACGACGCCGGTTTTACGCTGGTTGAATTAGTCGCGGTGTTGGGAATCTTGTCCGTCGTTATGGGAATTTCGGTCATGCTTCTTTTTTCGATGCTTGACTTTCAAATGAAATACGACGAACAACAGCGCCAGTCGTTAGGAACAAATCGGTTTGTTTCGCAGTTCCGCGACGATGTGCATCGTAACGGTCCGCCGGAAATTTTACGGCAAGACGCGAATTTATTGCAATGGCAAAACGGCGAAAACAAAATCATTTACGCGCTGGAAGACGGCGAATTTCCCGAAAAGAAATTTGTTCGCCGCGACGTTTGGCAAAATCAGCGCCGCATCGCGACGGAACGTTACGCCTTGCCCGCCGCCGCAATTTGGTTTAACGAAGGAAAAGAAAAAAACGCCGGACTCGTTGCGTTGAATTTCTGGACTCATCCGCCGGGAACGAAAATCCCCGAACCAAACCAACTCGATTCGTTTACTCGCGTCATTTCGCTCTCGGCGGAACAACAATCCGAATACCAAATTGATCCGTCGTTTACGGGGCGTTGGCGAATCATTATTGTAAGAACAAAATAATGGAGAAAAAAATGCTCAATCCGAAACGTCCTTTCAAAACGTCAAACCGTAACGGCGCGGCGTTGATCATTGCTCTTGTTTTGTTGTTGTTTGTTTCCGCGTTATCCGCCGTGATTCTTCGGCAGTTATACAACGGACGGCTCGAAACGCAGCGTCAACTTTTGTACGTTGAAACCGATTTGCTCATCCGCGACATGCGGGAACGCGCAGAACAACGCCGCGCGGCAGACCCGTCGTTTACCGGCGAAAGCGTTACGTTCAAAGAACTATCGCCGCATTTAAACGGAACTTTTCAACTGACAACGCATGCGGAGAAAGAAATCACGATTGACGCCGTTTATCGTGATGAAAGCGGAACGGTAATTTACGCAATAACAAAGTAAGTTTGAACCGCAAAAGCTGCGAAAATTCACGAAAAAGAGTTTATGATATTCGCGGATGAACCTAAATTGATCGATAATTTCATGTAAGAAATTATGAATAATGTTATTTATGCGGATGAATGTTATCTCGCTCATGTTACGCAAAAGTCGCTATTAAAAGATTAGTAAAACAAACGCTATCCCTGAAAATCCGCAAAAGAAATTTCGTGAACTTTCGTAGATCAAAAAAGAAAGAAGATTTTATCATGTCAAAAAATGCCTTTACGCTACTTGAATTGCTGGTAGTCATTGCCATCATCGGGATTTTGATTGCATTGTTACTTCCGGCGGTGCAGGCGGCGCGCGAGTCGGCGCGGCGGTTTCAATGTACGAACAATCTGATGCAGCTTGGCGTTGCGGTCAAACATTACGAGTCGAATCGCGGCGTTTTGCCTGCCGGAACCGTCAACGAAACGGGACCGATTCGCAACGTTCCGGTCGGCAACCATCTTGGATGGATTCCGCGCATTCTGCCGTACATCGAGCAAACGCCGCTTTACGAAAAAATTGATTTCAGCAAAGGATGTTACGATCCTGAAAACCGCGAAGTATGGTTTGCTCCTATATTTCCAACGTTAGCTTGCCCTTCGGACGCTAACAGTTATCGATATTCAACCCGCGACGGATTAGCTCAATCGAGTTACATGGCGTGTCATGGCGGTGAAGAAACTTCGATCAACTTGGACAACAACGGCGTGTTTTCCCTCAACAGCAAAATCAGAAGCCGCGATATTTTTGACGGAACGTCAAACACCGTATTTCTCGGCGAAAGCGTTATTTTTAACGAGCCGAACCAACGCCATTCATGGTACGCGACGTCAATCACATATATTTTGCCGGAAGAGAAGGAAATTGCGGACGGCAATAATGAATCGGAAGAAAGTAAAAAAACGGACGTAGAAAGTATGGCGACGTCTGATAGAGAATACATTCCTTCTAAATACGTTTACGGCGGACTTGGCTGGGCGTCCGGCACGCCGGGAACGATTCGCAATACGGGAAATCCGGTCAATACGCTGGTTGGTCCGTTTTGTAATTGGGAAATGCCGTCGGCGACTCATAATAATGATTCAAGCGATGAAGAAAGAGATGATTTTGTCAACGATGAAGTCGCCGCCGAAAAAAGCGAAGACGAAACGGAATACAAAACAAGATACGAATCTATTGAAATCAAAGCGTCGGATTCGATTATTTCCGCGATAATTCCAACTCCAAAAATTTACGAAAAAGAACTGCCCGGACAATTTCTTGTCGGCGGTTACAGTTCGTATCATACCGGCGGCGCGAACCATTTGATGGGCGACGGTTCTATTCGTTTCATCACGCCGAATACCGCATTAAGCGTCTATCAAAAAATGGGCAGTCGCGACGATAACCGCCCTAATAAGATTCATGAGTAAGTGAAACGTTGTTGCAAACCGATTTTTATTCTGTATTTTTTTAACCGCCCTTGTCGCAAAAATTCGTCATGTCCTCATCGCAACATTTTTCAGATTGGCTCGTCAACGCGGAACAAGCGGCGCGTTCCGGCGGGGATTTTGTGGTCGCTATTCTTGAGCGGATTCTTCAGGAAGCGTCGGCGTGCGACGCCAGCGACGTGCATTTTCAGCCGGGAAAATACGCTGTCGAAATTCGTTTTCGTCTTGACGGCGTATTGCACAAAATCGGAGAATTGCCGAGCGAACACGCCGCGCAAACGGCAGCGCGTCTCAAAGTATTGGCGAATCTTCTGACGTACAAAACCGCGTCTCCGCAGGAAGGACGGGTGCGTTCCAACCGCGTACCGAACGTTCTGAAAGAAATGCGGATCAGTACCGCGCCGACGCTTTACGGCGAGCGAGTTGTCGTCCGGTTTTTTTCGGAAGAAAATCGGTTTCATTACCCGGACGAACTTGGTTTTTCGGACGATTTGCTGCAAAATCTTTTACGAACAATTCGCAAAAACGCCGGCGCGATTCTTGTAACCGGACCGGCGGGAAGCGGTAAAACGACAACCGCTTACGCTTTGTTGCGGGAACTTGCCGACCGAAGCGAAACGCTGCGAAGTATTGTAACGCTTGAAGACCCGATTGAACATGCGCTGGATCGCGTTGCGCAAATTGAAACGCCGCATCAAGGCGAGCTAACGCTTCGCGATATGATCAAATACATGATGCGGCAAGACCCGGAGGTGTTGTTTGTCGGCGAAATCCGCGACCGCGAAACGGCGGAAGCGTCGTTGCAAGCGGCATTGACCGGACATCTTCTCATCACGACGTTTCATGCCGGCAGCGCGGCGGACGCGGTGGGACGATTGTGCGAAATCGGAATTGAACCGTTTGTTCTTCGGAGCGGCGTCTCCTGCGTGTTGTGTCAACGGTTAGTCCGGCGGCTTTGCGAATGCGCCGAAACGCCGAAATCCCGCGAGCCGTTGACGTTGGAAATCGACCGCGAAAAATTCACGTTATCCGCATACCGTTTGCCGAAAGGTTGTCCGAAATGCGGCGGAACCGGCTATCGCGGACGCGCGTTGATTGCCGAATCGCTCCCGTTAAACGACGACGAAGTTATGCGCGGCGTGTTAGACAGACGCGAAACGTCAACGCTTCGCAATCTTGCCAAACAAGGCGGCATGATTCCAATATCCGCCCGCGCCGTTTCGCTGATGGAATCCGGCGTTACTTCGCCGCACGAAATCCGCCGCGTTTTCGGAGGAAATTGAACGATTCGCGTTCATTTTTGCGAGTTGTTTTGTATTTATCTTTGATAAGAAGAATGACGATCTGGGAACAAAACTTTGATCAAATTTTTCGACTTTGAGACGTTCTGCTACAGTGGCGGAGCGCTTCAAAAATAAAAATTCGACGAATACGAAAGCGGTCGCTTCACCTCGTTACGTTCCCGACCGCCATTGTTCTTCACTTTTCACTTTTCGTTTTTAGCGATTCCCTATATTTTCACGCACCAATCCAAGGACGCGCGCGTTTCAGGTTCGATTCGAGAATTTTCATGCAAGTATTCACATTATCGACAATCTGAAAATCATAATTACCGACGCAAAGAAAATCCGCACCCGCTTCAAACGCAAAACGAAAACCGTCGTCCGGTCGAATCGCTCCCGCGGCAAGAACTTTGAAACCAATCCAAGGTTGCGGAAGAGCGTTCATAAATTCAATCGTTTCCTGCGGTTTGCGGCAAAAGACGTTATCGTGTTCCTGATCGCCCGCGCGGCGCGACCAGTAACGGTCATGATGAATCGTTTTCATCCAGAAATCCGGCAGTAAATCCTTTTCGACGCACGCACGAATCGTTTCAATATCATGTCCGCCGAGACCAACCGGCACGCCTTCTTCGCGGACTGTTTCGAGAAACCGTTTAATCTCGTCAAATTTTTTCTCCCGCACCAATCGGTCGTTGGCTTCTCCTTGAACGTAACAAGCCGCCGCGCCCAATTCAATACAACGTTTCGCTCCTTCGAGATTGGAACAATCGGCAATATATTGCAGCGTTCCGCTTTTTTTATCCCAATAATCGTTGAGGATTCCGATGTGCGAATGATGACCAAGATAAGCGTTGATTCCGCACGCTTCCGCCATTTGAAACGTCGCGTAAATTTTTTCGCGGGTATGATACGCTTTGACCAAATCGGAAACGTAAATTAAATCGCGGGCATGCGCCCATCCGCCGATAAGATTTCCGCCGAGAAACATGCGGCTTAATTTAATATCGCCGACAAAAGTCGCTTTTGCCATTGGTTTTTTCAGATCGGAAAACTTCGCCCAATTCGTATTTTGTCGCGACGCGCCGGAAAGCGCGTCCGTTTCCGCTTCTTTGCGTTGTTCTTCCGGTTGCGCAAGCGTCGTCGCGAGAACGTTCTCCTCGCGGCTGAAAAACGCTCCGGTTGTCGCAACCGCCGCCGTTCCGCCGACAAGAATCTGTCTCAGCATTTTTCGGCGTTCTCTGTCCGTTAGTTGTTGAATCGGACTGTTTTGTTGTTCGTTGAAATTTGAGAAAGATTTTGAATCGCTCATTGTTTAATGCCTCGTTATGATAGGAACAAGTCGTTTTGCCGCTTGTTTGAGTTTTTTCGTTTTATAAATTTTACTCGATTTCGATTTCCGCCGGAGCAAGAACAAACGCGGCGTCGGGATTGCCCGACCATTTGGGCAAGTCGCATTTTTGAGCAATCCAACCGTGATGCGCGAGGCGTCCGCTGTAAGGCGGTTCGCCGGAAATATCGCCGACAAATTGAACAAACGCGGCGTCCGGTTTTTCAATTGTTATTTTCGACAGTTCTTCTTCCGAGCGAAGCGGCTGCACCGAAAAAAAACGTTCAATGACCGCGGCGCTTTTGTCATGCACGCTTCTTGCCGCCGCGCCGATTTGCGCGTCTTCATAAGAATCAAGATTTTCCTTAATAAAATCAAGAAAACGGGCTTCTCTCTGCAACGCTGCCAAAAGCGTAATCGCGTCCGATTGACGCGACGCCGATTCCGTCGGCGGAAGTAATGATTCGCGACCGTTGAGAATCGATAGAATTTTTTCCGCTTTTTCAGGATTCGACAAAACAACAAAAAACGATTTTACCGCCGTCATCAAACGCATTACGAAATTCCTTATCATCAAAGTTTTAGAATAAAAACGGCATTCCGCCAAATTTCTATTTTTCGGGAAAATGGCAGGTTTGCTTGAGAAACAATAAAAGTCGCAAAGAAAAATGATACCAAATATTTTCAGCAGATTCAAGAACGCGAGCGAGTTGCGTGGGATTTTTTTTCGTTTGAAAGACGTTGGTTTATTTCACTCTTTACGTTTTGCTCAAGAAAAATCGCAAGAATAGCGGCGTTTGTGACGATAGTAACGATTGTGCTGCGTTTTATTTAATAATAAACGACTGTTTTTTCCTAACTCCATGACGTGTTGTTTACGAATCGCTTTTGTCCTGCTGTTTTTTTCGCCGTTTATTCCATTAACCGGCTGCGCTTCCGCGCCGCCTGCGTTGATTCCAGCGCCGAATTATGTCAAAGGTTTAGCGGTGATACCGCAATCTGAAGTCGGCGAAAATGTTTTAGGAGCGTCCCAACCGATCATTATTACCGATTCTCATGTCAGCGAAACGCTTTTTTCTTTGTTGGAATATAACAAAAGCGACGCTTCTCCGTCGTCGTTGGATATTTTTTCTTACGATTTCGCGATTGCGTGGAAATTGGCGGAAAAAGAAGGAATGGATCGGTCGCGTCTTTATTTACGGCTCAATTCGCCGAACACGTTTGTCTATCTTTCCGATCTCGGCGCATCCACTCAAAAATATATTATTCGGATGAACCAAGAAGATTCGCAAAAAGTCTGGGATTTGATTGGAATCGCGCCGACGCAAAAATGATTTGCGATTTTGGGCGAAAGTCGTTTCAAGCCCTCGGCGGCGGTTTCGCCCCGCGGCGAAAGACGTTCCAAACGAAAAAGTCCTCGCTCGGAATAAAGAAATCCTCGTTCAGAGCGAAAATTTTCTCGCTTTTACCGACGCCGTCCTCGTTAAAAGCGCCAAAATGGCAGAAAGGCGCTCTAAAATTCTTTCTTTGTGGTAAGACGTGTTTCTAGAAGTCCCCTTTTGCAACCGGCAGATTGTCTTTGGGAATTAAAGCCGCTCGACTAACATGCCGCCGTCAAGCATCACGACTTGACCGGTTACGTAAGGAAGACCGCCGCTCGCCAATGTTACTACGGTTTGACCAACGTCCGACGGTAATCCCCAACGCGGTTGTAATAGAATTCCCTCGTTAATCAATTTTGTATATTTTTCCGTTACGGCTTCCGTCATATCGGTTTTTATCAGTCCCGGACGAATTTCAAAAACGGGAAAACCAAATTCCGCTAATCTTACCGCCCATAGTTTTGTCGCCATACTCACGCCGGCTTTAGAAATACAATATTCCCCGCGACTGACCGACGCCACCGTCGCGCTGATAGAAGAAATATTAATGATACAACCTGAAAATTCCGGCGTTTTCGATTTTTGCGCAATCATCAATTTTGCAATTTCCTGCGTCAGAAAAAACGGACCGGTCAAATTGATTTTCATCAGCCGCTCGTAATTTTCTTCGGTCATATCCAACAAATCCGCCCGAACTCGCGCCCCGACTCCGGCGTTATTCACTAAAAGATGAATTGTTTCAAAGTCGCGTTGAATTGCGATCAACATTTTTTCACGGTCTAAAGGTTCGGCGACGTTACATTGATAATACTTCGCTTTTTGCCCGAATTTTTCGAGTTCCGATATTTTATCCGCCGCCGCGTCTTTGGTTCCGCAAACGGCGAGACGCCAACCGTCTTTCGCCAGAGCTTCCGAAATTCCCCAACCAATTCCTCTTGCACCGCCCGTTACTAACGCCGTTTTTGTCATTTCAAAAATCCGTCCGAAAATATTTTAACCTGAATAAAAATCATTGATGCAAAACGCCCGCGTAAAATTTTATCCTTTTCGCTCGCACATTTCCGCCGCAAATTTTAAACCTTCCAAAGTACGTTCAAGAACGACGTCTTTTTGGAGAAAATAAGCGACTTCCATGTTCGCTTGCCAATCGGGAACGCGCCGACGGTCAAAAATTGTCATGCCGCGCGTTAATTCGCCAATCGTCTCCACATTTCCCGCAACTTCTTTCATTGTAAAAAGTTCGGAATAAATTGCCGCCATGTACGTTACCATGTCGTGAATGTGAATTCCTTCCAGACCGAAACGCTGACGGTACGCGCGAAACGCAGGCATGAGAATACTACGCAAAAAACCGCCGATTTTCGTATTTTCAGGCGGCAAATTGTCGACGTCGCCCAGCGTAAACTTAATTCGATTTGTGACGTCGAGCGGTATGAGCGTTTTCGTACAAGGCGCCTGAAAAACCTGTTTTGCCGCAACCGGATCGCAAAATATATTAAATTCCGCCGCCGGAGTGATATTTCCGGCAACGTCAAACGTTCCGCCCATGATAACCATTTCGCCGACTAATTGCGGCAATTCCTGATCGCGTTGAAACGCGCGGGCAATATTTGTCAGCGGAGCAAGCGTGATAATTGTAATTTCGCCCGGCGCGGAACGAACCGCGTCGCAAATCACTTTCTCGGCGGGATGTTGCGACAAAAGAGCCGCGCAAGGGAGATTCGTTCCGCCAAGTCCGTCGATTCCATGAACGTAACGTCCGTCAACCGGCAAACCGTCGTCCGCTTCCGTTCCAAAGCCGATTCGAGGCAATCGCGGCGGATCAAGATATTCGACAATCGCCTGCAAATTCCGCGACGCAACCTGCGGCGTAACATTTCCGCCGGTTGAAGTGACGGCAACCACTTCCACAGCGGGATCGAACAGTGCAAGACAAAGTACCATTGCGTCGTCAATTCCCGGATCAACATCCAATAGGACCTTTTTCGCCATTGTTTCTCTCCGATTGTATTTTGTCAAAAATCATCAATTCAATCCGCTCAAAATACGTTTATTTGTCATAATTTTACAATATATTTTGTCTTACGTCCATCTTAATTTTGTTCATTAGTAAAATTAGTAATCTGTATTGATTTTTATAGAAATTATAACGATTTTAACGGCGGTTCGTTTGAGTTATGGCAATTGCGTTTTAGAGTTGGAGCTATTTCTCGATTCTCGCCCGATACGCTCCCGAATATCTCTCGAAACCGGACGGCGGAACGTTCACGCGAAACCACAGCGTTCCCGAACGCGACGGCGTGAGTTCCAACGTATATCCAACAACAATCGGCGCAAGAAACGGAATATCTTTCGGCTGCAACTCCTTTTCTTCCGCGTTGGCGTCGGCAAAGTCGTCCGGCGCTACCGCCGCCAGCAACTGCCCCAGCGGACGATGGCGATAATAACGAATCGTTACGCCGTTCGGCTCCGATTGCAGAGTTTTCGGCGAATCGGCGGAAGGGTAGCCGCCTAAAACGCATCTGCCCGACGCCGCAATCCGATACGTTTTTCCCTCTTCCAGACGAATCCGGCTCGTCTGCCAACCTCGCGTCGGCGCGATTTCCAATTCCGCCGGCTCTTCGACCGTGCGGCTTTCCTCCGCGTTCATTTCCACGACAATCTTTGAGAGTTCCGCGCCATAATCCAAATCTCCGAGAAAGCAATACCAATCCGTTTGCAAAAGATTCCAATTCGCGAGTTGATAAAACCGGTTGGTAAAATCGGGGAACGTCGCCCATCGCGCCATACTTCGCAGCAAGGTTGGATAGCGCGAATGATTCTCCAACAAAAATCCAAGTCCCCAAGCGTAAGCGTAATCGGTCGGCGTTTCAATTTCTTCGGCGGAGCGTCGCAGCAATCGGTCAAGCGTTACCGCGTTTCCCGCGTCGAGTTCTTCACGAAGCGCCGAAATCCGTCCCCAACCCGGCATTTCCTGTTCATTGTCCGGCAGGATTCCCAACGTCAGCGTTCCGTCGCGCCACCGATGCGTTCCAAGATATTCCGCCGTTGCTTCCATAAACCACGCCGGTCCGCACGCGCCGAACACATAATTCATAAAGCCGTGTACGCCTTCATGCAAAATCAAATGCCGCCGCATGTACTCGCTTGGCTGTTCCCGAACCCAGAACATATCGCCAATCGTATAACCATTCCGGCTCGTCGGAAACGCGCCCAGCAAATTTGTTCGCTGAAACTTCCGCAAATCCTGAATCAAACATCCCCGCATTCGCCATTGATCGCAAACGCTTTCCTCCACGCCAAAATAACGGCAATATTCCGCTACGGCGAGATCAAACACTTTCGGCAATTCCTCCACCGACGACGATGGCGGTAAATCCGTAAAGAGCGAGAGATATTTTCCGCGAAGTTCGCGAATATTTTGCGTCCGCAGCGCCGCGGCGTTAATCGGCGGAAGCGGCGTCCATTGCCGATGGATCAACGCTCCCGTTTGAAGCGCCTGCTCAAGAGAAAAATCATCGCCCGCGCGAAAACCGGAGCGTTTGCGTTCTTCTTCCGCCAACTGAATCGGACGCGAAAGCGCTGCGACGGGCGGAAAACGCAGAAAAACCGGCGGCGGAGAATCGGATTCGGTCGGCGGAAGCCGGTCGTCGGAAGACAGAGTTCCGTCGGCAGAATCGGCGGACGTCTTGTTTGTATCCGCAACGACGTCGCGTCGATGATTCGGTTGCGGCGTTTCTTTTTCTCCGCAGCCGGACAAAAAACATGCGGCAAAAAGCGTCGGAATCAAAAATAAGAGGCGTTGCATGAAAGGAATAAGAAAGTTAAAAGTCATATTATAGGTATCAGGTTCCAGTGTTGGCTTGCCGTATTTTCGCGTGTGGAAAGCCAACGCTGGTACCTGTAATCTAGCTCCTGGCTCCTAGTATCTGGCGACTGTCGCCTTATTTTTACCTTATTTTTTTAACAAAACAACCTCACTCGCCAATGAACAAAAAACAAGAATCTTAAAAACATTGTATTAAATGCGTCGCTCTGGAATTGAAACAATCATTTGTCCAACTTTTAATTTCTGCGACGCGTTTGGTTTTCCGATTCTTTTTGCGGAAACAAAAACGGACGATTCCAACGCGGATCGTCGATACCGCAAAAGTCCACGCCGTAAATGTTTCGTAATAATTTCATATCGATAAGTTCACGCGGAGCGCCGTTAAAAACAAGGCGTCCGCAAGACAACGCGAGAATTCGCGTCGCGCCGCCGACGGCACGATTGACGTCGTGCGTAATTTCAATAATCGTCGTACCGCGCCGATTGATTTGTTTCAAACAACCGTACAATTCTTGTTGATATTGATAATCAAGAAACGTTGCCGGTTCGTCAAGAAATAAAATTTCCGGTTCTTGAGCTAGCGCCGCCGCCAATAAAGCTCGCTGCCTCTCGCCGCCGCTCAGCGTTTCCATCGGACGCTCGGCAAATTCCAACACGTTCATTTCGCGCATCGCGTCTTGGACAATGGTTTGATCCGCTTGCGACGTCGGCGAAAGCGGTTTCAAATGCGGATAGCGTCCCATTTCCGCCACTTGCCGCACGGTAAACGAAAAGTCCGCCGAAGTCCATTGCCGAACAAACGCAATACGTCGGGCAATTTCTTTTCGCGAAAATTTACGAAGAGATTTTCCTTGCAACAACACCTCGCCCGTCCAATTGTCGAGAATCAAATCCATCGCTTTCAACAACGTCGTTTTTCCGGCTCCGTTAGCGCCAATGATCGCCAAGTATTCGCCCGCCGCGACCTCGAAGCCGACGCGATCCAACAACCGCTTTTTCTCAATTTCAAGCGTGAGATTATTTACGAGAATTAACGGAATTTGCGGCGTGCGTTCCTGCATAAAAAATAAAGAAAGAATATGTGATTTGTGCGAGTCGAGACCTTGCAATGCGTTTTGATAAATCCTTGTCCGTTTTCCCGTTTTAATTTTCCCCGTCGTTCTCCGCCATGACCGACGCGAGGTAACGATTGACTTCGTCGGCTTGAAACAACGGTAAAAGGTGTCTGCCGAGAACGATTTTGTCCGGCTTGGTTTTATTGCATAATAATAATCGGTCGTTGGCGCCGTGTATGTGATAAACCGGAAAATCGCACCATTCCGCGACGTCTTTTGTGAAATCTTCCCGCCATGTTTTAGGGTCGAGTATCCAAACGTAAATCATGCGGAGTTGCTGCGTCAGAAACCACGAACTGCATCCGAAGATTTGTTGCAAGAGAATTTTACGTTTCGGCGACGCTCCGCATGCGAGAAACGGCATAAAACACCGCGCAAAAATTTTTACGAGAAAAACGGCGGTTACGACAAGCCAAGTCGTATATCGACAGATGAAACCTAATATATGCCGCAAACGTTTCGGAAATTCGGACGGCTTGCGAATCGACGCGATGAGAATGCACGCTTTCGTATTGAAACGCTTTGCGACCAACGAAGCAAGCATTCCGCCGAGCGAAAATCCGGCAATATAACACGGCGAGTCTTTGCCAAACCGCGCGGTAAGTTCTTCGGCAATCGACGCGGCAAGTTTGTCGGCATAATCTTCCATCGTGTCGGAAGATTTCAACGCAACCCATTTGACCGGAATCACTTTTTGAAACGCCTCCGTTTGCCATTGAAAAATCGTTTCATTCGCGGCTGTTCCCGATAGGAGAATCAACGGATATTTATTATTTACCATCATTTGATCGCCTCTTATTAAAAAATCTTACGACGCCGTCATTTTATCGCAAGATTTCTAAAAAACAAGCGATCTCTCAAAACAGAACGCTTTCGTCCTTGTTGACATTCCGCCTTCTTAAATCGAGTTTGCGGAGTCGCAAGATGAGTTGGGGCAAGGTTTGACGCGATTTCTCAAAAAGACGAATGGGCGGAATCCGATTGGAATAAAACACGACTCTTTGCGGAAAAAAGGAAGAAACGATTTGCTAAATGTCATGGAAGCTGATAGAATGTTCTTGAGTCGTGACAAAATTTCAAAAACAAACTTTAGAAAGAAAATTTTATGAAACGTTTCTTGACAACCGCGTTTTATGCGGGGATTGTCGCATTGTGCGCATTTTCAACAACATTTTCATCATCGGTATTTGCGGAAGACGGGTTTGTCTCGTTGTCGCCGACCGAATCCGCCAAGTGGACGAAAGACGGACAAGCCGCCGCCGGGTGGGTGAAACATGGCGGCGAGGCAACTTTCGAGACCGACGGAAACGCGATTGTCGGCAAACGCGGTCCCGGTTACAGTACGTTCCTTTGCACGGAAAAGAGGTATTCCAACTTCATTTTCAAGTGCGAAACAAAAATCGACGTGGATATTAACTCCGGCATTCAGTTTCGCAGTAACGCGCGACCCGGAAAGTGGGAAAACAAAGACGTTTCCATTGTGTTCGGTTATCAGTGCGAAAGTACGTTGCATCCTGAACGGCGGAACGCTTTCGTTTACGACGAAGGACGGCGCGGACGTTGGATTAACTCCGATACGCCGGAATGGGTCGAAAAATCCGCCGCCGCGTTCAAAGAAGGAGAATGGAACGAATACACGATTCAGTGCGTCGGTCCGTCGATTAAAACGTGGCTGAACGGAACGCTCGTTTCTGATTTTATTGATCTTGAAAGTTCGGACGGTTTTATTGCGCTGCAAATGCACGCCGCGCCGCAAGGAGAAGCGCGATGGCGAAATATCCGCATTAAAGAACTTCCGGCAACGCCTTGGATTCCGCTTTATGCGAATGGTAAATTCGGCGATTTGGAATCAAAATGTCTCTGGGAACAAATCGACGGCGATTCTCCGTTCGGTTCGTTTGTTCCGAAACCCGTTGCGGTCAATAAAGTTTTGCCGGACGGTACGTTGAGTTCTTCGACGCCGCCGAATCAAAAAGAAGACGGAATTTTGGTCGGCAAAAAAATCTACAAAGATTTCGCGGTAAAGGTTTCCTTTAAGATGGAAAGCGGCAACAGCGGATTATATTTTCGGGCGAAAGAAAACGATCAATCTTATTGGTTGAGCGGTTTTCAATGTGAAATCGCAATGGATTCCAAAGTTAACGCCGCTCTTTGGGAAGTTGCCGGACGCGGTTGGGTTGGAAAAACGCAGAAAACCGAAGCCGTCTCCGCAAAAGCGACCAAACAAGGCGATTGGAACGACATTGGAACGGTTGCAATCGGCGCTCATATCGTAACGTTCCTGAACGGCGAAACCGTCGTCAATATTATCGACCCGAAACCGACGCACGGTTTGTCGGGGAAAGTCGGCTTGCAGCTTCACGGCGGCGGAAGTCAGGGCTGTTTATTCCGCGATTTCTACATTATGCCGCTCGACGACAAAGCGGTGAAACTTATCGACGCGAAATAAAACGCAAAATCGAGACGCATTGTCAAACGTCTCGATAGAAAATTTTGTAGGATTTCAGCGGAATTTTTCGCGAGATTCGAGATTATTGTCATGATTTCAACAAATTTTATTTTCACCCGAATTTTTCCGACAAAACAAAGGTTGAAGATAAGATTTGATGAAATCATGATCTTACGTTCATTGCAAAATACGAGAACTATTTCACGCTTTGCAAGGGAGGAAAAACCGCACGGAGTAATTTTCTCAAAAGAAGCGCCGCAAAGACTCCCAGCGACGAGCCAATCATATCTTCAAACAAATCTTCCAGTCCGCAAGTTCGCGGCGGATTAAAATGTTGCGTCATTTCCGTCAAACAGCCGAAAAGGTACAACGCCATGAGCGTCCAGAAAACGCGCGGTTTGGGTTGCGAGCAGAGCGTCATAAATGCAAGCAGGAAGAAAAAAACGGCGTGAACGCCGTATTCCGGCGTGCGAATTTTTCCCTGAAACGGAGAACGGGCAAGAAGTAAATAAAAATAAAGAATCCAAAGGCAACTAGTTATTCCTGCGACAAATCGATAAATCCATTGTTTCATAAGCGCGTCTCAAATTGTTTTTTGTTGATTTTTTAGAGATTAGTTAAATTATAGTCTTTTTCCGAAAAAAGTTTCTCAAAATTATGATTTTTTTCTTCTTTCATCGTTCTGCCGTAAACCGCAACGCGAACCGACGCCGCTCCCGCCTCGCGCAACACCCGCGCCGCTTCGTTGCACGTTGCGCCGGTTGTCATAATATCATCGACAAGCAAAACATGTTTTCCCGCAAGTAATTCTTTTCGTCCAACAAATGCAAACGCTCCGCGAACATTACTGAAACGGCGGTTGGGTTTGAGATTGAATTGCGGTTCGGTGTAGCGAGTTCGCCGCAAAATATCGAGCGACACGGGAATATTCAATTCTGTTCCGATCTCTTTGGCAAAAAATATCGGATTATTTACGCCGCGAAAAAAACGGCGGATAAAGTGCATCGGAATCGGCGTTATTAAATCCGGCAAGTTGCGCCGTAATTCCTGCTTGCGAACCGACAGAAAAAGCCGCGCCATGTTACCGGAGACAATACCGTCTCGATCATGTTTCATCCGAAGAATCATCAACCGCAGCAACTCGGAATATTTTCCTAAAACCGTAACGTCGGAGAACTGAAACGTTTGACGCCGACATTCAAAACATCCGCCTTTGTCGGAACGTCCGCCCGGCGTCAAAAAACCGATAGCGCCGCAACGCGGACAATATTCCCATAACGAAACGATCATGTTTTGGCAGCAACAATCGCAAAATAAATAATTTTTGCGAGAACGGTCGAGCGGTTTTTGACATGCCAGACAATTCGGGGGACAAATCAAGTCGGCGGCGTCGGAAAGAAAACCGTAAAAATATTTTCTCGCAAAATCGTAAAACTTGAGCATTTGTTGTTTGGCATGGCATAAAAAATAATCTATTGAACGACGCGTTAGGAAATTTCAAGCAAAGTCAATTTTCTCATAAAAACGAATGACGCATAAGAAACGTCAATTTTATAGTACGTCGTAATCATATAAATTAAGGTCAATATTCGGTCGGCAAAATCACCCCAATAAAGCAATTCCAATCAAAATGCACAAAAATAAAGAAAAAACTGTTCCCATAACAATCGCAAAAATTGCGCGTCCCATCCCTTTCTTTTCAGGATGTTTGCGGAGATGCGCAAAAGCAAGAATGCCGAGAATTAACGCAAGCGGGGCGGGAATGCATAAAACGGAAAACATTCCCGCATATCCCGCGATCATAGCTAAAATGGACGTTTGAATCGGCACAATCCATGAAAGCGACGAATTGAAAGAATCTGAAGAAAAAGAGAAATAGGAAAGATTTCGCGGTATGTCATTGGGGTTGTCGGGAAGATACGGACGCAATGCTGAAAAACAAGCGTCGCAAACGCGAAAGCGGCGGTTGGGAAACGTCAGTTGCCGTCTCCAGTTTTCAGCGAGTACCGAATCGGAACAATCCGCCTCATAATCGGTAATCGCTTTGACTGCCGTTTCTTTCATCGTTTGCCAACTTGGAGAATTTTCAAGAGCGTAACCTTGCTGAAAAGCATAAACAAACGCATAACCGGGAATGATATTTCCTTTTTTTTCTTCCAGTAAATCATGACAAAAAGCGCATTGGGACATATTTACAGTTCCGCAAAAATAAAAAATTAAAATCAACAAAAAAGTATGTTTTCAGCGGCGTCGGCACGTGTTGGCGGACGTAAAATTTCTAAAAATTCAAACGGCAAATTTCTCGCAATAAAAAACAGGATAATGACGACCAAAATAGTCCAATAAATCGCGTTTTGATACGGGAAAGGGACTCGGATTTGCAGAAACGCCGTACAAAACCATCTTGTCGCCGAAAAAATAATCAATGGCGACATTAGCGATACCAATGGATTGCATCTTATGCTGTGAAGAAAACAACCGTTGAGTAAAAAATGCGTCGCTCGTAATGAACCGCAACCCGGACAATACAACCCCGTTACTGTGTGAAACGGACAAGCGGGAAAGCCGTAATCCGACGGATGCCGATAAGCTAAAACGCCGCAAAACAAAAGAACAATCGCAATTCCTCCCGCGAGCAACAACGCGTTTTTCCAAAACAATGGCTTTGGGATAGTTCTGTTATTTTGCGGCGTTTTTTCTTGCGTCATCGAAGCGCTTAATCATTAATTCATATTGTTATTGCCGACAACTGCAATAATAGCAACAACAGTAATATACCCGACAAACATCACAGCCCAACCAACAACGCCGATAATCAGGTACTTCTTTGCTTTTTTTGCGCTTTCTATCGCTTGGTAATAATTTCCGGCGCTTTTTGCGGAATTTGCCTGTGCCGAATAAATGATACCGGCAATTCCGAACGGCAAGCAACAAAACAGGGTTTCCAAAATAGCCCAAACCAGATAATCCGGTATATGTTCCGGCGTACCGCCGCTAAACGGGCGATCATTTTCCACGTCCACGTAATCGGCGGCATACGGATTGACGTTGTTATGTTCGTATTCGCTCATTATTTCTCTCCCGAAAAGATTTTTTGTTTTTCTGCACAAGCGAATTTTTCAACATCGCTCGCAACTTTGCTTAATAATGTAACATCAATTCAAAAAAATGCAAGAGAATCAGGAAAAATATTTTCTCGCAAAATCGTAAAACTTGAGCATTTTGGCTAAAAACTAAAAGTGAAAACTGTCTGAACCGCTGATTTTATTTTACCACGAAGAAATCCCGAAGAATTTTTAAAGTTGGGCAAAATTCCTCTCCGTTGGAGGGGAATTTTGTTTTAGGTTGCAGGTTCTAGGTATCAAATTCCAGCGTTGGTATTCAATACGCGAAAGTACGGGAAACGCAAGCGTCAGAATCGTTACAATCATCTTGTTCTCATTCTTCTTTCGACGTCTTTGAATTTTTTTTCGTCATTTTTTCTGATTCCGCTCGATTCTCCCCAAAAATGCAGAGATTTGAGATATTTGGTAAGAATAGTAACCTATTTTACAACAAATAGGTTTCAGGCGGTTAAAATCTGCCGATTAAAAAATTCTCCTGCATTTGGCTTACCGGAGGTGGTCTTCAATGGAAGATATGTCATTGATAATCGAATTTGTTCAGGAAGCTCGCGAATATATTGACGAGGTCGAACCAACGTTGATTGAAATTTATAACGGCGACGAAAACGGCGCGACGGTTGACCATGAATTGATCAATTCGGTATTTCGTCTGTTTCATTCCATGAAAGGAAGCGCGGGATTTCTCGCCCTCGACACGATTGCCTCCGTTACGCATGAAGCGGAATCGCTGCTCGATAAAATCCGTAACGGCGAATTGATTTTGACTGTCGAGATTACGGAAACGCTTTGCAAAACGCTCGACTTGTTCCGTAAAATGCTCGACGTCATTGTGGAAACCGGCGAAGATAAAGGTTTCGACGAAGAAGCGAAACGATTCATTGCGAATTTGAAAACGCACTCCGAAGGAACGCCTTCTCTAACGGAAGCGACGTCCGCGTCTTCGGAATTCGTTTCGCAAACGGAAACGCCCGCGTTGCCGTCGGATATTTCCGTTTCGGTTTCGCTCGCAGAAACGACAAAAATCTTAACGCCCGAAATGCAAGCGACGCCGACAAACGAAATTCCTCCGCAAAATACGGAAAAAACCGTTGCGGCGTCAAATTTATCAGAGGAAACAATAGAGAGTCCGTCGATTTCTCAAGTGGAATTGGAAGAAAATTCCATTCAGCTTTCGCCGGAAATGCGGCTGGGATTCGTTCAGGAAGGAAACGAACAAATCGACGGCGTGGAACAATCGTTGCTTCGCGTTCTCGAAGACAAAGGCGCGGCGGATGAATTGTTCAAAGAGGCGTTTCGCTGCATTCATAGTTTCAAAGGAAACTGCGGTTTCATGGGATTTGTCGATCTGGAACAGTTGAGTCACGCGATGGAAACGTTTCTCGACATGTTGCGGATTGGAACGGTGGCGGCGGAAAATACAAATATCAGCCAACTTTTGAGTTTGCTCGACGTTCTTCGCGAAGGCGTTAATTCCGTCGAATCCGGCGGCGGCGGAAAAATTACGAATTGCGACGCTCACGTCAACGCGCTGAATGAAATTATGATGATTAACGGCGATTCCAGTATGCAGGAAACGTTGCCTTTACCGACGAATCAAGCCGCTCCGCCGCAAGGAAACAAGACGTCTGCCGCGCCGCCGAACGAAACCGCTCCCGCCGTTTCCGCGCCGGTAAAAACGCCCGCCGCGCCGCCTTCGACGGCGTCCAAAGGATCGGCGGCAAAACAAGACATTCGCGTTGATTTGCATAAGTTGGATTCGCTGATCAATCTGGTCGGCGAATTGGTCATTGCCGAATCGATGGTGACTCGTTGTCCTGCGGTTTCGTATGTGGAAGACGAGTATTACAATCGCGCTAAACATCAGTTGCGGCGGATTTGCGACGACTTAAAAGACGTGGCAATGGCGGTGCGGATGATTCCGTTGTCGGCAACGTTCCGAAAAATGATTCGGCTCGTGCATGATCTCGCGACAAAATCCGGCAAGAAAATTAAGCTGAACATTGTCGGCGAAGAAACCGAAGTCGATAAAACCGTCATTGAACAAATTGCCGATCCGCTTGTGCATATTGTGCGAAACAGTTGCGATCACGGTATTGAATCGCCGGAAACGCGAATCGCAAAAGGAAAGCCGGAAATGGGAACGGTTACGCTTGAAGGACGGCATGAAGGCGGAGAAGTTTGGATTCTTATTACCGACGACGGACGCGGACTCAATAAAGAAACGATTGTTTCCAAAGCGTTGGAAAAAGGAATTGTCGGCGCCGAAGTGAAAGATTGGTCGGACGACCGTATTTATCGGTTAATTTTTGAAGCCGGTTTTTCGACGGCGGAGAAAATTACCGACATTTCCGGTCGCGGCGTCGGCATGGACGTTGTGCGTAAAAATATCGAAAAACTCAACGGACGTATCGACATTCAAACCCGCGAAGGTCAAGGTTCGACGTTTATTTTACGAATCCCGTTGACGCTGGCGATTATTGATTCTATGCTTGTGCGGGTCGGAACCGCAAAATATATGATTCCGACGCTTGCTATTCTCGAAAGTCTTGTTCCGTCCGCCAGTCAGGTGACGGTGACGCCGGACGGCAAGGAAATTTTACGGCTTCGGGACGAAATGATCCCGATTATCCGTCTTTATGATATATTTGCGCAGCAACCGGATTCCGCGCGTTTGAAAGACGGAATTTTGATTGTCGCGGAAGACAACGGGCAGCAGTTCGCCATTTTTGTCGATGAGATTGTCGGTCAGCAACAGGCGGTCATTAAAGGTTTGCCCGATTATATTGGCAAAGCGGACGGTTTTTCCGGCTGCACGATTCTTGGCGACGGCACGGTCAGTTTGATTATCGACGTCGGCACGATTAGTCAGAAACGCGGAACGTTTGCCGCGTCGCCGTGTAATAAAAACGCCGACTGGGATGACGTTCCGCCGCCGAAACCGAATCATGAAACGGACGCGAAACGGGAAATGACAAACGAAAATTTATACAAATTTGACGAGGAACATGAAGACGTTCCTGAAAAAGATCATTTAGAAACAATTCGGAATCTCCGCCCGGAAGAAATCGAGCGTATGAACCCGGAAGATATTTCATGGGAAATGCTTGAAGCGTCCGTCGGAACGGTAGCGAAGTGAAGTAAGTTAAAAGTTAAAAACTAAAAGTTGGATAAATGATTATTTCAATCACAAAGCTAAAAATTCCGCTTGCGAAACTTTTTATTTTTAACTTTTCACTTTCATTTTAACTTTTATCTTTTGATTTTTAACTTTTATCTTAATTATGGCTTTTTCAACGGAATCGGGTTTGGAACATATTACCGACGCGGAATTTCAGGCGTTGCGCGACCTGATTTACGAACGGTTCGGAATCAATTTGACCGAACAAAAAAAAGGAATGGTGGTCGGACGGCTGCAAAAAATTCTGCGAACTCGCGGTTTTCGGTCGTTTCACGATTATTATCTTTACCTCGTGGAAGACAAAACCAATCAGACAATCGGCGAACTGGCAAATCAGATCACGACGAATCACACGTTTTTCTATCGCGAGTCGGATCATTTTGAATACTTTATGAAAACGATTCTCCCGGAAATTACGGAGAAAAAGGAAAAACAACATAGCCGCGATTTACGAATTTGGTGCGCCGCGGCGTCGAGCGGCGAGGAACCGTACAATATCATTATGTGTATGATGGAATATTTCGGCGACAATTATCGTTTGTGGGACGCCGGAGTTTTAGGCACGGACATTTCGGACAAAGCGATGACCGCCGCGAAAAAAGCGCTTTACGAGCCGTACCGATTGCAAACGATGCCCGACGTCTATAAGAAAAAATATTTCCATCGCAACGGAGAAAATTGGGCGGTCAACGACGAGGTGAAAAAAGAATTAACGCTTCGGCATTTTAATTTGATGAATAAAACGTTTCCGTTCAAAAAACCGTTTGATTGCATCTGGTGTCGGAATGTGATGATTTATTTTGACGCCAACACGAAAATAGAATTAGTCAAACGGCTTTATCATCAAACTGCGCCGGGCGGTTATCTTTTAATCGGACACTCGGAAACTATCGGACGCGGTACGACAAAATGGAAATACATCTGCCCCGCCGTGTACAAGAAAGAAGAGTAAATACGCAACGTTGGGAAATCTCAAGCGGTTCCTGCGCTGCGTTTCCGCTTGCCATGAGTTAATATTCTCATTTTAACTTTCAACGTTGATAATAAATATTCGTTTTTTCGTTGATCAAAGAAAATTCTAAAAGTCTCATTCTAATCCATCAATCCAAAACGATACATCATCTCTTCATTTGACGAATCCGTAGCGGATGCGTTCACGACGCCGTTGGCGTATTCTTTGTTTGTAATCAAAATTTGGTCGGCAATTTCCTGAACTTTTGACGCAAGCGAGATCGTTTCATGAACCTGATACCGATCAATCGACGATTCCGATAAATCGTCCAACTGACTGCTAAACGCCGTTTGAAGTTCGGAAAGCTGACGTAATAGATATTGAATTTGATCTCTGAAAATATCCGCAGAATGAATTTCAAATTCTGTAGGAGGAACAATATCGCCGGATAACAACGTCGCGTAAGCCCATCGGTTTCTCAACCATCGAAGCAACAAATTTCGCGAGATATATCCGGCGGGTTTGCGATCTTTAATAATTAAAACTCGATGTAACGAGACGCGGACAAGAAAATTATAAATCGTTTTCAACGGCGTTTCCGGTTCGTAAACGACAATCGGTTTTGTTACTAATTTGCGAATACTTTCCTGCCATCGTTCTTTGTCGCCGACGATGGATAAAAGATTTTTTTCGGAAATAAATCCGAGAAAATTTCCGTCGTTATCAACAACCGGCATTTTTTCTGCGCGCGTTTTCAGAAAAAAATCGGTAACGGACGCCACCGTTTTATTATAATTCACCGTCTTCACAAACGGAATCATCACGTCGCCCGCCGCCACATGATCAAATAAACGCAAAAGCGGATAATTTATTGCGTCGGGCGAATCGTGATTGTCGAGTAATATCTCGGAATAACGAACCGTTCTATTGCGTCCCGATTCTTTCGCAAACAACAACGCCTGATCGGCATGTTCCACCAGTTGATCCAGCGATTCCATGCCGCTCAATCGTTCCGCAACGCCGAAACTTGCGGTAATATCAATATTTTTTCCTTCGTAACAAACGTTGCTGACTTCCAAATGATTTCGTATTCGTTCCGCCCAGTGGAACGCAAGCTGTTCGTCGCAATCCGGCAGCAAGGCGCAAAATTCTTCGCCGCCATATCGGCAAATCACGTCGTAAGTTCTCGAATGTTCCCGTAAAATTTTCGCCAACGACGCTAATACCGCGTCGCCCGCAAGATGTCCGTAAGTATCGTTGATTCGTTTGAAAAAATCGCAATCCACCATAATGGCGACAAGCGGTTTATTCAGTTCCAACATTTTTGTCCAGATTTCGTGTCCTTGCTCGAAAAATGTCGCTCGATTCAATAAATCCGTTGAAAAATCGTATTTCGCGGCATATTCTAATTCGCGCTGCATATTACGCATCCGCAACGCCGTTTTAAGACGCACTAAAACTTCGATTTTCAAACCGGCAAAATTGTCGTCTCCTTTTTCGATAAAATCGTCAGCGCCCGCGTTCAGACCTTCCAATAATATTTCTTTGCCTGTTTGCGAAGTCAAAAGCAAAATATAAGAATAGTGCCGCAGCAATCGGCGTTCATAAAGTTGCCGGATTCTGCGGCAAAGTTCCAAACCGTTCATTTCCGGCATAAGCCAATCGGTAATAATCACGTCCGGGCTTTCCTGCATCGCAAGCTGTAACGCCTCTGATCCATTGTTCGCCGCGCACACGCGATATCCTTCCGTCTCTAACAAATGCGACAGCAATTTTAACATTGCCGGATCGTCATCGACAAGTAATATATTAGCCGGTTCGGATATTAAATCTTCTTTTGGCACGATAGGGAAGCTTGGGGTTGAAATTTTGAAGGCGGAAACGTATGGCGTAACGCCCAAATAATCGCGCCGCGACGATTACAATGCGGTTCTGTTCTTATTTTAAAGAACGCGATTTTGATACAAATGTACGCCAATTCCTTATTATAACTTTAGCTTACAAAACTATAACTCTTACGTTAAAAAAACGTATTTTCTATTTTTTTATCAAAAAACATATTTTTACTAAAGTTAGTAAAACGCAAATAACCAGTAAAATCGTTCCGGCGCCGATTTCATTTTGTTTCTGCCGTTTTGAAAAATCTTTCT
Organism: Planctomycetaceae bacterium; assembly: GCA_031269105.1. Taxonomy (GTDB): domain Bacteria; phylum Planctomycetota; class Planctomycetia; order Pirellulales; family Thermoguttaceae; genus WRMR01. The sequence continues at coordinate 8,056 of JAISZO010000216.1, read as the reverse complement.
AAAAAATAAGCTATTGTTGAAAAAACCGATTCAACCAAACGCATCGCGAGATTCTTCCAAAATGCTTAACGACTAAATATAATATTATGTCAAATTCGGATTCCTTAACATTTTCGAAAAACGCAGAAAACATTATCCCCGTTTTTCCGACCAAACAAATCAATACGGAACAAACGGCTTCTTACGAGCCGTGTCTTGCTTGCCAATCGCTTAATCCCGTTGGCGCGACAATTTGTCACGATTGCGGAACGAACATTCCGCAGCTCAAGCAAAAATTTTCAGAACGCTTACAAACGCAGCAGCAACAAATTATTAAACTTAGGGAAGTCTGCGGACACGACCGCGCGATTTCGCTGCTGAAACAGATGATTGCCGTAACGCATCCCGATTATTCCCGTTACCGCGATTGGGCGAAAGCCAATTTACCGATATTTCAAAAAGAACGCCGCGAATTGCGAGCTCATGTGGACGGTTTGCTTTCTCAGGCAAAAGAGGCGATGGCGGTGCAAAAATACGCGCGCGTGCAGGAAATTCTCGAAGAAGTGCCGCGTTTGATGGTCGATGAAAATATGAAAAAAATGTACGTCGACGCGGGCGAATGCATCACGGAAGTCGATTCGTTAGTACGGGAAATACGAAACTCGATTGCGACAAAACAATATAATGCGCTTTTGTCTTGCGTTCAACGTTACGCCGAATTAAAAGCGAACGATCCCGAAGCGCAGTCTCTTCATCAAAAAATCGAACGGCTGACGACGCAAACGACCGGCGCCGGTATCATTCTTCGTTTGATTCCGAGCGGAAAATTTTATATGGGATCGCATGATTGCGACGAATTTATGCGGAACAATGAACATCCGCAGCATCGCGTTCAAGTGACGAAGCCGCTTTTTGTCGGCATTTATCCGGTAACGCAGGAACATTTTTCTTCGCTGATGGGATTCAATCCCAGCGTTTCCACCGACGTTCCGAAATGTCCGGCGGATAGCGTAACGTGGTACAGCGCCATTGAGTTTTGTAATAAATTGAGCGAACAAGAGGGCTTTTCGCCGTATTATTCTCTCAACGCAATCAAACGCCGCGCGAGTCAAGCCATTGAAGACGCGGAAGTGAATGTTCTCGGCGGAAACGGTTTTCGTCTTCCGACCGAAGCCGAATGGGAATACGCTTGCCGCGCGGGAAGTATTACGCCTTGGTGTTTCGGCGATTTAGTGTTAGACGTCGCTCATTATGCGTGGTACTATGATAACGCTCAATTGGAAACGCATATTGTCGGCGAAAAGAAACCGAATGGCTGGGGACTTTACGACATGCACGGAAACGTCATGGAATGGTGTTACGATTGGTACAACGAATTTTATTATCAGCAGGAACAACAAGAAGACGATCCAACCGGTCCTTGCGACGGCGTCGCCCGCGTGTTACGCGGCGGTGCGTGGCAGTTCGGCGCGGAAGCGACGCGTTCCGCTTATCGAAATAGCGCAAATCCTGACGCAACGTCTAATGTTATTGGTTTTCGGATTATCCGCAACGCAGAAAATGACGACGTTTTTCATTAAAAATAAATACAAATTTTAGTTATGATTCAAATTGTGTTTTTTGTTTCAAATAAAATTTTCCGTCTATAAATATTGGGAATTTTTGAAATTCTCTATAATTTTTATTTTATCTTGTTTACTCATTCATTTTCTTTGCTATAATTTAATAACGCGTTTGTATTTTATTTGTAATTCTTGATTGATAAAATCCGCACAAACTTGTAAAAAAATAAAAAAATTGACAGAATTTTTATAAGATGTTGTTATTAAAAAAGATAGGAATTATATTTTGATGTTGACGCCAAAGGAAAGTTAGTTATAATTAGAATCATTGGTAAGTTTGGCAAGAACGGAAGAAATCACGGCTCTTGTCAACTGCACTATTCGTATAAGTTAGGGATTTGCGGAAATGAAAGCAACTCAAATTGGTTGAGGGGCTTTCGGAAAGTAATAACAACAAGGAACTGACGCTCTTGGGTAAAGCCGCGTATTTTGTCAATATGTTATCACAGCTTTTCCTAAGTCGTTCTGTAAGGTTTCAGAGTTTGCCGGTAACACCGGGAGAAAAGGATGGTCTAAAACATGGCAATTAAGACAGTTTTTACAACAGGCGAAGCTGCGAAAATTTGTAAAGTTAGTCAACAAACGATCATACGTTGTTTTGATTCGGGACAATTAAAAGGATTTCGTGTTCCCGGCAGCCGTTTTCGCCGTATTCCGCGCGACCAGTTGTTCATTTTCATGCGCGACAACGGAATTCCGACAGACGCTCTCGAAAGCGGAAAACGTAAGATACTTGTTGTTGACGACGACCGCGATCTTGTTGATTTGATTGTGGACGTTTTGGAACGCGACGGACGTTTTGAAACGCGCTCTGTGAATAACGGTTTTGACGCCGGAATGATGGTGAAAGAATATCGTCCCGACCTCATTGTGCTGGACGTTATGCTTCCCGACATCAACGGTAAAGACGTTTGTCAACGGGTACGAAACGATAGTTCGTTGGATGAAGTGAGAATTATTTGTATTTCCGGTATGGTTGAAGAAGATAAAATCAGCGAACTTCGAGGTTCGGGAGCAAATGATTTTATACAAAAACCATTCGATATGGAAAAACTGGTCAAACGAATCTGCATTTTGCTCGATATTGAATCATTCGTATGATCAACAAGGATCATCTTCCTTTTTGGTCGCTTCTCGCGCCGGAACATGCCGCGACTTTGGAACGGCTGTTTCAGGAGGAGTTGGAGCGTCAAAAAATGGAAGCCCTTGCGGAGTTTGCCGCCGGAGCCGGACACGAAATCAATAATCCGCTGACGATTATCAGCGGGCGTGCGCAGTTGTTGTTGCAGGAAATTACTCGTCCAGAACAGCAAAAACATTTATTTTCAATTCTCGCTCAAGTGCGTCGCGCGTATGAAATGATCGCCGATATACGCCTTTTTGCTCGTCCGCCAAAACCGGTTTTATCGAATGTCAATATTTCCGAAATATTGCGAACGGTCGTTTTGCGGTTTTCCGAATCGGAAAATTTTCAAGAAAAAGAAACCGCAATATCTGCAAAAACGATTATTTGGGATTTGCACAACGTTGCGGACAATGTCGTGATGTTTCTTGATTCTTCGTTTCTGGAAACAATTTTTGCGGTTTTGTGCAAAAACTCAATCGAAGCGATTGATACAAAAGGCGTAATAAAAATTCACTGCGAATATGGCAAAAACAAGCGTGACTTAAATCAAAACGCAATCCGCGATACTTGCGACGATCAAGAGCGGCGCTCTGCGTTGTGTTCGGCGATTATTGTGTTTGAAGACGACGGACCGGGATTTCCTGAAAAACATCTTCCGCATCTTTTTTCTCCTTATTTTTCCGGTCGGCAGGCGGGACGCGGACTCGGTTTTGGATTACCGAAAGCGTGGCGGTTGCTTGAACTCATAGGCGGAACAATTCGCGCGGAAAACCGTATCCCGCACGGCGCTAAATTCACAATTGAAATACCGGCAAATGGTACTTTTTCAAATTCTGAAATGAACGACGTTTGATGAAAATTGTAAAAGATTAAAACGTCGTTAAAAGACGTCGCTGAAAATTAGCGTCATCGTCTTATCTTTTGCAAATGGAGTCTTTATAATTTTGACCATTTACAAATACGACGCCAATGAATGTCGCAACATAGGATTTTCTGTTCACGAAGCGTTTTATTCTAATACGTTCAAACGTATGAAAAAATCGCGGAAGCTTAGCAATGCGGCAAAAAAATGCCTGGCGGTCGGACAAAAATGAGCAAACTTTGCTTGTTTCATCTTGACCAAAGTTGTTAGGAGCGTTAAACTAACATTGATTACTGAAATAGAATACGACTTCCGGTCGTTTGACATAATCTTATAGAGAAACGGATATTATGGAATTTTTTACGCGATTCTTTGAAATAATTGGCGACGCTTTTAACGGTTTTTCCGCTTGGATTGAAAATAAATTGACGAATATGTTTGGGTCGGCAAATGCGCGGTTTCTCAAAAAACTGCAACCGATAGTCGAACAAATCAACGCCAAAGAAGAATATTACAAAGGACTTACGGACGAAGAACTGAAAGAAATGACGCCGAAACTTCGCAAGCGGCTTGCCGACGGAGAAACGCTTGACGATATTCTTCCAGACGCTTTCGCGGTTTGCCGCGAAGCGGGACGGCGCGTTCTCGGAATGCGGCACTACGACGTGCAGTTGATTGGCGGCATGGTGTTGCATAGCGGGGCAATCGCCGAGATGATTACCGGAGAAGGAAAAACGCTTGTCGCTACTTTGCCCGCCTATCTTAACGCACTGGAAGGAAAAGGCGTGCATATCGTGACTGTCAACGATTATCTTGCCCGACGCGATATGGAATGGATGGGACCGCTCTATCTTTCGTTGGGAATGACAGTGGGAACGATTCAAGCCAATATGCCCGCCGATGAACGTCAAGCCGCTTATCTTTGCGACGTTACTTACGGCACGAATAACGAATTTGGTTTCGATTACCTGCGCGACAATATGCGGTTTGCCGCCAAAGGAGACGACCGGTTTCCGAAACAATATCAGCAAGTGCAGGGAAAACTCAATTTCGCCATTATCGACGAGGTGGACAATATTCTTATTGACGAAGCGAGAACGCCGCTCATTATTTCCGGCGCGTCAAGAAGCGACACGTCTCGTTACGCTCACGCAGACAAAATCGCCCGGCAATTGACGCGGGGAACCGATTTTGAAGTCAACGAAAAAGACCACACCGCAAATTTGACCGACGAAGGCGTGCGCCGCGCCGAACATCTTGCCGGAGTCGAAAGTTTTTACACCGCCGGAAATATGGAGTGGCCCCATTTAATCGATAACGCCTTAAAAGCGCATTACTTGTATAAACGCGACGTCAATTATGTCGTGGATCGCGGCGAAATTATCATTGTGGACGAATTTACCGGACGCAAGATGGAAGGGCGTCAGTGGAGCGACGGATTGCATCAGGCGGTCGAAGCAAAAGAGCAAGTTCGCGTCAAAGAGGAAACGCAAACGCTCGCGACAATCACCTTGCAAAATTATTTCAAATTATACGACAAAATCGCCGGCATGACCGGAACGGCAATGACCGAAGCGTCCGAATTTTTGAAAATTTACAAACTCGAAGTCATTGCGATTCCGTCAAATAAAGTATTACAGCGTAAGAATTTTGTGGATCAGATTTATCGTACCGAGAAAGAAAAATACGAGGCAATCGTCAATGAAGTCGAAAAACTCAACAAGTGGGACGTGTTGGAATTTGACGGCGGCGACCGTGAAGTTTGGGGAACAATTGTCAAAGACGACGACTCGCAAATCGAATTTCAACCGAAAGGCAGTCGCGAGACGCAAATCATTTCGAAAGATAAGATTGACAAAGTTCAGTCAAAAGGTCGTCCGGTTCTTGTCGGAACGGTTTCGATTGAACGCAGCGAGCTAATTTCTGAAATGCTTGACCGCAAAGGAATTAAGCATCAGGTTTTGAACGCGAAATATCATCAGCGCGAGGCGGAAATTGTCGCGCAAGCCGGTCGGAAAGGAGCGGTAACCATTGCGACAAACATGGCGGGACGCGGAACGGACATCATTCTCGGCGGCAATCCCGACGCAATGACGTGGGGGATATTGCAGGAAAAATATCCGACGCGATTGGACGTGCCGCGCGAAGAATGGGACGCTTTAGTTCGCGAAATTGAGAGCCGCGAACAGATGAAAGAGGAAGGCGAACTTGTTCGAAACATGGGCGGTTTGCATATTATCGGCTCGGAACGTCACGAGGCGCGGCGAATTGATTTGCAGTTGCGCGGTCGTTGTGGTCGTCAGGGCGATCCGGGAAGCAGCCGGTTTTTCCTGTCGCTGGAAGACGATCTGATGCGGATTTTCGCGGGAGAATGGGTCAAAAATATTCTCGGACGGCTCGGCATGGAAGAAGGACAGCCGATTGAAAGCCGCATGGTCAGCCGCCGTATTGAAGGGGCGCAGAAAAAAGTGGAAGAACGCAATTTCGACGTCCGAAAGAGTCTTCTCGAATACGACGAAGTGATGGACTTTCAGCGAAAACGGGTTTACGGTTATCGTCAACGAATTCTCGACGGCGCAAATTGCAAGTCGATGATTTTTGAAATGATCGACCGTCAGATTGATTTGCACATTAATGGATTTTTAAATCCCGATTACGGAGCGGCGTCGTTTGCGGCGTGGGCGGGAAACCGTTTGGCGGTTGAGTTTGAACCGAAAGATTTTCGCGGAATGAATTTTGATACCGCCGACGAATACGCGCATGACCAGGCGCGGCGGCACGCGGAAATTCAGGTGTTGGACATGATTGAAGAAAATCTGTCCAAAGATATGGAAAGAACGGAATGGAACTGGCAGGCATTGGCGAGAAACGTCAATACGCGCTGGAAACTTTCGGTGCGCGAGCGCGATTTGCAGCAAGTCGGACGCGATACGATTGACGAATACTTAATAGAACGGGCACACAACTATATTGAAAAAGTCGATCTTTCGCAAGGCAAACCCTTCTTGAAACCGGATTTCGGCGTTACGACGGCGTGCAATTGGGTGAAAGCCAAGTTCGGTCTGACGCTTGATCTGAAAGATTATGAAAATACCGAAGCGATTGCGTTCCGTGAAATGTTGTATCAAATGGTGCATGAGCATTATCATCAAAAAGAACTGCAATTTCCGGTTTATACGGGGCTGTTGCATTTTACGGTGCGCGATCCCAACGGCGTGAAACGATACGACCGCGAAAAATTAGCGGCATGGGCGTCGCAACGGTTTGGCGTTCAGGTGGACGTTGAGGAATTGAAAAATATGCAGCGGGACGAAATCCGCGATTTACTTTTTGAAAAAAGCGCGAGAACGGAAACGCAATTGACGGAAAAAGCGAAAGCGCTTCGCGCAGATTTTCTTGAGTTGCTCAAAGCGCAGGAAAATACCGAAGAAGACTTAGAACAAAACCGCGCATCGATTGACCGTTACAATCCGAATTTGAACGGGTTTTGCAAAATTCTCAACGACAGGTACAATTACGTCACGTCGCCGATTCGTCTTTCGCTTTGGAAACCGGAAGAGATTCAGGATCATCTTGATGCGATTGCCGAAGACTGGTACAACCCGGAAATGCGAAAGATGGAACGTTCTTTAGTTTTGCAAATTCTTGACGCGGCGTGGAAAGATCATCTTTTGGTGATGGATCATTTACGTTCCAGCGTCGGGCTTCGCGGTTACGCGCAGGTGGATCCGAAAGTCGAATACAAACGCGAAGGAATGCGGATATTTGAAAGCATGTGGGACACGGTATTCGACCGCGTGACCGATTATATTTTCCGCGTTGAACAATTAGACGAAGAGTTTATTGGTTCGGCGTGGGAAGAAGGAGAAGCCCGTCACGACGAAATTTCCAGTACCGCCGCAACGGAAGAAATGCTTGCCAATCGTCGTTCTGATAACATTGTCAATCAGCAGCAACAGGCGATAGAGCAAACTCAATCTGATAAAAAACTCGAACCTTACCGCAACAAAACCCCGCAAATCGGACGCAACGAGCCGTGTCCTTGCGGCAGCGGAAAGAAGTATAAAAAATGTTGCGGAAAAAAGTGAGATATTGATCTTACAGCGGATGTGGTAATTTAACGGGTTTATATAAGCGTATTGAGTCGTAATTTGAGTTTGTTCTCAATGTTCTGGATCAATTTTGTCTGGTAATGTGCTTTCACGAGTCAAGCGTTTTGTCTATAATAGACCGAAGCCCGCAACACTTTTACCTTGCTTGACGCCGAATCTCTTTCATAATGTCGGCATAAACTCCGCCAATTCATCGTCCAACCTATCGTCCGTTCCACCTTCCAACGCTGATATTATATCTTGCTGTTTGCCAAATCCGTTCGTTTTACCGTTTCAAACTCCCAGCTGTAATTGTCTCTCACAAATTTCCGCATTTTTTCTGAACGCGGACTTGTTTGCAAAGCGTTTCGTTAAT
>JAISZO010000392.1 GCA_031269105.1 Planctomycetaceae bacterium | reverse complement strand
AGCAATGACAATATTTGAGAACATCAAAATTGAAAATAGAATTGGCATTGCAAAAAATTTATTGACAAGCAACTTCATAGGATTCCTTAAACGCTCAATCATCTCAAACTTTTTTATTTGTGCTTAAAAATTCCAACAAACGGCGATAGTTTCTGTAATTGTCATCAAATACCCATTTTTACAATAAATTCAATTATATCATATTCTTTTTTCACGTCACGGGCGTCAAAGATTTGTTTTTTGTTCTGTGATTTTTTCTAAAAAATAAAAAATTCGATAAATAATAGGCAAAACTGCTATTTCCCAAAATTGAAAAATTTGCTACACTCTTATTCTTGTTGACCTTCGCTGGTCAAATTTTTTACTTTCCCAAGGATTCGGGGGGTTTTTCCGTGAGCAAGGACGCTCTTTTTTCTCGTTTGAACTTCATTCGTTTGCGCGCAGCCAGTTGTAAAATAAACGGCGTTTTATTTGCCGTTTTGTTTTGTTTGTTGTTGAGGCAAAATCTTGACGCCGCCGAATATCAAACGCCTAATTTTATTATCTTAAATGCGTCAAACGTCGCATTAGCTGAACAATTTGGAAAAACTGCGGAACGTTGTCGCAAAGAATTAGCCGTACTTTGGTTGGGATACGAACTTCCGCAATGGTCTGCTCCGTGTCCTGTTACTGTGAAAATTGGAGCGTTAGGCGCCGGAGGCGAAACAAAATTCCTTTTCAACGAAGGCGAAGTTTACGACTGGAATATGTATGTTCAGGGTTCTGTCGAGGCGATTTTGACCGCCGTTTTGCCGCATGAAATTATGCACACGATTCTGGCAAGTCATTTTCGCGAACCGCTTCCCCGTTGGATTGAAGAAGGAACGGCGACTTTTGTGGAGAGTTTGTCGGAAAAACAAAATTACCGGCGGTTGCTTTACCGGTTTTTGCAATCGGGACGCGGAATTCCGTTCAACGAAATGTTTCGCTTTTCCCAATATCCCGACGACCAGATGCCGTTGTATTCGCAAGCTTTCTCCGTAACAGAATTTTTGATTATGCAGCGGGGACGTCGAAATTTTATTGGATTTATCGGCGCGGGATTGAAAAATAACAACTGGAGTCAAGCCATTCGCGATTATTACGGCTATGAAAATCTTGGCGAATTGCAAGTCAAGTGGAATTTGTGGGTTTTTATTAATTGTCCGAAAATTGAGCAAATTTCTAACAATGATGACATTATTCTTGTATCTGCAAAATTGGATACTACCGGTCAGTTGCAAAAAGAAATAACGTTACGCGACATTTTGCCTAGCCGTCCGCCAATAACGTCTGATTTGGCGATTTCCGAATCGCATGATATAATTCCGCAACCGTTGATAGCGCAACATGTTGCGAAAAGTTCTTCTCGCGTTGTAGAAAATCGTTTGCCGGATCATTCGACTTACGGCGATATTACTTTGCAAAAGGAAGCGAATCAGCAAAACGCACAATATCAAAAAAAACCGCAAAAATTTCACGGTTCGCCGGTCATATTTGATTACCGTATTCGTTAAAGATTGTAATATTTACTCATTTTGAAAAATACTCGAAATAACAGATTTTTTTTGATGCGAGATACAGGATTTTAACGATTGTAGTGATATTAACAGAGGCATATTGTTTGTATTATGGAATTTTTCGTAATGAAATGATATGAACATTGAAACTAAAACAAAAAGGTCAGACAAAGGAGGTCTGAAATAATGAAATCAGGATGGTTCAATACTGTCGTTGGGGCAGTGGTTGGCGGCGTGGTGGGAGCGGTTGTCGCGTTTGTTTGTTTGAATACGTTTCATCCGACAACAGCGTCGCTTCCCGAAGTCATCGATAAACTGAAAGTGAAAGAATTGGTCGTTTCGGAGCGTATGTTTCTCTGGAACGACGGAAAAGAAGACGCGGATTTGCGAATCGAGAACGGCGTGATTGTCGCCCGAAACCGCATTTTTGCGTCGGAAATTTGCGGAAAAGCGTTGGTTGGTCAATGCGTTTTGACCACTCCCGACGATTTGGTGAAAACGCGGTTGGAAAACTGCACCGTTTACACGGAAATGGCGTCGAGTTCGAACGAAGGCGGTTTGCTGACGATTCGCAGTCCTAACGGCGGTCACTTGCTTTCCGCTCCCAACGGCGTCGTGAATACCGGTTACGCTTATACGGTTGCGTACAACCCGCAAGGCGAACCGAACGTCTTTGTTCGTCAAAATAATACAAACAGCATTGCCGCTATTACGCCGTTTGTTCCTCCCCAGCGTCGTCCCGATGCGCCGGGAACGTCTCCGAACGGAAACGCTTCATCGGTTCCCCCTACCGACGCAAGCAGCGCTAACGTTCCTCCGCTAAATTCCGCTCCATTGGTTACTCCAACAACTCCCTCCGCCGATCCCAACAGCAGCAATCAGACGACTGCTCGCGGACCGGGCAATCTCGTTCACTAGGTCCTTAACCTGTTTTTTCCAAACCACAAAGAGTTTTATTCTCTTTGTGGTTTTTCCTATTGAAAACAATGAAACTTTTCCAAATTTTACAACTCGTTATTATTGCGATTGTTTTCTTCAGTTGTTCTCTTACGGCGGAAGAAACGGAAAATTTATTTACGTTTTCAAATTCTTTGGAGGTTCCGATCATTCGCGGTAATCTCAAAAACGACGACCGAAACCATTGGCAATATCGTTTATGGGCTGTTCCTTACGGAAATTGGGCGGAATTGCAATCGGACGATGCGGCGTTAGGATTTTATTCCAACGCATTCGGTTTTATGGCGGGATTTGATCGGAAATGGAATCAGCGGATTTTTTGGAATTGGGGAGCCGGCGGAAGTTGGATTTCGGCAAACGGAACTCGCAATTCCGGCGATAAAGAAATTGACGCTTTCAAAACAAAATGGGAGGCGGTTTGGAACGCGGACGAATGGCGCTTTAAAATCGGAGGCGGTTACGGTTATAACAGTCAGAAAACGTTGCGGGAGGATTTTTCGAGAACGTTTTGCGGAAGAAATCACGCCAATCAATGGGGCGGTTTCAGCGAATTTCAGCTTAATATTGGTTCCGGCTTGTTTCAAATGGAACCGTTTGTTGCGGTCGATTATTTCAATCTTTCGGAAAACGGTTTCACGGAACGCCAAATTTCCGGCGACGGTATTGCTCGAACTTCGGAACGGACGTCGAAAAGCAGTTTCAATACAACGCTTGGCGTCCGTTACCGATGGCGGCAGACGGGACGTCTTGTGATTTGGCGACCCGAATTATCGGCGGCATGGTCGCACGAATTTCATTCCGACGAAATTTTTCGCAGTTCGCGTCTTGATCCGTTTCCCACGCTTTATACGTTTTCCGGCAACGTTCAGCCGCGCGATCGCTTGATTTTTTCGGTGGGAATTATCGGCAATCTTGGACAGTCGATGGATATTTTCGCAAGATACGACGCCGACTTCGTCAATGATTACAACGCTCACGCCGTTCTTTGCGGGACGACATGGTATTTCTGACGACAGCGATTTCAACGAATCTAAACGTTCTTAAAAGAGGCGGCAGTCGGCGCGCTTCGTGGAAGTTAAAAACTAAAAGTTAATCCAAATATTGCTTCCATTCTAGAGCGACAAATTCCGCTTGCGAAACTTTTCACTTTTCACTTTTTTTACTGGCTGATGATATCGATACTGCCGACAGTTTCAGTTCCGCCCAAAAATTCCGTCGTTGTTGAGAAACACAAAGTATCCAAAGCGCCGCCGGAATCGGAATCGCGGGAATCCAATTGATCATGACCGAGAAATCCTGCGACTTGTAAGATAAAATCGCAAATATTCACTGGTTTGCAAATATAAGCGTCGGCTCCGGCTTCAACGCAACGTTGTAAGTCGTTTTTCATCGCGTATGCCGTCAACGCGACAATCTTACCGCTCCATCTTTTTTCACGCAACATTTTAATTGCCGCGTAACCGTCCATCAACGGCATTTGCATATCCATCAAAATCAAATCGAATTTCTTTCCGCTCTCTTGCGATTGCAACGCCATTTCCACCGCTTGACGCCCGTTTTCGGCAAGTTCCCAGTCCACTTCCATTTTTTGCAGCAAGACGGCAAACAATCGCTGATTATCAATTCCGTCTTCGGCAAGCAAAACCCGTTTTCCCAGACGTTTCGGCGTTTCCTTTTGAAAAGCGTCTTCTTTTTGACGGACGTTTGGGGAAAAGTCTTCCAATTCTTTAAGCCAATGAAAATTCTGCGCCGGAACAACAGGAATCGTCAGCGTAAACTCGCTTCCAGCGTCGGGAGCGCTGGTTACTTCGATCTTCCCGCCAAGTAAAGCCGCAAACTTTTGCGAAATAACAAGTCCAAGTCCCGTCCCGCCGAAATTCCGATTGATCGAAGAATCCGCCTGCATAAACGGTTCAAACAATTGATCCATTTGTTCTTCCGACATGCCGATTCCCGTATCGCGCACCGTATAGTCCAAATAATATAAGCCGTTGCAGTCGCGGAATTTGACCTCGACCGTCACCTTTCCGTTCAGCGTGAATTTCACCGCGTTGCCGACAAGGTTGATCAAAATCTGACGCAGCCGCGCCAAATCGGTAATAATAAAATCGGGAATCGGAAACAGATAAACCGATTCCATGCCGATATTTTTTTCATTCGCCCGCACGCGCATCAGCGAAATCACGTCCTCGCACACCTGACACGGCGAAACCGGAATGGCTTCCAACTGAATTTTTCCCGACTCGATTTTCGTCATGTCAAGCAAGTCGTTGATAATATTCAGCAGTAATCGGGCGTTGTTGCGGATAATTTCAATATAATGATCCCGATCTTCCTCCGCCAATTCTTTATGATACATCAGGTCGGAAAAACCGAGAATCGCGGACATCGGCGTGCGGATTTCGTGGCTCATATTCGCCAGAAATAACGTTTTCGTTTCGTTTGCGTCTTCCGCGTCGAGTTTCGCGCGGTGCAGCGCGATTTCCTTACGCCGTAGCGTTTTGATCGTTTGCGTTTGCATTGCGTCGTAACTCTTCATTCTCCGCCATCCCAACACAAGTCCGATAACCCCGATCAACCAAATCGTCATGTGTCCGATAACGACTCGCTGCACAATGGTGTATTTGCGGTCGAGAAGATTTCTGACCGGCAACGTCACGCTGATTGCGCCGCGAATATCGCCGACTTCGTAACCGTTTTGCGCGTGACAAATCATGCAATCGGTACTGACAAAAAGCGGACGAATCATACGAACATGCGGCTCGTTTTTGATTTTGACAATTTCCGCAATTTCCTCCGCCGCGCGATGGTACAATTGGTAATAATTCTGGGACTCCCATGAATCGCAGGCGTTTGTCTGACTGAGCGGCTTATCGCTGACCAAATGAGAAACAAGAAAACCCAAAGTTTCTTTTTCTTTAGTATGCACTTCGTTGGTCATTGCCGCCGGCGCGACGAGCGTCAGACGTTTTCCATCCGTTGTGACAACGTCGCGTTCTTCATGATTCAGATACGGATCGGGTTGCGTTGTTTCCGTCACGGGAACGTAAACGCCGCCGTGTTGCGAACACCACGCGCGGTAACTGAGGTCGCGTTCAATCGCAGCACGGGCTTGAGATTTCGCTTCATCGAAATAATCTTGCATTGACAACCGCGCAAAAATAAGAGCAAGAATTAAAACAAGAAGCGTCCAACCGATAAGAGCGACGCCCAAATAATACTTTCCCGGTTTGAAACCAGAATCAAAATATTTGCTTTTAATCATTGCGTCTCCGCCGAATGATAATAAATCCGATTACTATTGTTTCTATTTCGTCAATAAAAATTTTACTGGGATTGCTCCCCAAAAATTATACGATAATCCGACAAATTCGCCGCAAAAAAATATGAAGAAGACAAAAAACAAACATTTTTTCAGGATTTGCCCCGAAGTTCGAGCGTTGATTTTTGTTTTAGGTACCGGGTCGGCATGGGAGATTAATCTCCCATGCCGACCACAGACCCGTGCTTGCAGATATTACCGCACACGGTTCCTCAAAACTTTGTTCTACGAGATTATTGTTTTGCTTTTCCCTTGCGGAAAATGCTATGAACAATTCTTGGGGAAGCTATACTCTATTCGCTATCGACACGGCTGTTTTCAAACGACTGAAAATCCGGATTCAATCATGTTTTCATTCGCTTGTAGTATTTCGACCCTAAATTTCCCAAACAATTTTGTAACGCAT
>JAISZO010000206.1 GCA_031269105.1 Planctomycetaceae bacterium | reverse complement strand
AATTTGCGGCACGCACCGATATGAATCCCGAATTTTTCCGGATCTTTCACCGTTAATTTTTCGACGCGCAAATTTTCGACATTCATAAGTAGAAACGCGCTGCCAATAAAAAATTGATGCGGATGCGCCCCGTTACGGGGACCTTTGGCATGATTCACTCCGACATTGTTACCGTCCCAGATGCCGCCTGAAATTACAATATTTTTATTTCCTTTATCGGGATCGGCATTTACCAGCATGTAATTATCGGAACCGTCAGCCAGACGAATAACGGTTGCCGGATCCAATTTCAAGGTCTGATTGGAATGGATACGCAATGGTTTACTGATAACATAATGTTTTGCGGGAGGCGGAAGATAAACAAGTTTTTCTCCCGAATCGAGCATTGCCTGAATCGCTTGCGCGTCATCGGCAACACCGTTACCGGTCAATTGCGCAATTGCTTCTGTCGCAAAAAATAAATTCATGCAACAAACCAAAACAGCCGTCGAAAAAAATACAATACATTTCATCATGTAATTCCTTTAGCTTTCTTCGCGTTTTTGCAAAAGCGGAATCATACCGGTTGTTTGTTTGGCGAGCGTGTAAAGAACGGGAACCTCCACCCAATACGGATGAATAGAGTCCGGTTTGAAACCGAGCGCTCCGGTCGCCGGATCAATCGACGGCGCGATTCCTGTTGCACTCACCGGTACGTAAGTTACGTCGCGGCTCAACTGTTCCGCCGTACCGACAAACTCCGGCGCCAGTTTTAACAACAAACGGCGGCATCGGGACGACGTTTTTTCAATTGCCGGAACGTCCAACGCACAATGCGAATCGTTTGTCTCCACAAACGACGCCACCGGACGCCACGGCGGCGCGAATTTCATCTTTTCTAATTTGGAATCCAGCAAAAGATGCGCCCACGCATCCGCTTTCGTGATCACGACCACCAGCGGCGGCGCGTTTTCCTGCGAGTCGCTTTCGATACCAAGGTGTGTCCGCACCCGCAAAATCATTTCCGACAAAATCAATTCCTGACGAGTTTGCGAGCGTCGAACGCCGGCGCTCTCTTGCGTTTCGTCCGACATCTGCGGATCGCGCGTCTTGCCGCGACATACTTTGCGGAATCGCGGGTCCTGCGTTGGGTCGTATAAAAAGAGAATCGCGCGCGATCGCGATAAATGACGAGTCAACGGCAACATCGCTTTATCCTCGCCCGGCAAATAACTTTCCCCCGCGTTATCATAAAGGCACAAAATCTGACGCAACGTTTCGCGCCGCGAATAACGCGGATGTTTATGCGTCGGCGTGAGCGAAAATAAAAACGGTTGCGGATACGCGATTTCCTGACCGTTCAAAATCACCGTGTTGTTGTTTTCGCCGTAAACTTCGGTCTTTTCAATCGCCACAAGCCGATTCCTGCCGGTCTCAAAAAATTGCTGCGATTCGTAACGCTGCAAACGATGATTCATTTCCGGCGAGGTGTCGGAAATGTTGTATTGAAAATAACGCGGTAACGTTTTACGAAGCCGCCACGACATCGACGCGAGAAAATACGACTTTCCGGCAGCCGGCGCGCCGACAATCGACATAAAAAAGAGCGGCGTCTCAAACAACGCGCGTGGAATCATCAAATGACAATGCGGACACGCCAGTTTTGTGCAGGAAAAACCTTCCGCATCCAGAGCGTTTGCTTGGAGATCGAAACGGCTTGGTAAAAAACGCTGCTGCGCCATTTCGCCGAGTCGGCTATCGCCAAGCAAATCGGGCGACTCCGAAATCCAAAGCGCCTGATCCGGCGAAAAAACATGCCAGCAGTGCGGACAAGTAACTTGAGAACGTAATCGCGGCGGAGTTTCAACGGGCATTTTGACGAAACGAGGTTTGAGGAAATAACGTCGGAATTTTCAATACATACTCTTTTCGCTAACGAAACAGCGCTTATCAAGTTGACATCGCTGTTAAATCCTAAATTCCAATCGTTCAAAATAGCCGTATCGTTGGCGAATGGAGTATAATAGAATATAACACGCGGAAAATGCGTTGTCAATGAAATGAAAGACGTAATTTCCTAATTTTTATTCATGGAACAAGTTGTTTCCAACGTTTCCAACCGGTTAAACCGTCCGGCGAAACCGCGTCAATCATCAGGTAAAACGGAACGCGGGAATTTTCTGTCGTCGGCACGTCAAAATGCACGCAACCGTTGGCGTCGCTTTTCAAATCAACGTTTTCGTAGAATAATTCCAAAGCCGGAAGCGTTTGCGGTTGTTGAAGAACCAGTCCTTCCCGATGTTCCGAAGTTTTAGCGCTAGCGCCGTTTTTCTTTAGAAAATCTGTGAAAATATCTCCTTTGTCCGTTGTTTGGCTGGAAGCGCTTTCGCTTAACGAATCGGCAACGGGTTTGGCATTTGGAAGACGCCGAAATGAAGGAGATGATTTTTCCGATTGCATTGCCGTGTCGGTTTGTTCGCGCATGGTCGCCGTGCAAACCAAAACGCACGCTATGCCGGAAACGATAACCATCGCAAACATTCGCATACCGGAAACCAAACGCATTACGGCAAGAATCATACTGAAAACGGCAAGCGACATGCCGCCAAAAATGACAATAATTCCGAGAATACGCCCGCTGTTTTTTTGATTTTGATAAATCTTTTTCATTTGCTGGTCATATTCCGCTTGAAGCGAGACTAAATTATCGATAACAACGGGTTTGGCGGATAAACGAGCGGCGCTATTTACGGATTGTAAATAACTTGCCGTGAAAAAATTGAGGTTTTCTTGCGAAATTTTATCGATAGCAGCGAGCCATTGTTCCGTATCGTTCCAAGAAATCAAGCGATTATTTTGTGATAATTGTCCCGTTAATTGACGAATCGTTTCTGTTGGAATTTCTGCAAATAAGGAATCTACAAAACGCTCCGAAAATTGTTGCGGTAAAAAATCACGTTTGTATCGAATCGCCCGAACTGTTACTTTTGCATTGGAAATTGGTTCTCCGTTTGGCGTATTTATTTGTAAATCAAAAGAATAGGTTGATTTCTTGCTTTGCTTTTCATCTTGAGGCAAGATATTCAACGCGAGAAATTTTTGCGGGCAAGATAAAATATTTTCTGTTGCAAGAATCGATAAATCTGTATTTTTTGCTTCAAAAACCGTAATTGTTATTAATCCGGTTGTATTTTCGGGAAGCGAAAACGTCACGGTCGTTACTCCGTCGTGCGACGTCGCTGATTCTGAAATGATCAAAACGCCATTCTGCGACAAACTCACGACAAGCGGCAAACCCGATTCGCGCGACCGCAAAAGGACTGTAATCGGTTCGCCGGCGCGGACAACATGTTCCGTAACGCTCATTGTTACGGGAACTTCCGTTATTGGCAAATCCAAATCAATTGAATTGTTTTCCGCCGCCAATTGATAACGACGATTCATTTCCGGCACAAAATAAAACTCTCCGAAACCATACGCATTACTCTTTATTTCAGCAACCGTTTGATTGTCGTTATCGATAATTGTTCCATGAAAATCAGCCATAGGCGAGTTATCGGCAGCGACATGAAAAAAGACGCGATTTTCAAGAGAAGCCGCCAAACGTCCACTTTCCGCAAAAAAAGTGATTTTGGGCAAACTTTGAGGCGTATCAAAAATTCGCGAACCGTTCATAACGCTACTATCAACAATACCACTTTCCGGCATATTGGAAATCCGGTTGTTCCTGCCGCCAAGCGCTGTATTTTTTGACGAGATTTCGGCTTTTCCTAACGAACGAAACGAACTATCTGTCGATTCTGACATGTCGTTTGTTATTATGTCGCCTGACGAGCGTCTGTTGATTTCTGAATTTCCATTTTCTGAAAAACGTTCATTACCATCGGAACTGAAAACTTTCTGTTTTTCGCCATGAGGTTTTTCTTTGGAATCTTCCAAACCCAAAACGCCTGATTCGTAGCCGAATTGCTTTGAATCAGCGGTTAGAGAAGACGCCCCAAGAGATTCTGGAATTGTTCGGAAAGAAAACGTCCTTGCTTCTCTACTTGTTTCTCCGCGTTGAAAATTTGACAATAGTTCTGATGAAGATTCTAATGGAATTGGCGGATTTTGGGGTTTGTTTTCCAAATCCAGATTAAAAACTTGCGCCGGATTTTGATTATTCTGCGACCAATACAAGCCGCTTGAATTGGACGTCATTTGATTATGCGGCAATGGAAGTTGTTGCGTTGCAGTATTTTGCAGCAGTTTTTCGCTTGAGTTTGACGTATTCGCGTCAATGCGGTCCAACGGACGAGCAACGTGATCAGTAATACCTGAAAGTTTCGGCTTTTGATGAACGGCGGCGACTTCCGCGCGATAGTCCAACGTTGTTTTTTGCGGATTTTCCACCAATTTCAAAGTTGCGACTAATTTTCCATTTTGTTTTGTTGAAAAATTTTCAGCAAAGATTTCTAATTGTAATGATTGGTCTTGCATTTCTGAAGGTAATCGTTCTGTAAATTTTGATAATGGCAACGATAATTCTCCGTGTTCGTCCGTTTGCTCTTTCAATTTCAGAAAAGTCTGACCATGGGAATCATTTAACGTTACGGAAATCGGCGTTTGTCGTTGTTCGCCGAGCAAGTCCGTTACTTGGATTTGCAACGTTTGAGGCGAATTTTTCACCAGAAATTCTGGCGCAATCGCTACGATTCGCAACGGTAATCGGGCAATCCGCGACATTTGATAACGCTGAAATAAAAATCCGCAAATCGTTATTATTACAAGAGTTACAGCCGCATAACTCATCGCGCGATTGATACCGCGTTCGTGATAAATTGCATTTTTGGCGTATTCCCAAACGGCGTGAGGAGAAAAAAAAGAACGCGACAGATTTTGCGGCGAATTTGTTTCAGAATGCGAAAAATGAGCAATTTGCGTTGTTCCCGGAATACTATTTGTCAGTACGGGAATAATTTGTAGATTCTCTTTATCTTTTGTATTTTGATTATTTAAGGAATTTTCGCAAATTGTTTCAATGACTGTGTTTATAACAGAAGAATCCGTTTCAAGGCGGGAAGCATTGGCAATAATCAAAGCGGTTTGTCGAATTTGTTCGTACAACGCCGCAATTTCCGTTTCGTTGGCAATGCGCAAACGAAGTTCCGCCGCACGATCTTCGGGTAAAAGATCGTATACAAATTCAATAATTTCCGCCTTTTGTTTCTCGTTGTTGCTCATTCTTCTAAAATGCCATGAAGTTTCATTACCGCCCGCCGCATTCGGGTTTTTGCGGTGCCAAGCGGAATATTTAGCGTTTGCGCGATTTGCTCAAATGTCAATTCGCCATTCTGACGAAGCAAAAAAACTTCTTTTTCTTCATTATCAAGCGATTGAATCGCTTTTTGGAATTGTTTTAATTCTTCCGACCGTATCATCGCGTCATCCGCTTTTGGTTCGTGTGACAAAATTCCATTTTCATCGTCCAGCAACGCTTGCCGACGTTTCTGCCATGCGGATTTTTTGACGTCGCGTGCGATATTGTACGCAATTTTGAAAATCCACGCGCGGATATTTTGAATTTCGTACAGGGAATCACGGTGTTTCCAGCATCGTATGAAAGTATCCTGCAAGGCGTCTCGCGCATCCTCGATGTTTCCAAGAACATGATACAACATTCCAAGCAGGTCGGCTTCGATTGTCCGAAATATTTGCGGCAAAATAATTTCCGACGAATTTTCTTCGCGGGAAATATCTATTTTGTCCGGTGATATTGTTTCGTTATTCATTTTATCGCTCGAAGCCAAACAATCACCTCGCCAAAAGGGTAAGACGATTGACTAAAAAAAAAGATTGTCTCTCAAACTCTTATTATAATATTTTTACGAAAAAGACAATCATGCCGGTTTAATTTGCTGAAATTTTCTGTAACAGAAAATTTTTTTATCTTCATCGAAAAATTTCCTGCAACTCCTATTGTCATTCTGGCTGGCTTGTGTTAAAATGCTTCAGTTGAATTGTCGTATAGGATTTTTGTTGTGGATAATCGTAAGAATATCCGCAAAACGCAAAGATTGATTTTCAACAAAAATCTTTGTGCATTACTTGAAAAAGTATGTCTCTTTGTAATTTTGATAAGGTTGTCAAAATGGGAGATTTACTGAAATCATAGACGTAATTAAGGATTTTAGGTGCGGTTTTACTGTTTTTCTAGAGTTTTATGAAATTGACATGATAATAGAAAAATTGTTTAAATATCTTTGATAATTTTCTGCAACAAAAATTTATCATTGAAATTATTGCATCGAATTTCTATTTTGATTAGAAAACTAAATCGTCTTTGATTGTTGCGGTTATGACAAAATAATCGTTGACGTTTACACTTTATTATTTTTAGGATTGTTGTTGTGGTTAATCGAAACCTTATTCACAAACTGGACATTGACGAGCAGGATTGGGATACTCAAGTGGAAGCCGCACTTGGCGACGTGAACACGGAAGAAGTTGATTGGGGTAATGACGAAGTTGTTGCCAATAAAATTGTTGAAGGAAAAATTGTCCGTATTGAAAATGAACATGTCATCGTTGACGTCGGTTACAAAAGTGAAGGACCAATTCCGATCGCTGAATGGGAGGAGGGCGATCCGCCGCCGCAAGTTGGCGATACAGTTAAGGTTCTGATTGAAGAGCTTGAAGATACAACGAACCCGGAAGAAACCCGTATGATTCAATTGAGCAAGCGGAAAGCTGCAAAAATTGAAGCGTGGGATCGCATGATGGAAAAAGTCAAAGAAGGGGACGTTGTTATTGGAAACGTTGTCAAAAAAATCAAAGGCGGTTTGTTGGTCGATATTGGAGTGCCGGTTTTTCTTCCTGCAAGTCAGGTTGACGTGCGGCGTCCCACAGACATTGCGGAATTTATCGATAAACCGATTGAATGCGTCGTTCTTAAAATTGACGAATTGCGGCGTAATATTGTAGTCAGCCGACGCGCTTTGATTGAACATGAACGCGCCGCCCAAAAAACTCGGTTGCTTAATGAACTTCAAGCCGGAGAAACCCGTAAAGGAATCATCAAAAACATTGCCGATTTCGGCGCGTTTATTGATCTCGGCGGAATTGACGGTTTGTTACACATCACCGATATGAGTTGGGGACGCATCAACCATCCATCCGACCTTGTAAAAATTGACGATGAAATTGAAGTCGTCATTCTCGCTGTCGATCATGAAAAAGAGAAAATTTCGCTTGGTCTTAAACAGAGAACGCCGAGTCCATGGGACGACGTTGAAGAAAAATATCCGGTGGGATCGCGTACTTTTGGCACGGTTGTCAACGTAATGAGTTACGGCGCGTTCATTAAACTCGAAGAAGGAATTGAAGGACTCGTTCATATCAGCGAGATGTCGTGGACGAAGCGAATCGCGCATCCTAACGAATTTATCAATGTCGGCGACACGATTGAAGTGGCAATTCTTGGAATTAATAAAGAGAAACAGGAAATTTCGTTGGGTATCAAACAAACGCATGAAAATCCTTGGGAATACGTCGAAGACCGTTATCCGATTGGTTCCGACGTTATAGGAACAGTTCGTAATCTCACAAATTACGGCGCGTTCATAGAAATTGAAGAAGGAATCGACGGTTTGTTGCACGTCAGCGATATGTCTTGGGTTCGTAAAATTACGCATCCCAATGAAATCGTCTCGAAAGGGCAACAATTGACTTGTCGGGTGCTTGCCGTCGATAAAAAAAGTCGGCGTATCGCGTTGGGATTGAAACAATTGACCGACGATCCTTGGGTAACTCATATTCCGGTCAAATATCAAGCGGGTAATATTGTAACAGGAAAAGTAACAAAAATTACAAATTTCGGCGTTTTTGTTAGTTTAGAAGAAGACCTCGAAGGTTTGTTGCATATTTCGGAACTTGCTAATCATAAAGTAGAGAACCCGGAAGAAATCGTTAAAGTCGGCGATGAAATTGAAGTCAAGGTACTTCGCGTTGATGTTGATGAACGAAAGATTGGTCTTTCCCGCAAACGCGCCGAATGGACAGAAGAAGAAAATCAGGAAACGGCTGCGACGGAAAATCAGGAACAACAACCGGAAACAACAACGCCGACAATCAATCCAGAAACATTGAAAGGCGGTATCGGCGATACTTCCGGTCCGTTGTTCAAAACTCCTGGAGAGGAAAGCTGATTCATTTCCGTAAACTTGATTGCTAATCAGCTTCCCATGAGATTAGCAATCCATGTTCCGCGTCCTATGCGAGAAATCAAATAAAAAAACACATCAAAACAGATATTTTGGTGTGTTTTTTTTGTTGATGTTCGGTATAGGAACTATGTAATATGAATATTTTTGTTGAATAATTAAAAATAAATAATATAACAGGCAGGCAATTTTATTTGTAGAAAGCAATGTTTGGATTGGACAATATGAAGATAAAATTATTTATTTATGGGCGGTTCTAATAACCTCCTCTCCTCCTTTACAAGATTGAGAGCGTCCTTTATGATTATCTTTTAGAATTTTTAGTCCGTCCGTTCCTTTTATTTATTTATTCCAATGTCGCAACTTTCGATGTTCGATACCGAGAAACAACTTGAGGGCAGTTCTAATAAGTTCAGTTTTTATTGAGGGTTTGATAGTTATGGGAAAGATATTATTTTTTCTCAAAAAGAGGCGGGAATTTTGTCGTTTTGAATGTCGGCAATCGTTCCCGACA
>JAISZO010000359.1 GCA_031269105.1 Planctomycetaceae bacterium | reverse complement strand
CGATATTACGAAAAGTTTGTTGATTTTAAGAATGCGTTACAAAATTGTTTGGGAAATTTAGGGTCGAAATACGACAAGCGAATGAAAACATGATTGAATCCGGATTTTCAGTCGTTTGGAAACAGCTGTGTCGATAGCGAATAGAGTATAAGATATATTTATCGCGTTTAAAATGATTGGCTCTCGCGAAGGCGTCGAGACGTAGAAAATTCCTAAGACAAACGCTCGTCTTGGCGGCGCTGTGAGAAAAATATAATTTCAAGCCCCCTTCGTAGAACGGCGTCAAAAAAATATCGTAAAAACAAGATGACGTTGACAGACGACGAATATTGGATGGCGCGAGCGATTGGGCTCGCGAGACGCGGCGAAGGGTTGGTCGAACCGAATCCGATGGTTGGTTGCCTACTTGTTGCGCCGCGCGAAAAGACGCCGGAACGCAGCGCGTTAGAAGTTATCGGCGAAGGATGGCATCGCGCGTTTGGTCAACCGCACGCGGAAATCGAAGCGATTCGCGCGGCGCAAAACGCCGGAAAATCTACCGTCGGCGCGACCGCTTACGTAACGCTCGAACCGTGTTGTCATTACGGAAAAACGCCGCCTTGCACGTCGGCGCTTCTCCAAGCGGGAATCCGTCGCGTCGCGGTTGCGATGCGCGATCCTTTCGCTCAAGTGAACGGCGGCGGAATCGCTCAACTGCGGGAAAACGGCGTCGAAGTATCGGTCGGACTTCTTGAGCCGGAAGCCCGCGAATTAAACGCGCCGTATTTGACGCGGCTGGAACAACGCCGTCCTTTCGTGATCGCGAAATGGGCAATGACGCTCGACGGAAAAATCGCAACGCACGCCGGGGCAAGTCAATGGATTTCGTCGGAGCAATCGCGTGAAATTGTCCATCGTTTGCGGGCAAAATCGGACGCAATTTTTATCGGCGCCAATACCGCGAATACGGATAATCCGCATTTAACGGTGCGTTTGCCGAATATTTCTCACGCTTCCCTTTCGGAGAAATTTACGGAAAAAGAACAAATATTACAACCGCATCGAACGCCGATCCGCGTTATTTTTGATTCCGCCGCGTCGCTTTCGCCGACGAGTTATCTCGCAACGACAGCGCGGGACGTTCCGGTCGTCGTCGCCGCAAGCCGTGAAATATTGCAATCGCAAAATTCCGCGAAACAAAATGCGGAAACGTTGGAATCACGCGGCTGCGAAGTGTTACAGATTTCAGGAAAAAATCATCGCGAGCGAATCACGGAACTTTTGAAAATCCTTGCCGAGCGAAACGTAACCAATCTTCTTGTCGAAGGCGGCGGAACGTTACTCGGATTGCTGTTTGATAACCGTTTCATCGACGAAGTTCACGTTTTTATCGCTCCCAAACTGATCGGCGGACAAAACGCCGTTTCGCCGGTCGGCGGCGCGGGACTGGAAAATATGGCGTTTGCCTCGCAAATTGTTAATCCCGCAATAGAAAAAATTCACGGCGATATTTATTGTCACGGAAGAATTAAGAGGTAAAATCATTCCGCTTGCAGTTATTTTTATTAATAAATTTTACAGATTTTCGCGGATAAATTTGAAAAAAACGGCGCTAATTTCTGAAATTTGTTGATAATCGTGTTTTTGCGAGGTCAAGAAAAGATTTTTTGTTGAGAATCCTATTGACAACGCCGTTTTCATAGAATAGGATTCAAATATTGGTAACGATTCACGTCCCTGATGAGTTACAAACTATTGTTTTCAAATGAAAAACTCAAACCGCTCAAAATCACAGAAAAAAAGAGGAACATAATGAACTTACAAGAACGTTACGAACAAGACTACGCCGAAGCGAGTCAGTTTGCGGTGATTTCGTTTATGAACCGCGTTTATGCGTGGATGACGTTGGGACTTGCCGTAACCGGCGCAACGGCGTGGGGAATTTCGACGTTTGCTCCAACCGCGTTTGCGAGTAAAGGAGCGCTGTTTGCTTTGCTGATTGCAAGTCTTGCGGTTGTCATTGGACTTTCCGCCGTTGCAAGTCGGTTGCCGGCGCCGTTGGCAATTGGCGGATTTTTGTTTTACGCACTTTTGGAAGGCGCGTTTTTCTCCGTCATTTTTCTAATCTATCCGATAGCGTTGATTAGTATGACGTTTTTCGTGACGGCGGGAGTGTTCGGCACAATGGCGATTTTCGGTACGCTTACGAAAAAAGACCTGTCCGGCGTCGGGTCGCTTTGCTTTATGGGACTTTTGGGAATTATTCTCGTTTTTATCGGACAATTTGTTTTCAGTTTGTTCGGCGCGGAAACAAGGATGTTGGATATTCCGATCAGTATTTTCGGTATTCTTATTTTTCTCGGCTTGACCGCGTGGGATTCGCAAAAAATCAAACAAATGTCGCTCGCCGGAGAAACGTCCACCGGTCTTGCAATTTGCGGAGCGTTGGCGTTGTATCTTGATTTTATCAATTTGTTCCTGTTTTTGCTGCGTCTTTTCTCCGCGTCGCGGGATTGAACCGTTTCGTGAAATTCCTTTGTTAAAGAACTTTTGCAACAAAACGAATCCCACGTTTACGAAGGATTGATTTCGCAGATTTTTTTTACCGCGTCGAGTTGTTGAAATTTCGGATCAACGATAGATTTTTGCCATTCGACGCCAAGCATAACGACGTTAATACCGGAACCGATTCCGAGTAACGCAACTCGCTCGCCGGATTGCACAAATCCCGTTTGCGTCCCGACTGCGGCGGCGGTCGGCAGCGCGACCGCGCCGGTGTTGCCAAGATAGGGAAGCGTCGCAAAATTGAGCGCCGAATCGAGTTTCAGCGTTTCAAAAAGTAACTGCTGATGCGTTTTGCCGACCTGGTGACAAAATGTTCGCTGAATGGATTCCCGCGTCCAACCGATTTCCGGCAGAAATTCATCAAACGCCGATTTCGCAACCGCAACGCCCTCATGCATCAGCTTTTCCGAATCCGTTTGCATGATCGGCGCCATTCCGTCGCTTTGGCACAACCGGCATTGCGACGTATTTGCGCGGACAACGCCGCCGATCAGCCGGTTTTTCGTTGTCGAAAGTTTTTCATTCGTCAACAGAACCGCCGCGCTTCCCGACCCAATTGTCAACGACGCAAACGCGGGTTTAACGTTTTTGCGGGTGAGATTTTGATCGGCGTTCAGTTGAACAATCGTCGATTCCATCAACGAGCGGCTACATTCCGTGCCGACGACAATTCCCGCCTCGATTTGTCCCAATTCGATCATGTTGGCAATTTGCACGACGCCGCTCAACAAACCGAGACACGCATTCGACACGTCGTAAACCGCGCAATGTTCCGGCAAGCGATTTGCTTCATGCACGCGGCACGCGGTCGCCGGCTCCAAAAAATCGCGACAAACCGACGCATGAATAAAACATCCGATTTTCTCGCGGTCAAACGCCGTTTGTTCAAACAGCGTGCGGACAGTTTCAATGCTTTGCGTTCCCGGTAGCGTATTTTTTCGCCAAAGTCGCCGTTCCTTGATACCCGTCATCAGTTCGAGCCGTCCTTCGGGCAGTTTCAACCGCGAATACAACGGCTCCAAACGTCGTTCCAAATCGTCGGTTGTCACAATTTCTTCGGGGAACGCCGCAACAAACGACTCGATAAAGACGCGTGAATATTTCATAAATAATAAGATCAAAAGTAGTTGGTATTGTAACGCAAAATATTTACTTTACCAGATTTTTTCAAAAAATAAAGAACGAGATTGGTTTTATTTTGTGATTGACAGGATGCGTGTGATTTTTCAATATCCACCTACTCTTATGTCATTATTTTTTGATTTAGTCATTGTGCGCAAATAAGTTTTCTAATTTTGTTTTATTGAGTCGTTCCATTCATGGTGAAAATGGTGCGTTTCGATATTGATATTTTTTAGTTCTTTTTCGCGGAAAATAACACGCCGTTATCTCAATTCCTAAATCATTCGCCAACTTCTGTCATTCTACCTTCCACAAGCGAGCGCGACTACTATGACTTCCGCCGGAATCCGCCATAATTAAAAGACGTTTGCCTTTTGGAAATTTTTTACGCCCCATTTCATTCCGCCAAGTCCGAATAACGATGAACCGCCAATTCTGCCGTGTCATGGTCTATACCAACATTGACGAAACCTGAATGATGAACCAAATTATAAACTCCGTAAGGAATCGCCTTACCTAATTCCTTGTCGGGAAAATCATGTATGTTCGTTTCAACAGGATGTTTTTTCGGTTGATATTCCCCCGGTCCTCTGTTGCTGAAATTGCCGAGATTTTCTTTCTTTTTCGTATCTACGGAAATCACGGGTTGTCCAGAGACGATATAACCTTTAACTTGTTGGTTGATCTATTCAAATTGTTCGTTTCGGTCGGGTTTCGGTACTTTTTTCCTGCCGCCGCTGGTATTACGGCAACGTCCTGCCGGTAATTTCTTGGACGATTTTAATTCTCTGATTCCGGCGCGAATCGTTGGCTCGGAAATACTGGCGGCTTGGCGAACAATACTGACGCCGCCCAAAGACATTTAGACCGCTCGTCAAGAACAAATAAAATGCTCTTGAACTTATCGCGAATTTTAGGTATCATTATGTCGTCCATAACTGGAAGAATAACTGTTTTTCAATAAAAATACAATACTAATTTCCGAAAACTTATTTGCGCACAGTCCCTAAAAAGGAACTTGATCAAGTCAAACAGCGGGCAGACGGGCGTTCTGTCGGCGAAGCAATCCGCGATGCGGTTTTGTCAACGGAAGGAATGGAACGACCGGATCGGGTTACGAAAAAAGAGCTGATGAAAATATCCCAGCGCGCTGCTTGCCGCAAGCGAGGCAATGGTAAAACGCCGCAAAAAATCAAACGCATAGTACAACGCAAAACAACATCTTGCAAAATGAGATTGGTAAACTCTAACGCGCGACCACTCGCGCGTTTTTTATTTCTTGGAAAATTTTTGAAAAAAATTATAAGAAACTAATAAATATTACTTTACAGAATCTAAAAAGTCGATATGCTTTATATTAACAGTTGAGGGTACATAGTTGCCTTCACAAAAAACGAAACCACCACCTTTTTAATGGAGGTAAAAAATGGAAAAAGTTCACTATGTGATCATTGATGAAAATGATTGTGAACGAAAAACTGAAAATTTCAACGAGGCACGGAGAGCGTTTCGTAAAGGAATGACAGTTTTAGAATTTCGGGTTGTCGAGATTTACACGGAACAAAGTAGGATAACAATTTCCGTACAAACTGAAATGATAAAAATGTAAAACCAGAATTCCCGGATGCTCTTGCAAGCGTCCGGCTTTTTGGCGTCCCTGTAAGCGTAAGCGACGGGGTAAGACGTTAATTTTGTCTCATTTTACATTGGGAGAATCATCATTATGGGAATCCATGAACTTCGTGAAAAATACGGCAACGTCAAAGGATGTCAAGCGGTGAACGATGCGGTAAGAAACGAGTTGTCCGGCGGCAATCGGATAATGAGTTTAACGGCATGGCTTTTTCGGCAAGATAATTTGACGGAACGCGAGCAAACTATTTTAAGCGCGTTACTGACAATTCAAAAAGAAATGAAACAATCCATTATTAAGAAATACCAACTCAATCAGGAGTAAAACATGAGCCGAACAAGTACGATGGGGCGACCGACGCTCCCCAAAAACGAACAGCGGAACAAAACCGTAACCGTGCGGTTTTCCAGCGATGAAATGGAAACAATTACCGAGCAGCTTGATGGAAAAACAGTCGCGGAAGCTGTTCGGGAAATGGCGTTATTCACCGCCCGTCGAAAAGTAAAAGGTGAAAAAATTGAACGTTTGCCGCGATTAAGCCGCGAGCAATTTAAGGTAATCACCAGCCGAATTGCCGAGCAAGCAATTGAAGAATCCAAAAAAGAGTTGCTGAAACGAATTAAAGGGCGAAAAAACGCTCGTATTGAAACCAAATAACCAACGCCGCCCTACGGGGCGGTTTTTTTATGAGGTTACAGGTTCCAGATACCAGTGTTATTTTCAACACGTGAAAGTAGGGAACGCCAACACTGGCGCCTGAAACCTAGCTCCTGTAACCTAATGAAAATTCCCCTCCGGTGGAGGGGCGTCGGTCAACGCAGTTTACCGACGGGGCGCTTCATGGAAGTTAAACGAAAAGTGAAAAGCGAGTTCAACTGGGGCGCCTCATTGATTCGTATTTCGCTTTTGCCGCTTCGCGGTATTCTTGTAAGTTCTGTTTGCCGACGCCGTTGATTCCTTTTTCCAGCAGCGATTGCAGCAACGCGCCGGGGCGCGACCTTCACGCTCCGCAAAAAATATCGTTCTCCAAACGTCCGAGCGCCGCTTGGGTTCCGCCGCAACAATCTCCTCGCACAGGAACGCAAGATACGCTTGCGTTTCGGCGGGCGCGATTTGCCGCACCTTCGCGAATATCGAACCTCGCTTTGCCGGCAAACGATTTTTGAATCGCGCGGGTTCTGTCGGTTTTGGGGGTATCGGTTTGACTTTGTTTTTTTCGGCTTCAATGGATTCAATTGAGTTTAAATTAATATTCTCAATTTGATCAATTTGAATATTTGATATATGGAGAGGATTTTTGTTTTTGAGTTGCGGTTTGTTTTCCGGCGTCGTTTTCGCGGGATTTTCAAGGAGCTTTGCAACGGGTTTCGGCGGCGCTTGTTGCGGCGCCGAACGCGGTTGGGGAACGCTTTTTGCCGCGACGTTCCCGCGCGTTTTTCTTACATCGACGTCAGGTTTTTCCGGCGTTGTTAATTTTTCGCCAAAAAGATTCGGAAACGCTTTTGCGAAGTCAAACGCCTTATTTTTAGGGCTTTCGGCAGGTTTTGTCGGTTGATTTTCCTCCGGCAATTTCCGGCGCTTTCCGAAAAAACCGCCGCATTGACGCCCGAAAAAACCGTCGCATTGATGTAAGAAGTTTTTTTCTCGCGTTGAGTTTCAGAACGATTTTGAATTTGGTTTTTCTTGTCGTTTTCGTTGCGACCTTTCGGCGAAACGTCGCCTACCTGCTTTTTATTTTCAATTTCGCTTTCGTTTTCGTTTTGAAACTCATAAGGTTCGCCCACGCATAAGTTAAACACGCCGCGTTTTTTCGTTTTCGTCAGCGTTACTTTGCCGCTGTTTAAAAGCGGTCTCAATCGAGAGTGAAATTGACTTTCGGTAATATTGAATTTCGCCGCCATTTCCGACGCCGTAACGTTTTTGAAAACGCCGCGCGAAAAATTGAGCGCTCGGCAAAGAAAAACGAAAAGTATCTTCGCCGCGTTCGGAATTTCTTTGTTATCCAATATTTGATTCAGTATTTCCATAAAATACTCCTTTTAAATTTCATTTTTTTCTCACACAAAGGCGCAAAGTCACGAAGGGTTTTATTAGGTTACAGGAGCTAGGTTTCAGACGCCAGTATTATTTTCAACACGTGAAAGTAGGACAAGCCAACACTGGACCCTGATACCTGATGGGTTTGATATTTTTGATAAACGGCGTTACAACCTGATTTTGATTGAGATAATATTTCACGGTGGTTTCGTGGTTTGGATGTCCGAGCGCTTTGGCGGCGGCGAGATTTTCCTTTGCGAGTTCGCTGCCGAAATGCTTGCGAATTGCGTGAAATTTAAAACAGCATTCTTTCGGAATCCCTGCAAGTTTTTGTTGACGTTTTGCTTGCCAGTAAATTGTTTTTCATGCATTGTCCACTGGAAAACGTTATCATCGGGGGAGATAAATTCTGAAACATTGAATATCATGTTCAACGCTTCTTCATTCAGTTGAATTTCATAAAGCGTTTTCACCCCTCTTTCATTTTTTAATGAAATCATGCGTGCTTCAAAATTCACCCATGACCAACGTATTTGCAGCGCCGAGCCGATGCGAATACCGATGTTGTAAATAAACACAAGAAGATTTTCCCACTAGACGCCGGAAAGAATGCCTGAAATTGTTTTTTTTGATGGTTTTTGTCGCTTGTATCCATGAAGGGCAGTTCTAATAAGTTCAGTTTTTATGGAGGGTTTGATAGTTATGGGAAAGATATTATTTTTTCTCAAAGAGACGGGAATTTTGTCGTTTTGAATGTCGGAAATCGTTTCCGATATTTATTCCTAACGTCTCTCGTTTACCTCTTTTGTCATTCTACACGAACTCTTCGCATCAAATTCACCTATCGACGCCTGTTGTAAACAACATTCCGCATGCCAATCTGAAACGCCGCTCGCGTCTTACCGATGCGTCCGTGACGCAATCGTCGCGGATAAATTTATAACGAACGTCCGCGTTCACGTGATTCTTA
>JAISZO010000349.1 GCA_031269105.1 Planctomycetaceae bacterium | reverse complement strand
TTTCGTTAATAAGGTTGCTATTCCTCAAAAACGGAAGCGTAACATGGTTTTTGGATTTCCTACAATACCAATTCCGGATTTTTTAATACAAAAAAGCCGGTTAAAGACTTACTCTAAGGGTCGTGAAGCGGACATGAGAAAAAGTGAAGTGAAAGGGAAATGAAAAAATTAAGTTGAAGTTAATGAGTTTGATAATGGGAGTTAATGAGTCTTGATAATAATCAAGAGAACAAATTATTCACTGAAGAATAACTCTTTTACCAATTTAATGCAAGAACAGTTATCCAAAATTACCAAGTTACCGTTCTCCCTCTAAGGAGATACGTTTCCTTTTTTCTCTTCCGTCGGATACGCACTCGGCGCGAGCGTTAGAAGATATTCCGCTAACAGATTTGCTTCCGCATCGTTGCCGCACCAAGGCGGCATCATAATTACGTTATTCAAATGTTTTACCGTTTGAATAAGCGACTGTTGCGTTTTGCCGTAAACTAACGGTCCAATCGCTGAAAGTCCGTGTTCGGCGGCATGACAATTATTGCAATGATGCATAAAAATCATGCGTCCCGCCGCCAAACGTTCTTCTTTCGGATAATGAAGCAACCCGTTTTCGTCGAAACGATCTTCTTTTTCAGATTGCCAAAGTTGCGGATAACGTTTTTGCAACGCAAGCG
This sequence comes from Planctomycetaceae bacterium, assembly GCA_031269105.1. Taxonomy (GTDB): domain Bacteria; phylum Planctomycetota; class Planctomycetia; order Pirellulales; family Thermoguttaceae; genus WRMR01. The sequence continues at coordinate 7,998 of JAISZO010000349.1, read as the reverse complement.
AAGTCCAATAACCGTTTTCAAGAAATCCGGTTTTTTGAAAACGCTTGACGTCGTCAACTAAAATCTGATTTCCCAATACGACGCGATCTACAATATACGGTTTTCGTACCGCCTCGCGTACAAACTCGCCGGTTGACAGAGCGGCGATTCCGAACAACAACATACAAACGGCAAATCCGCCGTTAATCGTTTTCGGATCGCGCATCGGTCCTAAAACCGTCAAAATGAAAATGAGGAAAATCGCCGCGACAAATAATCCGCTCAAAACATTAAGAGCCGCCGACCGTTCCAGAATCACCCGCGAAACTTCCGGCAAATTGATAAACCATCCGACAAAACCGGCAAGCACAAGAATCAATCCGCAAAAAAACGGTTTATTCATTCGCCGAACGACCTGAACGCGCGTCGTTTCGTCGTTTCGTAACACAATCGCTGCGTGAGCGTAAACGTATAACGTTCCAAACATAAGAGCAACGCCGGTTCGTATAATCGTTTGCGGCAACCATTGCACATTGATAAATGCGAGCCAAAAATCGCCGGTTTTCGACCAATCGCCGAGAACGCCGTCAATGTTGAGCATAAACGCGGTGATACCGGTGATTAAAACTAAACTAATCCACGCGGCAATCGCGTAAATTCCGCCAATCATTGCGTGCGTTTTCGACGGCAGACGATCCCAATAATAATAAAACGCAAACGCGGCAACGAGTTCGATAATGAAAAAGACCCATTCAATCGCCCAGCCAAAAACGAAAATCCGAATCAACATTTCGGTCGCAAGCGGCGAAGCAAGACCGATCGTCCACCAAATTCCAACGCCGGTAATCGCGCCAAATACGACCGTCAGCAACACAAAAAACTTGGCGTGTTTTTTCCAATATTCACGCAATTTTTCATTTTTAATTTTGATCGCGTGACGGTTTTCCATCGCCAGCAAAATTCCGCCGCCGACCGCGTAATGCGAAACGGTTACATGAACAACGGCAATTATCGCAATCAACATCGGAGCCGTCAGCCCCGAAACGTACCACCAAGGATAAAACATCGAAAATCTCGATTCTCTTTTAATAAATGGAACAAACAACAACGTTTCATTTAAACAATGTAGCTTATATTGTTCCCGACAAAAAATCCGCTAAATATTTTTCCTGTAAAACGACGTAATTTTCCAAACATTCAGAAAAAAAATCTCATTTTGCTGAAATTTTCCCGTTAGGAAAGAAGTTTTTAGAAATATCTCAATATTATATTTTGACTTTTTCTCAATGAAAAGACAAGCCGAAATCGTAAAATTGATAAAAATCGTTCAACGCTTACTTACCATGTTAAATCCAATCATTCGGAAGTGGAAAAACAACATTTTCTTCACATACAACGATTTCTTCCACCGAGACCTCAAACATTGAACAAAGATGCGCGAGACAAGATTGAACAACATATTCCGGCGCGCTGGCTCCAGCGGTAATAAGAAGCGTTTCTTTTCCCGAAAACCAATGCGGATCAATTTCGTCAACGCCGTCAATTAACCGAGAAACGATTCCCTGTTGTTCTGCAATTTCGCACAATCGCCGGCTGTTTGAACTGTTGGCGCTTCCAATAACTAATGCCATATCCGATTTTTTCGCAAGTATTTGCACCGCTTCTTGACGATTTTTCGTTGCGTAACAAATATTTCTTTCCGGAATTTCTATGTTGGGAAATTGTTCTCGCAAAATATTCACAATCTGTTGGGTTTGCGTTATTGAAAGCGTTGTTTGCATGAGACATGCAAGCTGTAAATCCTTATAAGATAAATTGTTCGGAGTACGTTGATATTTAAGGTTACGAGCTTCTTGTTCGGACGAAATCACCGTGATTTTTTGCGGAGCTTCACCAACCGTTCCAACAACTTCGTCATGTCCAGCGTGACCGATGTAAATCAGATGATACCCTTTTTCGACGTAATTTTTTACCGCTTGATGAACTCGCGAAACTAAAGGACAAGTCGCGTCAATCACTTTTAACGATTTTTTTACCGCTTCGTCAAAAATTTGAGGAGAAACGCCGTGTGCCGAAAACATTATTACGGAATGATTTGGAACGTCATTGAGCGAAAAAACAAATCGAACGCCTTGCGTTGCAAAATGATTAACAACATAAGAATTGTGAACAATTTCATGATACGCAAAAATTGTTTTGTCGGAATACCGCGCAACCGCCAACTCAAGAATTTGTACGGCTCTGTTGACGCCGGCACAAAACCCTCGCGGATTAACAAGAAGAATGTGCATTTTTTAAGAATAGAGTCAACAACTTAAATTATTTGACTTGTTTGTCGCAATATCATTAAGCTGCTGATGTTTTTCCGATTTCTATTCGACGCTTTTTACTTGATTGATTTATTGTAAATTCCATCGTTCAATCAAAGCGTCGCCTGCCGGAGTCATGCGGCGCAGCTTGTCGACAAGTTTTTCTTTTGCGATTGAATCCATTTTTGCAAGTTTATTTTGGATACGCGCGTATGTTTCACGACGTTTACGGCGGCGACGAATTTCTTTTTTTCTCTCGCTAATCGACATTATTTCTCCTCAAAATACATAATCGTTGATATTCTTTTCCAATTGACAATCTTTAATTGGAAAACATTTCTTTTTTTATTGTATTAAATAAATCATTGGCGTCAAGCGGATCAATTGCATTTATTTCTTATTTCAAATTTCAAAAAATCTTCTAAAATTTCTTTCACCGCGAAATCGCTCGAAAGAAACGCGAAGATTCTACAAAAAAACAATTGATTCAAATAAAATCCTTGATAATCATCTTTTTGGACCTTTGAAATAATTTTCAAAAAAATCTCAAAAATTTTGCCGATTGTAATATTTTTTATTCAAGCGGGGGCTTCATAAGGGTACTTCTAAAAACCTTCAATAAACAAATTTAGAATATTTTTTTTCGACAAGGTAAACAAGATTGACAGGATTTTATAGAATGTCTTATCTTGTCAATCCTGTTAATCTTGTCTAAAAATAAGTTTTTAGAAGTTCTCTTGTAAAATATTCCCAAAACCCCTTTTGTGGCGAATAAATAGAATAAGGTTTTTAGATGTTTCTTATCGCAAAAATATAATTACATACATAACTTGTGATATATAAGAAAACGGAATAGTAATTCGAGAAAAATAAAACGATAGATTTTATATTTAATAAAAATTTACTGATTTGTTTTTAAACCTCTTTACAAAGAGAAATGTCACAGTTAAAATATCCTATATTAACATAAGAAGATTGCGTGACAAAGAATACTGAAAAATTTTACGACATTTTATTTTTTGACGTTTTCGCTGGTCGAAATTTATTAAATCCCACCCACCTGTTTTTTCTGAGGTACGTCCGCTGATGAAAGTGATTGAAATCAACAAAGGATTACGGCTGCCGTTAGCGGGTGCGCCGGTACAAAATATCGAAAACGCGCTCAATCCGATTCGCCATTTTGCGGTAACGGGACCGGATTATGTCGGCATGAAACCAACGATGTTGGTCGAAGTCGGCGATCGTGTCAAAGCGGGACAGCCGCTCTTTGAGGACAAAAAGAATCCGGGCGTTTTTTTTACTGCGCCTACGAGCGGCAAAGTCCTTGAAATTTATCGCGGTGATCGGCGCGCTTTTCGCTCGGTTTTTCTCGAAGCGGACAGAGACGAAAACGACGCCATAACGTTTGAACATTTTGACGCGAAAGAACTTACGTCGCTCGACGAATCGATTGTCCGCAAAAATCTGATCGCGTCGGGTTACTGGACGGCGTTGCGTACTCGACCTTACGACAAGATTCCGGCAATTGATTCGACGCCAAATTCGTTGTTTGTCACGGCAATTGATACCAATCCGCTTGCGCCGCGTCCTATGACAATCATTGCCGAAAGGAAAGACGATTTTCTCAATGGCTTAAAAGTTTTGAGCCGGATTGCCGGAAAAAAAATCTTCCTTTGCGTCGGCGAAAGTTTCGATTTTCCCGAAGCGTCGGAATTGCCGTTTCTGGAAACGGTTCGATTTTTGGGACCGCATCCGGCGGGACTTCCCGGAACGCATATTCATTTTCTTGATCCGGTCGGCGGCGCGAAAAAAGTCTGGCACGTCAACTATCAAGACGTCATTGCCGTTGGTCAGCTTTTCACAACCGGAAAATTTTCTGCGGAACGCGTGATTTCGCTTGCCGGACCATTGGTCAAAAATCCGCGTCTTATTCGCACTCGTCTCGGCGCGTGTCTCAAAGAATTGACGGACGGCGAATTGCTCGAAAACAAAGAGCCGCGAATCATTTCAGGCAACGTGCTTTGCGGTCGAAAAATCGAGGACGCCGGACTTTGCGTTTTGGGACGTTATCACAATCAGGTAACGGTCATTGAAGAACTGCAAAAACGGACGTTTTGGGAATGGCTTTATCCGGGCGTCAATCTTTATTCGGTCACGCGGACGATTTTATCGTCGTTTCTGCCGCCGCGTTGGTTTTCGTTTAATACGGGAATGCACGGCGGACGTCGCGCAATTTTTCCGACGTATCAATTAGAAAAAGTCATGCCGCTTGACATGATGCCGGTTTATTTATTCCGCGCGTTGGAAATCCGAGATATTGAACAAGCGGAATCGCTCGGCGCGTTAGAATTGTCGGAAGAAGACGTTGCGCTTTGCACGTTTGTCGATCCGGGCAAAAACGACTTCGGCGCAATACTCCGCAACGTCTTAACGAAAATCGAACAAGAAAGTTGATTGAAGTCGTTAAAAGTTGGGCAAAGGATTGTTTCAATATCAGAGCGACGCATTCCGCTTGTGAAACTTTTAGCTTTTCACTCTTAATTTTTATCCTTTAACTTTAATACATTCCCCATGAAATTATTGAGAAAAATTTTCGACAAAGTTGAGCCGGTTTTTGAAAAGGGCGGCAAGCTGCATGTTTTGTATCCGCTTTATGAAGTCATCGACTCGTTTTTCTTCACGCCGCAAAAAAACGCGGACGGAACGTGTCATGTCCGCGATTTGCTCGACTTCAAGCGAATGATGATGATTGTTGTTTATGCGTTGATTCCCTGCACGATTATGGGAATGTATAACGTCGGTTATCAGGCGAATAAAACGTTTATCGAACAGGTCAACGCGGGAAAAATGCTTTCTCGCGATGACGTTTCGCCGAAAAGCGATACGGTAAAAACCGCCGCGTCTCAAGCGGACGCGGCTTCACAGAAAAAAACGGCGGAAGCGGTTTACTGGCGCGCCGTTTGTTTTCGCGGCATTGATAACGCGGTGGAATCGGTGTTCGGCGTGAAAGATTTTTGCTATAATCCGAACAATTTTATCGGTTGTTTCGTGCATGGCGCGTTTTATTTTCTGCCGATTTATATTGTAACGCTGATTTTTGGCGGGTTGTGGGAAGTTCTTTTTGCTATTGTCCGTAAGCACGACGTGAATGAAGGTTTTCTCGTAACCGGTTTACTTTTTCCGTTGACGTTGCCGCCAACGATTCCACTTTGGCAGGTTGCGATTGGAATTTCTTTCGGCGTAGTGATTGGCAAAGAGGTTTTCGGCGGAACGGGACGAAACTTTTTAAATCCGGCGTTAGTCGGACGCGCATTTCTTTTCTTCGCTTACGCGGGACAAATTTCCGGCGAAAACGTTTGGACGGCGGTGGACGGATTTTCCGGCGCAACTCCGTTGACGCACGCGATGCGCGGCGGATTTCAGGAATTGGCGGCGTCGGACGCGTCAAGCTGGCTTGCGAATTTTATTGGTCGAGCGCCGGGTTCTATCGGTGAAACATCGACTGTTGCATGTTTGATCGGCGCGGCAATTCTTTTGATTACGCGGGTTGCGTCGTGGCGGATCATGCTTTCGATGACGATCGGCGCATGCGGATTTGCGGCGTTTCTCAATCATTTCGGAAGCGAAACGCATGTCGCGTGCAACGTGCCGGCTTATTGGCATTTTGTTTTGGGCGGTTTTGCGTTTGGTATGGTATTCATGGCAACCGATCCGGTTAGCGCGTCGATGACGCATGCCGGACAATATATTTACGGATTGATTATCGGCATTACGGTAATTATCGTGCGAGTGTTTAATCCCGGCTATCCCGAAGGAACAATGCTTGCTATTTTATTCGGCAACATGACTGCTCCGCTCATTGATTACTACGTTGTCAAATATCACATTGCCAAACGAACTGCGAGACTGGCAAAAAGTTAAAAAATGCTTACTGTTTTCATTGTCGCAAATTGATATTTTAAAACGAGCGGATTCGCATCAGGTAGATTGGTAACGAAACAAATCGTTGCTTGATCGCGAACGATGTTATCGGTTGTCAAACGAAATAAAAAAATTAAATTATTGTTATTTGCTAAATTTGAAAAATACAGAGAATTACAAAAGGAATAAATCATGGGAAAAGAATCCATTTTCAAAACATTGAGCGTTGCCGTTGGAGTGTGCGCCGTATGTGCGGTTTTGGTTTCGATTGCAGCGGTTTCCTTGAAACCGGTTATTAGTAAAAATAAAATTCTCGGCAAGAAATCGAATATCCTTGTTGCGGCGGGATTGATGAACGCCGACGGTTACTTGCTCGACGCGGAAGGTCAGCCGACAAAAGAACGCGCCGACGTGACTCAGTTGTTTGCGTCGCTTGTGCCGCAAGCGGTCGATCTAAAAACCGGCAAAACGCTTGATTCGCTTCAGCCGGAAGAAATTGCCGCGATTGACGAGCGGGAATTGGTTAAGAAAAAAGAAACCCGGCTGGATATTGCGGCAAACGACGATGCGGCAAAAATTAAAATCATGCCGGATAAAGCGGTCGTTTATCTTCTCAAAGATGAAAACGGAGTAATTAAACGTTATATTTTTCCGTTTTATGGACAAGGACTGTGGTCAACGATGTATGGTTTTATCGCGTTGGACGGCGATTTGAACACGGTGGAAAACGTCACGTTTTACGATCAGAAAGAAACGCCGGGACTCGGCGGCGAAATTTCCAAACCGCTTTGGCTTTCGAAATGGTCGGGCAAAAGCGTTTATGATTCGCAGGGAAACGTTGCCGTAAGCGTCATTAAAGGAATAAGCGATTCGTCCAATCCGAAACATGCGTTTGAGGTGGACGGCATCTCCGGCGCAACGCTGACAGGCGACGGCGTAACTCATGCCGTTCAATTCTGGCTCGGTAAATCCGGTTTCGGACCGTATATTAAATCGCGGAAAGAGTAAAAGGGTTTTAGCATAATCATTTATAAAATGATGCAAAGCTTAGAATAAATATTGTATAAGGAACTTCTAAAAACCTTCAATAAACAAATTGGGAATATTTTTTTCGACAGAAGAAAAATGGTAAGGGAGGTTTTTAGAAGTTTCCGCAAATATTTTTTATTGCAATTCTACAAAAGTCAGCGAATGCGGTGGCAAGATGATTTTTCCGTCCTTGATTTTTAATGTTGTTTCTTTCGGAACGACACGGTTTTCCGATCCGATATCGTTATAATCGTTCGGCGAAGAACCGGTCAGCAATTCAAAATCCGGCGCAAACTCAACCGCTTTATCCGGCGACTTGTTCACAACGGCAATGACAAAACGATTTTTCGCGTCGTTGCAAGTAACAATCGCGTCCAAAACCGGCACGGATTGATTGCCGCGAACTAATTTTTCGGAGTTTAAGCGAATCGGCAATACGTTTTTCTCTAATTTGTTCGCATACATTGACAAGACATGAAACGTTGTCCGCCGAACAATCCCTTTCGGATGAACGAATAACGCCCCTCGCGTATTGACGATAGGCGAGAGTCCTCCGATTTCCACGTCTTTGCAATTGCGGATAAACGAGTTCAGCACGCACGCCGAAAACACCGCATCCGCTATTGTGTAAGTCGAGTTAATATACTCTATTCGCTATCGACACGGCTGTTTTCAAACGACTGAAAATCCGGATTCAATCATGTTTTCATTCGCTTGTAGTATTTCGACCCTAAATTTCCCAAACAATTTTGTAACGCAT
>JAISZO010000202.1 GCA_031269105.1 Planctomycetaceae bacterium | reverse complement strand
AATTCGACGAATTCTTTTCGAGCACGGCGATGCGTTCCTGAAGTTGCTTGACCAGCTCTTTCAGCGCCATGTTTTCGCTTTGCAGTTGGGCGATGATCCTGTCCTTGCCGTCCATGAATTATGTTTTACACCATTTTTATCATTTCAACAACGTCAATTTTCAAACTTCGCGGCGTAAACGCCGTGAACGGATACCCTAAAATTTTATGGTATTTAAAATATAAAAAACCGTTTCGGCGAAATGCCCAAACGGTTTTGCTAAAACGGCGCTGGTTCCATCCTTATTTTAGCAGTTCCTTCCTGGAACTTGCGTGATACTTAAATGGTTTACACCAACTCTTTTCTCGAACCGATCAAAGTTCTAAGACGTTCTGCTAAAAGCGAAGCATCAAACGGTTTTTTGAATGTTTCGTTAATGCTTGACCGATCAAAACTCATTGTACTGCCGTCATCCGGCAACAACGCGATCAAAATGATTTCCGAAAACTCGCCGCTTCGCCGCAGATTTTGACAAATCTGCAACGCTTCAGCTTTTCCAATCGAGAAGTCAACGATAATACAATCAGGATGAAAACTTTCGGCTTGGATTCCTGCGTCAAAGCCGCTCGCGGCAATCGCCACTTTGAACGCCTTTTCGACGGGTAATTCTCGTTTGAGATTCTCGACTAATACCTGATCCTGAGCAACGATTAGCACTTTTGCAAGTGTTTCATCTTCGAGATCACCAAGTGGCATCCCATGCTCTTTCAGAAACTTGATCAGATACTCTCGCGGAATCCGGCGGTCTTGCGACCCGGGTATACGATACCCCTTTAATCGGCCCGAATCGAACCATTTACTGACGGTGCGTGGCGCTACCTTACAGATTTTGGCGACTTGGCCTGTTGTAAAAACCTTCATTGCGGGCTCTCCGATATTTTCGTACGCTTGGTCTCTTATTTCTCCAAACGAATCTCCTTTTTCATTTGGATTTTTTCGCCCCTGTCTGCTCAAGGAAAGTTCCATTTTCCCCTGTCAAGCAAACATCTGGGTAGGGCTAACGATAATTTATAATAGTACGCGCGGAACGTCTGTGAAATCCCTCTCATACGTTGCCACGTGTTCTATCGGCAAAGTTTCAGTTGAAAAATGAGCAAAAACAGCAGAACATGAAATTTTGTTTGCCAGCGAATTTTTCATGCGACGCTCTTTATCGTTTTTTTCACTTTTTTCCCCATACTTTCTTGCCTGACCAAATAAAAACTCGACCGATTTTTCGGGGACAAAAACCAATCATCTTGTAAAAACTTGTTTTTTTGAAAAAATAAAAATTTTAACTCAAGATTGTTTCTATTTGGACAACGTCGATATAACAATCATGTCTCTCACAAAACCTAACCTTCTCAAAATAATCGAGTTCGGTTTGACCCTTGAAAAAGCGCTAAATGTCAAATTCGTCGTCTTTGGTTTCATCGGTTTTCGCAAACATCGGACTTTAGAAAGAATCTCGCAGAACACATTGTAAAATGATTGTTTTGATTATACCGATTTTTCAAGGCAGCCCATTAATATTCCATTCTTTTCCTGAAGAAGCCGGAGCGACGTTCCGTCCGCCGCATCATGCAAACGTATCGGCAAATTTTTCACGCCGTCCAAAGTTTACGGTCGAGCGTCCTGTAACCAATGGCTTCAAAAAGGTGATGCGTTTGAATGTTTTCCGAGTTTTCCAGATCGGCGATCGTTCGGGCAATCCGCAAAATTTTGTCGTGCGCTCTCGCGGAGAGTCCGTACTCGTTCATCGCGTTTTTAAGGATTTGACGTCCTTCGCTGTCGATACGGCAATACTGCTGAATTTGTCGGTGTCCCATATCGGCGTTGTAACGGACTTTTGATTTGATAAACCGCTTGGATTGAATCTCGCGCGCCGCCAACGCTTGTTCGCGTATCTGGGCGCTGCTCGTTCCGGCTGACGCCGTTTGCGACAACTCGTTGTAATCCACCGGCGGCACTTCAATATGAATGTCAATTCTGTCCAACAACGGTCCGCTGATCTTCGACATATAACGTTGAATCTGTATCGGGCTGCAATGACATTCGCGGCGCGGATCGTTCCGGTAACCGCACGGACACGGATTGAGCGCGGCAATGAGTATAAAATTTGCCGGAAACGTGCTTGTTCGCGTTGCCCGCGAAATTGTTACCGTTCCGTCCTCCAGCGGTTGACGCAAGACTTCCAGCGTCCGGCGATTGAACTCCGGCAATTCGTCGAGAAATAAAACGCCGTTGTGCGCCAAGCTGATTTCTCCAGGCAACGGCGGCGAACTTCCTCCAACCAATCCCGCTTCGCTGATCGTGTGATGCGGCTCGCGGAATGGACGCGTCGCAATGAGCGGAGCGTCTTTGGTATAGCCCAACACGCTGAAAACGCGGGTTGTTTCCAGCGCTTCGGCAAGCTCCATTTTGGGAAGAACGCTTGCAAAACGTTTGGCGAGCATTGTTTTTCCGGTGCCGGGCGGTCCGATCATCAACACGTTATGACCGCCCGCCGCCGCAACGGCGATAGCGCGTTTTGCCGATTCCTGACCGCGCACGTCGGCGTAGTCCGATTCGTAAACCGAACGTTCCTCAAAAAGCTGCATTCCGATTGACGGATACGATTCTATGGTCAGCGTTTCATTAAGAAAACCAGCGGCTTGCGATAAACACGTTACCGGAATAATATCGAGATCGTCCACGACCGCCGCTTCCCGCGCGTTGTCCTGCGGCACGATCAATCCGCGAAACCCGCATTTTACGGCGGAAAGAGCAATCGGCAAAACGCCTTTGACCGGACGCATCGAGCCGTCGAGCGCGAGTTCGCCGATCATCGCGTAATCGTTGAGCAAAGCAGATTTAAGTTGCCGCGTCGCGCACAGCACGCCGATTGAAATCGGTAAATCAAACGACGCGGCTTGTTTCGGCAAATCCGCCGGCGCAAGATTGATAATCATATTCATCGTCGTTTCGACATAACCGGAATTGATAATCGCCCGCGAAACGCGATGCGTGCTTTCTCGAACCGCCGCTTCGGGGAGTCCAACCAGAATTGTTTTCTGCTGGGCGGACGGCGACACGTCCACTTCGACGTCCACCGGGACCGCGTCGATTCCTAACAACGAAAACGTCTTGATTCGAACAAGCATAATGCACCTCTGTATTACGAAGAAATCCGCTTCAATAAATTTTCCAACATGACTTTCGCCGATTGCTCTTCCAAAAAAATCACAAGAGTTATCATTTCAACGTTGCTCCTTTGAAAAAACCTTCGCGCCAAAGCCATCCCATTTTATCGCCGTTTTTCATGTATTCCACGATTTGCGGATCGTCGGAAGCGCGCGTAAGACGAGATTGTCCGTTTTCTTTTTCCAACCAAAAGACTTCGTTTACTTTCGCGGCATTCAGAAAATCGTAAGAATGCGTCGAAACCAAAACCTGACCGCCGCGTCGGGAATAATGGCGAAACTCTTCCGCCAGCGACTCTAACAGCGCAGGATAAAGTTGATTTTCCGGTTCTTCAACGCATAACAATTTATGCGGTTTCGGATCGTAAAGCAAAACAAGATAAGCGAATATTTTCAACGTTCCGTCGCTGACAAATTTATCAATAAACGGGTCTTTGAAAGAACCGTCCTGAAATCCCAGCAGCAAACGCCCGTCGGGAGACCCCATTGTCGTTACGCCGCCGATACCCGGCACGCAACGTTTCATGCGGTTAATCATTTTTTCGAAAACGTCGGGGTAATTTTCATAAATGTGTTTTGCGACAAGTTGAAGATTATCCGCGCTGACCGAAAGATGTTCAAAATCGCCGACAGATTCTTTGCTTCCTCTTGCCATATTGATATGAAAGTCGGAGACATGCCAATTTTCCAACAAAGAACGGAACGCGCTTGCCGCTTTAAATTTTTCAAGCTGACCGATTCCCTTAATCGCAAGAATATCGGGCGATTCCATTTTATGTTGTTCTTTTTTGAGCCGTTTTTTCGGTTCGTCAAAATCTTTTTCATTTGTAACCGCTTCGCCTTGTCCTTCGGTAAAGTCAAGGAAATTATAGGGACTTCCGTATGCGCCGCGTTTAAAAGCAAGACGTTCCTGCTTGACGATAATCTTATGCTTGGCGTTTTGTGCGGAGCGTCCGATTTTCAAAAAATAGGTGACAAGACGCGGTTTTCCGTTGAGAGGCATTCGATATTGTAATTTGGTTTCGACGTCGTCGTTTTCATCGCAATGACGGCTGAGCAATTCCCGAAAGCCGCCGCGACGTTGAACGGCGTTATTAACGTTGGAAATAAGACATTCCTGCAAAAATCCGAAAATGTCAAAAAACGTACTTTTTCCCGTTCCGTTTGCGCCGACAATAATGCAAAAAGAAGGCAATCGGGAAATATTAAGATTCTTAAAAACCTTGTAATTTTTAATCTGTAATGATTCAATTTGGATTTGCGAATCTTTTTCCATAATTTTTCTTATAACCTTTATTGATTATTTCATTAACGTCTTACTTTTTTTGCAGTCGCAATATAACTTTTATTTTGACCTTTTTTTGCAGAAAAATCAAGCCGTAAAGGAATATTTTGTTTTCACAATTTGCAAGTTTCCTATTACGAAAAATTCAAATAATGTCTATTGAAAAATCGTTTTTGTTTGTCGTAAAATTTTGAGTTGAGGAAGAATCTTTACGCGATCTGTTATTTACAACCAAAGCGTGAGACGACCGTCAAACATATCCGGCACGCGGCTTTTTACCGTGTTGACAATCTGATAATCGTGACAGCGCGTGCTGAAATGCGACGCGATTAACAGTTGATTTTGAAAATTATCGCGGCGTTCCAAAATATCGTCCAAATGGCAGTGACCAAATTTGTGAATTTCTTCCATCCGATGCGCTTCGGCAACAAACGTCATCTCGAAAATTAAAACGTCGGCGCGATAGAAGTCAGGATTTTCGTCAAAGCCGCGAGCCGTGCTATCGCCGAAATACGCGACGCGAGGTCGTCGAATTTCATCGGAAAGCGCCGTTCCGGTAATCGCAAGATCGCGCAACTGATTTTCGGACAGACCGGCGTATTGCGGTTTCAACTTTTTTCGGCATTCCCAAACAAGATAACCGAGCGACGGAATCGTATGCCATGTGCGGTGAACCGTAACGACCAGTTCCCGCGACAATTTAATTTCATCGCCGGGAGCAATCGCGACAATTTTGCACGGCAATCGCCCGTGATCAAGCCGCGAAAAAACGCTCAGCAATTGCTTGACGGTATCCACTCCTTCCTCCGGCATATAAATGATCGGCGGTTCCATTTTCATCATCCGCCGCCGCGCGACATAGGCAGGCAACATCAAAATGTGATCCATGTGTGTATGCGACACGAACCATCGCGGCGTTCCCATGAAATTCCAGGGCTGCGCTCCCAAATCGAATCCGAGTTTCATTTCGGGAATATGCCAATAAGTCTGCACCGCCGCGCGAGAAAATCCCTCGATGGTCAGTTCCTGAAATGTCATTTTTTTGAAAATATGATCTTGCATCATTAGGGCAGTTCTAATAAGTTCAGTTTTTATTGAGGGTTGATAGTTATGGGAAAGATATTATTTTTTCTCAAAAAGAGGCGGGAATTTTGTCGGCTCTCGTAAGACCGAGAAAATGTTGGAACGAAAGACGGTCGTGAATTTGCAATTCGGTTTGTTCGTCGGAAAGGTAGATATTTGAGGACAAGAACTTTGCAGACGAGGACGTTATCGTAGGACTTTTTCCGTCTTTGGGTTGCGGTTTCACGGGACAATGCTGGTCAATCAAGGGACGAAAATGCTCAAAGTCAACAAAAACGGAGAGTTTCGGTAAAAAATCGTTGATTTCGTAAATTTTTTCGAGTTGTTTCTCGGTATCGAACATCGAAAGTTGCGTCATTGGAATAAATAAAAGGAACGGACGGACTAAAAACTCTAAAAGATAATCATAGAGGACGCTCTCAATCTTGTAAAGGAGGAAAGGAGGTTATTAGAACCGCCCTTTTATGATTTTACAACAAAAATACTTTTGCAATCGAAAAGAAAATCAAAATTCCGACAACGTCGACAAACGTTGCCACAAACGGGCTGGACGCCATGCCGGGATCAAAACCGAGCCGCTTGAATCCTAACGGCAGCATCGCGCCGATTATCGTGCCGAACAGACAAATCGCGGCGACAGTCAGGCAAATTGTCAGCGACAAAAGCGGGCGGCTTACGTCGTCAAGCATACTTTTCGACGTGAAAAAAAACGCGCGAATAAAACCAATGGCTCCTAACACGAAACCGAGCGCAAGTCCCATCAGCAATTCATGACGCATGATTCGCAACCAATCGCGGACTTTAATTTCGCCGAGCGCCAGCGCGCGGGTGACAAGCGTCGCCGCCTGCGAGCCGGAATTTCCGCCGGTGGACATCACCAAAGGGACAAAAAAAGAGAGAATTAACACCTTTTCAATCACTTTGTCAAAATGCGACATCATCGTAAACGTCGCCAATTCCGCAAGGAACAACAAACTCAGCCAACTCGCGCGGGATTTCCAGATCGTTAGAAACGGCGCTTGAAGATAGCTCTCGTCCATCGGACCGATAGCCGCCATGCGGTAAGCGTCTTCCGTCGCTTCGTCTTGCACCACGTCGATAATGTCGTCGTGCGTGATGATTCCGAGAATATGACATTCTTCGTCGATCACCGGAATCGCAAGAAAGTCAAACCGCGCGACTTCTTTCGCCGCAACTTCGCGGTCTTCTTCCGCCCGAACCGTAATCAGATTCTGTTTCATCAGTTCGCGAATCGGCGTTTGCGGACGGTTGATCGCGTTGAGAATCTGACGCGCCGAGATCAATCCTACCAAACGATCTTGGTCGTCAACAACGTACAAATAGTAAATCGTTTCGATTTCCTCCGTCTGGCGGCTGATTTCCTGCAACGCTTCTTCAACCGTCATTGTTTCGCGCAGCCGCACGAAATCGGTCGTCATTTCCGCGCCGCACGTTCCGTCGGCAAACGCGCTGAGCCGCTGAATATCGTTGCGTTCTTCGTTATCGACAAGCGGCATCAATTCGGCGACAACGTTTTTGGCGGTGGATTGCAGCACGTCCACGCGGTCGTCCGACGGCAGATGTTCAATCAGATCGGCGATTTCGTCGCGCGGCGCCGCTTCAAAAATCTCAACCTGCAATGATTCGTCGAAGTAACCAAAAATCTCCACCGCCATCGCCCAATCGGCATTTTTCAGAACCGACCAAATCTCCGCCGGTTCCAAGCCGTCCATGAGTTCCGCCGTATGAAGAGGGTGCAGCGCATGGCAAAATTCCCGCATTTCTTCCGCGTTATTTTCTACGAGCATTTCCCGCAATTCTGGGAGATAAATCGGATTGCTTGGCGTTCTCATCGGAATCCTCTCTGAAATACATGCCAAATGAAAGAAACTTTGATTGTCAGCATAGCACAATTCTCTATTTTGTCCATATTGGCTGAGAGAAGGACTTGCGGCAAAGGTCAGCCGGACTTTCCGCCGAACCGAAAATTCCCAAAGATTTTGGTCTTGCACGCTTTCGGGGAATTTCTCATAATACGCCGCATCAAAATCATCGCGCTTTTTAGCAAAGAGGGACTGATCGGGCTTTGTCGGGAACAATCATTGAGGAAACCCGTCGTCAAAGGAAAGGAGAACTCATGTCGTTTGGACTTTATATTTCCGCCGAAGGAGCGCATGCTCAAAATTACCGTCTTGAAACGATTGCCAACAATATCGCCAATGTGAACACGCCGGGATTCAAGCGGGAATTGGCGATGCAGCAGGCGCGTTTTACGAAAAGAACGGAACTCGGTCAAGACGTCGAGTATTCCGGCACGATGAACGACGTTTCCGGCGGCGTGCGGACAATCGGAACATTGACGGAATTTAAGCAGGGAAAATCGATCGCGTCGGGCAATAAAGAAGATATGGAAATTGTCGGCGAGGGCTATTTTGTCGTGCAAAACATACAGACCGGCGAGCAGCTTCTGACGCGGGCGGGACAATTTGACGTCTTGTCCGACGGACAGTTAGTCGCGTACAGCGGTCCGACGCAATACGCGGTGTGCGATACGGATTTAACCCCCATTGTTCTCAATCCGAATGAACGTTGGGACGTGCGCGACGGCGACGCGGCAATCATTCAGGGCGGCGACGCGATTCAGGTGGCGTTGGTTCTGCCGAATGACAAATTCCAAATGGTCAAACAAGGACAAAATATGTTCAAATGCGACGCGGGTTTCACGCCGAAAGAGGATCGGGCGCGAAGTATTAAATCCGGTCATTACGAGGGGTCGGCGGTCGATCCTGCGGCGGAAATGGTCGAATTGATTGCCGCCTCGCGTTTGATTGAAACCAACGTCAAAATGATTCAGCAGCAAGACCAAATGACCGAAGGGCTTATCGGAAGAGTGCTGCGGACGTAAAAGCGGGAGAGCGAAACTTTTCGTTTTTAACTCCCATGAGTCCGCAACAAACCGGCAAACTCATACTGGAACTTGCTACCTTAAACCTTTAACTTTGAGAGGAAATCATGTGTTTACAAACTTTATACACTTCGGCGACAGGCATGATCGGTATGGAAACGAAATTGAATACCGTCGCCAATAACCTCGCCAACATGGAAACCACCGCGTACAAGAAGCAGCGGTGCAATTTTGAAGACCTGTTCTACGATCACCTGAAATATCCGGGCTTGCAGGACGCGGGCGGAAGTTTTACCGCGACCGGTATTTCCGTCGGCGTCGGAACGCGGGTCAGCAGTATTCAATCGCAATTTAGTCAGGGGGCGCACAATCAAACCGACCGGGCTCTGGACGTTTCAATTGCTGGCGAGGGATTTTTCCGCGTGCAGGACCCGTTCACCGGTCAGCCGCTTTATACGCGGGCGGGAAACTTTTCCCGCGCCGAAGACGGACGGATTGTCTTGGGATCGGGACATTCGGGACGTGCGCTCGATCCGAATATTACCATTCCCGAAGACGCGACTTACGTTCAGATTCAGGAAAGCGGCGAAGTCTTTGTGCAGCAGCCGCCGGATACGACGCTGACAAATATCGGACGGATCGGACTGACGATTTTTGCGAACCCTGAAGGATTGCTGCGGTTGGGCGAAAATCTTTTTGCCGAGACAAACGCTTCCGGTCCGCCGATTGAAGGCGAACCGGGCGACGTTGGTTTCGGCGTGTTGAAACAAAATTCGCTGGAGATGTCGAATGTCGAGCCGGTCAACGAACTGATCGATATGATTACGTCGCAACGCGCCTTTGAGTTAAACAGTCAGGTGACGCGAACCGGCGACGAAATCCTGCAAACGGTCATCAACATTAAGCGGTAAGCGAAAAACTCAAAGGTAATATTCATCACGCTTAAAATTTTAGCTCTCGCGGAGACACCGATTAAGGACAATTATGAAACTCTTTCGCCTTTTTATTTTCTGTTGTCTTATATTTTGCGAGACGCTTTCATTCGCCGCGACGGTAACGTTTCGGGGCGATCCGGTGATTTGCCAAAGTACGGCGGTAACGCTTGGCGACGTCGCCGCGATTACGCCCGACGCGGACGACGACGCGGAATCGTTGGCGTCGCTGAAAGAGATCGTCTTGTTTCCCGCGCCGGTTGCCGGAAAAGACCGGACGACAACCTATCGCGAGATTTATGATTTTCTTCGTTTGCAAGGCGTTCCGGTCGAACGTCACGCATTTGCCGGAGCAAGCCGCGTAACTGTTATGGCGGGAAATAGACGCTTACCGCAAACGCAATCAGCGCAACATCCGGCGCCAAATATCAACGCGGAGACAAATAAAAATAAACAAACAAATAGCGATGTAAATTCTCACGCCGCGAATCAAAGCAATTTCGCCGAAAGTACGAATGAAGAAAAAATGGTTGAATTTGCCGTCTTGACGTTTCTGCAACAAAACGTCAGCCGCGACGCGCCCTGGCAAGTTCGCATTACGTTTACGCCGGAAAAGGAAATGCAAATCGCATCCGGCGGCGGAATCGTCGGGATTCGCGCCGTGACGGACGATCCGAAAAAGAAGTCCGTTTCGACTTCGCCTACCGATAGCAACGAAAAATGGCTTGGCAAACAGTGGTTTGAATTGCAATGCCAAAACAGGAACGCGACTACCGGACTACATTCTACAATGTTTGCCGAAGCGTATGTGTCGCTGCCGCCGCAAATCGTCGTCATGCGTCACGCGGTTCCGAAGGGAAAGATTCTCACGATTGCCGACGTGAAATTGGATTACGTAACCGAATCGAAACTGCCGCAGTATGTTACGCGCGACCGCACGGTCAACGGCGTGACGGTAAAACTCAACGGCGAAACGGAAATTGATCCGAATATCGCCGTGCGGTTGGAGGACGTTCTCGGCAAAGCGGCGTTGCGTCCTTTGCGGGAAGGAACGCCGATAACGCTTTCGCAACTGGAACAGCCGGTGTTGGTAAAACGCTCGGACGTGGTGACAATGTACGTGCGAAACAACGGAATTGAAATCAAAATGCTCGGACGCGCCAAACAAGACGGACGCTCCGGCGAATGGATTCCGGTGGAAGCGCTGAACGATAAACAGCAAACAAATCTCGGTATGGTTGTTGCGCAAGGAACGGTGGAAATTGATTTGCAAGGGAAAAACTAAATCGGATGAAAGGATGTTTGTTGCCCGTTTGTAACTATTGATATTTCTAGATAACACAACACGATTCAAAAGGCGTTATGAATTTTTATTATCATTTTTTAATAAAGGTTAAAATACAATGAATCAAACAGAAATAGTCATTGATGCAATGCGTCAAAACGGCGGTTATGCGACATTTGGACAGTTGAATACTTTAGTTGATTTTTCATTATGGAAAACTAAAACTCCATACGCAAGTGTACGGCGAATTGTCCAGAAAAATAGTAATTTCTTCAAAATACGACCGGGATTATGGGCATTAACAGAATTTAAGGATGAAGTTTTAGAAAAATTTCAAATAAAGAAATCGGACAAGAAACAAGAAAATTTATTTACACATTCTTATTATCAGGGATTATTAGTGGAGATTGGTAATATGAAAAAACTTAAAACTTGCGTTCCTGCACAAGATAAGAACCGTAAATTTTTGGAAAAACCATTAAGAGAAATTGTTACATTAGAAAAAATCTATGAATTTACATATCCTGAAATTCTTTGTCGAGCGACTACCGTTGATGTTGTATGGTTTAATGAAAGAAAATTACCGCATTCCTTTTTTGAGGTTGAACATTCAACTGATATTCAAAATTCATTAATGAAATTTTTTGAATTACAAGATTATTTTGCCAGATTTTTTATTGTTGCTGCGAAAGCCCGGAAATTACTATTTGACAGTATTATCAATCGTTCGATATTTAATCCAATTAAAAGTCGAATTGATTTTTGGGATTATGAAAGTATTGCGACGCAATATTCAAAAATGTTTGAATTATCACAAATGAAACGACAACTTTGACGGTCTTTACCATTCAAAAATAAAAAATAATGACATTTCATTTCCCTTTTAACTTCATTCACGGAAGAATCCAAAATGCAAAAAAACATCTTAACGCTTATCGTAACTCTGACGTTGCAAAGCGTCGTTTCGACATTTGCCGGGGCGCAAACGGCAAGTTTGCATACGACGCCGACGCGGCGCATGGAAGAACGGGCGACGCTGACGCTCAACGCAACGTCGTTCACGGCGCGTCCGCAACAGTCGCCGCGCACGTTTCGTAAACACGATCTTGTAACCGTCGTCGCCAAAAAAATCTGGCGGTCGGAAAACGAAGGCGAAATGGAACGTAAACGAAAAATGAACGCCGATTACAGCATTACCAATTGGTTCAGCTTGAGCGGACTGAAAATCGGCGCGGCAAGTTTCACGGGCGGTAAACCGGCAATCGGCGGAAAAATCGACAGTCAATTCAAAAACGACTCAAGTATCACGCGCCGCGATTTGCTGGAATTTAAAATTACCTGTAGCGTCGAGGCGGTTCTGGAAAACGGCGTTCTTCTTCTCGAAGGAACCGATACCGTGACGATCAACGAGGAAATTATGCAAATCGAATTTATCGGCTATGCCCGACCGGAAGATATTCAGGCGGACAACACGATTTTGAGCGAACGATGTACCGGAGATATTAAAATAATCACAAGCGGCAGCGTTTATGACGGATACCGCCGCAACTGGGGATCAAAACTCATTGACCGCTATTCTCCGTTTTAAGCGGCGGATCGTTTTGAGTTGATTTGACGTTTCATCGCTCGGTTTTATTCTAGCGGCTTTTGCGGATGAGACAAACTTTGTTAACCTTTTTTGAATAGAATAGAAAATAAAATGCCGCCGAAAATTGCGGACGAATTGAAAAACTCGGAAATTCTTGAACGGGTTTTGTCGCGGGATCGTTTTGTTTTGAATCAGGGAATCAAGCCGGAGGTTGTGCGTCCGGGCTACGGCAAAGCGTCGCTTGTCGTAACCGAACATCATCTTAACGGCGTGGATATTGTTCAGGGCGGCGCGCTCTTTACGCTTGCCGATTACGCTTTTGCGCTTGCCTGCAATTCGTATGAAAACGTCGCCGTTGGAATTGAGTCGAATATTTCATTTGTTAAACCGTCGCGCGTCGGCGATACGCTTTACGCCGAAGCGGAAGAGATTAGCCGCTCGAAAAGTTTGGGAAGTTATCTTGTTCGCATCGTCAACGCCAAAGGCGAACTGATCGCCGTTTTTTACGGACGCGCATTCTTTCGTCAAGAGAAGAAATAATACGGAAACGCAACTGTTAAAATTATTGTTTTGAAAGTAAAATTAACAATCCCAAACGTGAACGCGTTCAAGCAAATTTCGCGAGAAATTATAATTTGTTACGCTGGAACGACGCTTACGGTCGCGTCAAAAGTATCAACGGCTGAAAACCGCCGTTACTCCGCCGTATAATCTTGTTCAATCACGCGCATTTTTTTCCATTTCCCTTGAAAGAATCGAAGTCCATAAATTCCGGCGTACGCGCACGTCCAAACGGTGAGAATCGTCCAGCAGGCGTAAACTCCGAATCCAAGCCAAATGAACAACAAGCACGTTCCCGCTAAAATCGGAGCCATAATCAGCGTCGCAAACAACAAATAGAGCGTGTCGCCCGCGCCTTTAATCGCGGACATAAAAACGATATTCACGCCGTCGAAAAGAAGATAAATTGCGATAAACCGCAAAATAATCACGGTCATATCGTGAAGCGGCGCGAAGCTCTCCGCGTCACTGAACATCATGTAAGCGTACAGCAACGAATTGGGAAAAAAGAGAAACAAAATCACGAAAAAACTATTGGAAATCAAACCGAGCGTCAACGCGGTCAAAGTTGCGCGTTGCGCCAGTTCGGGATGGTTTTCGCCGAGATAACGTCCGACAATACTCATCACCGCAATTCCCATTCCAATCAACGGCAAAAAGGAAAGCGAATTCAAACTAAACGCGATTGCCGTCGCCGACAACGCTTGCGGATTGAGCGTTCCCATCAGCATAATGAACGCGCTGAAACTAATCGTTTCGAACATGTATTCCACGCCGCCGGGAAATCCGAATCGAAAAATCCGCCTGATTAATGAAAGATCGATACGGCGTCCGCGAAGAACGCAAAACTGATCGTTTCTCCCGTTGGCGACGAACATCAGCGAGAAAAATGCGAGAAAGCGAAACCACATGCAAATCGTCGTTGCGAGCGCCGCGCCGCCGGTTCCAAGTTCGGGAAATCCGAAACGTCCGAAAATCAGCGGAAACCCGATCAACACGTTTGCGACGTCGGAGACGATATTGACGCTCATTACGGTTCTCGTTTTGCCGCGACCAATAAAAAACGCGGCGATAGATTCTGCGGAAATTTGCGCGCCAACGCCGTACAACGCAAAGTGCATATACCGTTTTTCCAACACGATCAGTCCCGGTTCGTGTTTCATCAACGAAAAGACCGACGCGAAAACCGGTTCAAGTAAAACGTAAACCGGCAAAAGAATCATGCCGAAAAACGCGCCTTGCCAAACGACGGGACCAATGCGATGCGGTTTTCCGGCTCCGTAATATTGCGAAACAAAAGCGTTGATCAACATCATGATTCCGAGCGGCAGCGACGTAATCACCAGATAAAGCGAACCCGCCGCGGTTGCCGCGCCGGTCGCCGCCGCCGCGATTTCGCTTGCCGGTTGAGCGACGTTTTCGTGCGCGAACAATTCGGCGGTATTTTCGCTGTACCATGTCAACATCACGCGGTCGGCAAAATTCATAATCGCCCACGAACCAGATGAAATAATCATCGGTACGGCAATCGCAAGGACGTCGCGCCACCCCGCCGGACGCGACCACCAATAAAGAATTTTCTCAAAGATCATTCGTCTATTTTACAATGAGATAAAAGAGAAGTAAAGCGTTATTTATCACGCTCTTGTCTTTGACGTAAAATTTGCTAAAGTATTATTAAACGTTTTGTTTCTCAACGCTTAACAATTTCGCTTATTAACAAAGGAAAATAAAATGATAAGAAACTTTCTTCAGAAAATAGTCTTCTGGATAACATTGTTCGTATTGCCGGAAATGATCATGCACGAAAAGACAAACGCGGCGGATTTTAATTATCCGAAGCCGCAAAAGAGCGAACAAAAAGACGATTATTTCGGCACAACCGTCGCCGATCCGTATCGCTGGATGGAAACCAACGGTTCTCCCGAACTCGAAAATTGGATCGACGCCGAAAATCAATGGACTCGCGCGTATCTCGAAAAAATTCCGTTCCGCGACGCTTTGCGGGAACGAATGACGCAAACGATCAATTATCCGAAATATTCGACGCCGTTTGTGCGAAACGGGCGAATGTTTTATTTCAAAAACGACGGTTTGCAAAATCAATCGGTGTTGTATATCGTCGATACGCCCGACGCGAAGCCGCGCGTTTTGATTGATCCGAATCAACTTTCGGACGACGGCGCTGTCAGTTTGCAGCGCACGGCGGTTTCGCGCGACGGAAAATATCTCGCGTATTCTATCGCGCGAAGCGGTTCCGATTGGAATGAAATTTTCGTATTGGATATTGAATCGGGAAAAACGTTGACCGATCATCTTCAATGGGTCAAGTTTTCCGGTATCGCGTGGGAACGCGACGGATTTTATTACAGCCGCTACGACGAGCCGCCGAAAGATAAAATACTGACCGCGAAAAACGAGTATCAGAAAATTTTCTATCATAAAATCGGAACGGAACAAAACGCCGATTCGTTGATTCGCGAAAACAAAGAACATCCGCTTCGCACGATAGGAGCGTTTACCGATAAAGACGAGCGGTTTTTATTTATCAGCGAAGGCGAATCCACTTACGGCAATTCGCTTGTCTTCAAAGATTTGCTCAAACGAAACGCGGGCTTTCAAACGATTGTATTGACGTTTGATTCGGAACAAGATATCGTTACGGCGCTGGACGGTAAGTTTTATATGCTGACCGACCGCAAAGCTCCGAACAAACGGCTCGTTCTTGTCGATCCGCGAAATCCGCAGGAAGAACATTGGACGGACGTGATTCCCGAAACCGATTCGCTTCTTGACGCCGTAACGTGTATCGGCGGGAAATTCGTCGTTACTTATTTGAAAGACGCGGCGGACGTCGCGTATGTTTACGACCGAAACGGAAAACGGCTGCGCGAGATTGAACTTCCGACGCTTGGCGTAACCGGCTTTTCCGGCGAAAAAGATCAAACGGAATATTTTCAAGCGTTCACGTCGTTCACTTATCCGACCGTGATTTACCGTTGCGACATGGAAAGCGGCGAGCAAAAAGAGTTGTTTCCGTCGGCGTTGAATATTGATCAGAACGAGTTCGTTACCGAAAGAGTTTGGTATTCCAACAGCGACGGACGGAAAGTTCCGATTTTTCTGACCTATAAAAAAGGACTCAAAAAAGACGGTGCGAATCCGACGTTGTTATACGGTTACGGCGGATTCAATATTAGTATGTCGCCGTCGTTTTCGGCGCTTCGTCTGCCGTTTCTTCAAAGCGGCGGAATTTTCGCGGTTGCGGTGTTGCGCGGCGGCGGCGAGTACGGCGAAACGTGGCACAAAGCCGGAACAAAATTACAAAAGAAAAACGTCTTCAACGACTTCATTGCGGCGGCGGAATTTCTGATTTCCGAAAAATATACGTCGCCGCAAAAACTTGCCGTGCAGGGTGGTTCTAACGGCGGACTTTTAGTCGGCGCGACGGTAACGCAACGTCCCGATTTATTCCGCGCGGGCATTGCGGCGGTCGGCGTGATGGACATGCTTCGCTATCACAAATTCACGATTGGCTGGGCATGGGCGACTGATTACGGTACAAGCGAAGACGGCGAAGAAATGTTTCAATATCTTCTTTCGTATTCGCCGCTTCACAACATTAAATCCGGCGTGAATTATCCGGCGTTGTTAATAACGACGTCCGACCACGACGATCGCGTTGTGCCGGCGCATTCGTTCAAATTTACGGCGTCGATGCAGGAAAAAAGTACCGGCGAGCGTCCCGCATTGATTCGCATTGAAACCAAAGCGGGACACGGCGCGGGCAAACCGATCAGCAAAGTCATCGACGAATCCGCCGACGTTTGGGCGTTTCTGATGAACGAACTCGGCATGACGTTGCAGTAAAGCAATCGACGAGTTTATAATAGAAAAATGAAACCAATTTTTTAAAACCAAAATCGCATCAACTTATTTAGGAGAAACTTATGAAAAAACAGATCTTAACATTAACATTACTGACCGTCGTTTTAACGGCGGCGGGATTGAGCGCTCAGGAAAATGCGGAAAATCTCACGGAGTGGCTGAATCCGAAAATCACGGGAATCAACACTTTGCCGCCGAGATCGTCTGCCGTTGTTCCGTTCTACAACGGCGCTGAAAAATCGTGCGTTCTCTTGAACGGAACATGGAAGTTTCATCTCGTACCGAAACCGGCGGACAGAATCGCCGATTTTGCGAAACTGGACTTCGACGACGCGAAATGGCTGAATTTGCCGGTTCCCTCCAATTGGCAGGTTCCGAAGTTGATCGGACAATTGAAAGATTTCGCCCCGAAAGATTTGGGAGGAATCGTCAACGATTATCCGATTTACGTGAACATTCCGTATCCTTGGGCGAAGACCAACGGCAAATGGACGCCGCCGACGATTCCGTCCGATTACAATCCGGTCGGAATGTACCGCCGCGATTTTGAAATTCCCAAAACTTACGACGGGCAAAATATCATTCTGCATTTTGCCGGAGTCGAATCGTGTTTTTACGTTTGGGTGAACGGCGAAAAAGTCGGTATGGGAAAAGATTCTCGCACGGCGGTAGAATTTGATATTACGAAATATGTCAAACCGGGCAAAAATCAAATTGCCGTCGAAGTATTCCGATGGTCGGACGGTTCGTGGCTCGAATGTCAGGATTTTTGGCGGCTTTCCGGCATTTTCCGCGACGTGTTTCTTTATCCGTTGCCGAAAGTGAATATCGCCGACGTGAAAGTCGTCACGGAATTAGACGGCGAATGCAAAGGCTTAACGTTTGCAGACGGAACGCTGAAAGTCAGCGCGGTTATTGAAAATACAACCAATGAAACGCAGAAAGTTGAAGTTGCGGCGGATTTTAGTAAATATAAATTGGATGCAAACAATCATGGAAGAATATTAACTCATTGTGATACTTATGAAATTGCTCCCGGCAGACAGACGATTTCCATGAAACCTTTTGAGGTTAAAGACGTCGCTCTTTGGACGGCGGAAATACCTTATTTATATTACTTAAAAGTTTCTATCAAAGATTCTGAACAACCCGTTTTTACGATTGTTGGCTTCCGCACGTCGGAGATTAAAGACGGTCAATTGCTTGTCAACGGCAAGCCGATTCTTTTAAAAGGCGTGAATCGTCATGAACATGATCCGATCAACGGTCATACGGTTTCGCCCAAGTCGATGTTCGAAGATATTCAATTGATGAAACGAAACAACATCAACGCCGTCCGCACGTCGCATTATCCGAACGATCCGCGATGGTATAAGTTATGCGATCATTACGGGCTGTATGTGATTGACGAGGCGAATATCGAATCGCACGGAATGGGTTACGGCGCGGAATCGCTCGCCAAAAATCCGCTTTTCGACAAAGCGCATCTCGACAGAACAATTCGGATGTATGAACGCGATAAGAATCATCCGTCGGTGATCATTTGGTCGCTCGGCAACGAAGCGGGAAACGGGACAAACTTTGAGGCGACTTACGATTGGCTCAAAGAACGCGACAAAACAAGACCTGTTCAGTATGAAGGAGCGGGACGAAGCCGCAATACGGATATTATCTGCCCGATGTATCCGAAAGTCGGTTCGCTGTTGGATTACGCGAAAGAACGCCGCGACCGTCCGTATATCATGTGCGAGTACGCGCACGCGATGGGCAATAGTATCGGCGATTTGCAGATTTATTGGGACGCGATTGAACAACATCCGCAACTGCAAGGCGGTTTCATCTGGGATTGGGTTGATCAGGGACTTTTAACCGATGTTCCGCAAAACGCCGTTTCCAAATCGCCCCGCGCGGGATTTTCGCTAAAACAATCCAATAATAATTCGACTCGTTATTTTGCGTTCGGCGGCGATTTCGGACCGCCGGGCGTTCCGAGCGATCAGAATTTTTGCATGAACGGATTGATTAACGCCGACCGCACGCCGCATCCGGGATTGACCGAAGTGAAAAAGGTTTATCAACATATCAAAATTGAAAAAATCAACGATTCAACGATTCGCGTGAAAAACGGATTTTTCTTCAAAGACTTGTCGGAGTACGCCGCGACCGTTGATTTTCTTGTCGGCGGAAAAATTGTTCGGACTTTCGCATTGACGGGTTTTGAAAATCTCCAACCGCAGGAGTCGAAAGAGATTCCAATTGTTACGCCGCTTCCCGCGATTGCCGGAGAAAAGTTTTTCAATATAACGTTCCGCACGAAAAAAGCCGCGCCGCCGATTTCACAGGGACACGTTGTCGCGTATGAACAAATTCGTCTGAACAGCGAACTTGCGCCGACGTCTTTTCCGCCGCGAAAGAATACTGCCGTTGCGCTCGACAAAATTATCAAAGAGCCGCCGAAGCCCGATTTTTGGCGTGCGCCGACGGATAATGATCGCGGTAACGGCATGGCGAAGCGGCTTGGTTTTTGGAAAACTTACGACGGCGCGAAAATAGAAACGGAAGAACGCGAAGACGGCGGAGTTATTGTCTCGCTGCATTTGACGAAGCCGGAAAATTCGCCGGAAATTCCGCGAGTTGGAACGCGGCTTACGTTAAATAAGGATTACAATCAGGTTGAGTATTTCGGACGCGGACCCGATGAAAATTATATTGACCGCAAAACCGGCTCGCTTATCGGACATTACAAAACGACGGTGGACGAAATGTACGTTCATTATTCGGAGCCGGGCGAGTTTGGTAACCGCACCGACGTGCGTTGGGTGCAATTCGTCAACAGCGCCGGCGAAGGAATTTTAATTACCGCGTTACCGACCGAAGAGGATATAAAGAATCGCGGCGACAAATACAAACCGGACGCAGGAACAATTGCTTTCAGCGCAAGCCGGATTCCGCGCGAAGCGTTGGAAACGCAGGATCATCCGTACAAACTTCCAACGTCTGAAGACGAAATTTACGTTAATATTGATCTTGTCCAGCAAGGCGTCGGCGGCGACGACAGTTGGGGCGCGCACCCGCTTGAACAGTTCAAACTGAAAGAGAAGGAATACACGCTCCGCTATCTGATTCTTCCGTTGTCGGGAAAATAAACGTCATTACGGCGGCGAATTGTATTCGCCGCTTTATTTTTGGCGAGTGTTGTACCGCTACTTTTATTCTAAAGAGCGAGGGCTTCAAAAACGTGTATTTCGTTGAAATGTTACTTTAATCTCATTTTAACTGTACTTTCCAAAAATTTTAAGCCGAAATTTCCGTGTTTTTTATCTATTTTAGTAATTTTGAACACCTTCGATGGGTGCGCAAAAGTGCATTTAATTCAAATATATTAAAAAAAC
>JAISZO010000317.1 GCA_031269105.1 Planctomycetaceae bacterium | reverse complement strand
GGTGAATGTGTTGAAACCAACCCTAGTACCTGGATACTGGAATCTGAAACCTGTCGCCTAAGACAAATTCCCCTCCGTTGGAGGGGCGCCCGACGGCGCAGCCGACCGACGGGGTGGTTTCAGAAAGTTAAAAGCTAAAAGTGAAAAACGAAAAGTGAAAAATGGCAGACCGGAATGTCGGCGACGGTTCAACACTCGGACTACCATTTGCCCCACTTTAAAAATTCTTCGTGATTCCTTCGCGATTCTTCGCGGCTTCGCGGCGAAGTTCAACTCTCGCCGAGTTTCGGGGCGCCATGACGAGACGCGGGATGTGCGCGAGAGAAGGCGCCCGGTCGCCGCCGCAAGATTTTCAGACGCGTCCTTTATCCTACGTCGCCGAGATCAAGGACTTTGCCGTATCGATTGAGAATTTGTTTGCGGATTTTTGCGTGTTCCGACCGGGAAAGTCCGGGATCGTTGCGAACAAATTCCGTCGCGATTTGGCGGACTTCAAGTAAAATTTCTTTATCGCGGGAAAGCTTGGCAATGCGGAACGGCGGCAAACCGTGTTGCTGCGTGCCAAATAATTCGCCGGGTCCGCGTAACTCAAAGTCGGTTTCGGCAAGTTTGAATCCGTCCGTCGTTTCCGCAAACGCTTTAAGCCGTTTGAGCGAATCTTCATGTTGCGGCTGATACGCCTGTTCGGAAAAAACGGCGCAAAAACCGGGGTAACCGCCGCGTCCGATTCGTCCGCGAAGCTGATGAAGCTGCGCCAATCCAAACCGCTCGCCGCTTTCAATTGTCATCAGCGTCGCGTTCGGCACGTCCACGCCGACTTCAATCACCGACGTCGCGACAAGAACCTGCGTTTCGCCCATGCGGAAGTTCTCCATGATCCGTTCTTTTTCCTCATTGGACATTCTGCCGTGCAGCATTTCCAGCGAAAAATCTTTCAATTCCCCGCTCTTCAGCGTTTGCATCGTTTGCTGAATGCTGCGCGCGTCGAATTGTTCCGATTCTTCCACAAGCGGCGCCACCACATACGCCTGCCGTCCTTCCCGCAGCTTTTTGCGGACAAACTCCCACCATTGCCCGCGCTGCTCCGGCATGGCAAGATACGTCGACACTTTTTTCCGCCCCGGCGGCAGTTGATTCATGACGGAAACGTCAAGATCGCCGAACAACGTCATCGTCACGCTTCGCGGAATCGGCGTTGCGGTCATCACAAGATAATGCGGATCGAAGCTCGCACCCGTTTTTAATTTGGCGCGTTGACGCACGCCAAATTTATGCTGCTCGTCAATCACGACTAATCCGAGTCGATGAAAATCAATGTCGTTCGCGATAATCGCCTGCGTTCCGACAAGGATTTTCGCGTCGCCCGACGCAATGTCCGCAAGGGTTTGCGCGCGTTCGGAAGTTTTCTGACCGCCGAAAAGTTCGGCAATTTTCACGCGGCTCTGTTCTAACATCCGCCGCAAAGTCCGCAAATGCTGACGCGCCAGCGTTTCCGTCGGAGCCATAAAAACCGCCTGATGATCGTGCGCCGCCGCTAATAACATCGCGTAAACCGCAACAACCGTTTTGCCGCTTCCCACGTCGCCTTGCAACAACCGATTCATCGGAATCGGCTGACGCATATCGGCGACGATTTCCCGAACGACGTTTTCCTGCGCTTCGGTCAATGCGAACGAAAACAACTTTCGGATGCGAACGTCGATTTTCGGCAAAATTTCAAGAACCGGCGCTTTCAACCGCGTTTGATGCTGGAGTCGCCGTATCGCAAGCGACGCCTGCAAAATAAACAATTCCTGAAAGATGAACCGCCGCCGCGCCAACGCCGCTTCCTGATCGGATTTTGGAAAATGAATTTGCCAAACCGCGTCGTGAATCGGAAGAAGATTATGCCGCCGCAAAAACGGTTCGGGAAAGACTTCGTCAAGCAACGGCGCATACGACGGCAGCGCATTCCGTAAGATTTTCCGCAAATGATGTTGCTGCAAACCTTCCGTCAACGGATAAACCGGCAACATCGGTTCAAGCGCTTGATTCGGGTCTTCATCATCGGCAAGATACGTCAGTTTTGGGTGCATGAAAACCCAATAATTGTTTTGATCCCATTTCGGCTTGCCGGTAAGCAGCAAACGCCGTCCCGACGCCATCTGCTCGGCGAGATACAATTGATTGAACCAAAATGCGCGGACATATCCGCCGCCTTCGCAAATCATTCCCATTGCGAGCATCGTTCCGCGCCGCGTTTGCTTGCGTTCAAGAGAATCAATGATTCCCTGCACCGTTTGCGTTTCGCCTTCCGCGAGTTCTTCCGCGCTGCGACGGTCGGTCAAATCAACGTAGTCGCGGGGAAAATAAAACAACAAATCCGCCGCGCGCCGAATACCGAGCTTGAGCAGCAATTCCGCCCGCTGCGGTCCGACGCCTTTTAAGTAGGTCAACTCGTCGGAAAGCTGCGGCGGACTTCGCCGATAAGTTTTATGAACGTAAGAATCCGCATCGCACGAAGGAACTTCGCCGATAACGCCGACGTCAAGCGCCGAAGGGGAAGGAATCGCGTTGTTTTCTTCCGCAAATTCCTCTAACAATTCCTCCGACACAACAACATCGCCGGCAAAATCGTCCGCGAAAGACGACGTGAAATCCGCTTCATTTGCCGCTATGTGATTCCAATTGTAATCGTCTTCCGATTCCGACATGAGAACGAAATATCAATACTTGGAGCTTCGTTCAATGAACGAGAAAATAAACTCGGCATTCGTTGGGTAACGTCCTAATTTGCCGGTCAGTTCTTCCATTGCTTCGACCTGATTCATTTGAGCGAGCATTCGCCGCAACATCGTTACGCCGCGAAGCATTTCCGGCGGAAATAATTTTTCTTCTCGCCGCGTGCCGGATTGCGTAATGTCAATTGCGGGCCAAATTCGGCGGTCGGCAAGTTTACGATCCAACACAAGCTCCATATTTCCGGTTCCTTTGAACTCTTGAAAAATCAGATCGTCCATTCGACTGCCGGTTTCAATGAGCGCCGTGCCGACAATCGTCAACGAGCCACCCTCTTCAAACAAACGCGCGGTCGCAAAAAGTTTTTTCGGCACGTCCATCGCTTTGATGTCCACGCCGCCGGTCATTGTTCGTCCGGTATTGCCGACCCATTTGTTGAACGCACGGGCAAGTCGCGTGATCGAATCCAATAACAAAAAGACGTCTTTACCCATTTCCGCAAGCCGCTTGCATCGTTCAATGACAATCTGAGCAAGCCGTACATGACTTTCAATTTCGCAATCGAGACTGCTCGCCACGACTTCCGCATCGACGCAACGTTTGAAATCGGTCACTTCTTCGGGACGCTCGTCAATTAAAAGCACGATCACTTTCACTTCTTTGTGATTTGCGCGAATCGCTTGCGCAATATCGTGCAGCAAAACCGTTTTGCCGGAACGCGGCGGCGCGACAATTAACGCGCGTTGTCCGCGTCCGAGCGGCGTGAGTAAATCCATAACTCGCGTCGTCATTGTACTTTGCGTCGTCTCCAGTCGATACCATTCTTCCGGGCTGATCGGCGTAAGTTCTTCGAAATTTTTGACGTTAGAATAATCCTCCGCCGGCATTCCGTCCACGTCGTGCACTTCCCGCAGACGCGGACCCGTTCCCTTTTGTCCCGGCTGAACCGAACCGCGAATATAAACGCCTTCGCGGAATCCATATTTTTCGATCATATTTCCCGGCACAAACGGGTCGGAAAGCTGACGAGCATAATTGAAATTCGGATTACGCAAAAAACCGTAACCGTTCGGATGCAATTCGAGCGCGCCTTCGTCGTTGTAAAATGCGTTAGGATCAAGATTTCCGCTTGAATCAACTTCGCCGCGAGGACGACGCGGAGCAATCGGCTTCGGTCCGGGACGCGGCGTTGTGACTTTGCCGGAACGAGAAACGTTCCGCGCGGGAGACGAAGAGACAGAGTTTGAATTGCCGCGTCCGCCGTTTGGGCGACGATTGCCGTTATTTCTTTTTGACATGTAACAACCTTAAAAATGTAAAAAACAATCCGTGAAAAAACGCCGGACACGATTTCCGACATTATTCTGCACGATAATCACCGTGATTTTTGAAATATTCTCTTTATGTTCCATCCATGAAACCAAGATATTCCGCTGAAAAAATATGTACAATCGTACAAAATCAGATTCTGCGGTTTGGTAAAATGTGCATTATTACGGTACAATTTCTGAACACGAAACGCACCGGATTGATTTAATCAAAAAAATCAGGAGTTATCAACATTAAGCTCATAATAGACACCTGTTTGGGAGTCATTCAAGACAGCCAATTCCATAGATTGAAGGAAACCGCCGAAAGATTCGTAACACGAAGAACTCCACCAGGTTAAGAAATCAAAAACCTGATTGTCATCCACTTTTGACAACCGCGACATAAAATAATCGAGGTAACTTGCCTGATTTTTCACAAAATTTATCGATTCGGAATTTCCTCGAATCAATAAACAGATAAAGAGTATAGCGTGTTGTTCATGGGCTGTCAAGGCGGATTTCAAAGAGTAATCTCTAAAAAATTTTCAGCCGTAATTTTATAAATCGCCTGCGAATTGAATATTGTGAGAAAATATTTCTCTATTGAGGATATTTCTGCTTGAAACGTTAAAATTTGCTTTTTTCGTTCCGATGAAAATTGACGATTTCCGCAATGTTTCCGTTTTTTAACGCTTCGAGAAACGACGTCAAATCAGGATAAACAGCGTGACTCAAAAAACGTACCGCCCAGTTTACAACAAGCGGGCTAATCGTTATGATAACCGCTCCGCCTTGATGCGCTTCCCACATTTCAATTGCCGTTCCCATTGACGCTTCGGGAACAAACGCAATTAATACGTCCACAATCGAACCGCACATTTTATTATGCGCAAAAAAAATTTCCCGCCCTTTTTGATCGTCGTACGAAATCGAATTTGCGTGATTTGTCAGAGGATCGTAAACGCGGCAATCGGGAAAATATTTTGTCAGCAATTGGCTTAATTCCGCGCGATAAGATTGATCGTGCAACGCCATTTCACGAAACGATCCTTGCATGATTCCGGCGATGAAAAACAATAACGAGTCGTCCGGCATAAATATTGAGTTTCTTAAATTATCTGTTTTTGCCGATCATAAGCGCTCTCAAAAATGATAATCGGAATTTTTAATATCAAAATCTTTATCGGTCAAACCAACATTGAGTTTGAGATCGTGATAAAGATAAACTTCCAGCAACTGCGGTTTTTCCTCTGGTTTTTTAGGCCAATCATAAGATTCATATTTGATCGGCAATTGCAATTCGTTGTCAATAAAAATTCGCGC
Organism: Planctomycetaceae bacterium; assembly: GCA_031269105.1. Taxonomy (GTDB): domain Bacteria; phylum Planctomycetota; class Planctomycetia; order Pirellulales; family Thermoguttaceae; genus WRMR01. The sequence goes on along the minus strand of JAISZO010000317.1, from coordinate 6,424 downwards.
GATATAAAACGGAAATTTGCCGGGCGTCGGTTTAGGATGAATCACTTCAATACATGTGCAGTTGCGTTGTCCAATTGCGACCTTCTCATAATATTGCACTTTGCATTCGTAGTTATTTTTAACGTCGCCTTCTCCCACTTCAATCAGAAGATCAACCAATCTTGCCAATCCGACTTCCGTAATCGGATACTTGTTGCCGTCCATAGCGTATTTTCCGTCCGGCGCAAGCGACTGCGTTCCAAGAATCGAAAGAATCCCAACGCCCTTTGCCCAGAGTTTTCCTTTATTTTGACCGGCGACAAAAATCGCTTCCGTACCGGCTTTTTTTGTCGGTTCGAGATATTTCGCATAAACGCTGAACGGTTCGTTGCGAATTTTCATCGACAATGCGCACGGGTCCAGTTCTTTGCCGTTGACGCTTTCTTGTTTGACGAGCGTACAAGTGTAATCTTTAATCGAACGAATTCGCGGACGCTCCCGCTGCGCCCATTTAATAATCGGAACGAGCGGATGATTGGGGTTGAGCGTCGTAACGTCAACGGAAGTAACGCCGAGAGTCGGTTGAGAAATCGGCGATTGCGGCGAAATTCCGGCGTAAGGTTGTTGCGACGGAGCCGTAACATATCCCTGATTTTGTTGCGGCGGCGCTTTTGGGGATTGTCCGTCATTGTAAGATTGCGGCAATCCGTTTGTTTGAGCCGACGAAAAAATTGTTATTTGCGACAAAATCGTCAGAACAAACAAGGTGGAATAAAAAGAATTCCATTCTTGATTCCTCGAAAAATATCGCTTACAATTGTATAATAAATGAAAAATACTCATATTTTCTTTCCTTGTTTTATCCATTTTGACGTTATTCCAACCGTCGATAAAATACGACCATGATTTATTTCGACTTTATAGAATGTATTTATTGACAAATTGGACTGATAATGTAAAAAATAATATCTTTCAAAAAACCAAATTCGGTAAAAATGGATTATTAGGAAAAGTTCCTCTGTTGAAATCATTATCTTTTTGAGTAACTTTTAATTTTACCAAAAAATTAGAAGCATTGGGAGAGCAATTTTGTTAATTTTGGATTTAAAAATCGCAACGCTGGTATCATCTTACTTTGATCAAAATGCGTACATTGTACATCTTAAAGATTCCAAAGACTGTTTTATCGTAGACGCCGGATTTGACGCGGATAAAATTGTCGATTTTCTTGAAAAAAATCATTACAATCCTGTTGCTATTTTAGTTACGCATGGTCACGTGGATCACATTGGAGGAAATGAGACAATTCGGAAAATATGGAAAGATTGCAAAATATACATTGGTAAAGACGATGCAGAAAAATTGGTAAATCCTGAAAAAAATCTTTCTCAACCGTTTGGTTTTTCGATAACGTCGCCTCCAGCAGATTATTTGTTGGAAGACGGCGAAAACATAACGATTGCAGGGATTCCAATCACCATTTTGCACATTCCCGGTCATTCTATCGGACACGTTGCTTTTTATATTGCCGGAGACGATGGTAATATTGTCTTTGTCGGCGACGTCATTTTTTGCAACAGCATCGGACGCACAGATTTCCCTGACGGAAATTATAACGATTTGATAGAAGGAATCCGCAGTAAAATTCTAACGCTTCCGGGCAATACGGTTTTGTATTCCGGTCATGGACAAGAAACTACATTGGAAAGAGAATTGCGTTATAATCCTTATCTTCAAGGAGATATTTGTTGAAAAATATTACCGCGCCCGCTGTAATAAAAAATTTAGGGCGTTTATTCTGTATTGCCGGCGAGATAACGTTTTTCTTTCGCGGTTTCTTCATCGGATTCGTGCGAATGTTCGTGAAAATTTGCGGCGTCGTATTCTTGACGAGTACGGCGGCAAAGTTCCGTTTTCGCGAAAATCCACTCGACAAACATCAGATAAACAGTCGAGAGAAAACTTCCCGCAAACCCGCAAAGCAACCAGAAAAACAGAACACAAAAACATCGAAAAACAATCGCCGGAATCGGACGCGGCATTTCAAAAACGAGAATAAGATTGCATGTTGCAGGAAACGCTCCGCAAAATAAACCGCTCCAAAACCCGCAGCATTGATAACAGGTAATAATGCTGAAGAAAAATCCCGACCATGTTCGCGGCGGCTTTAAGTCTTTGAAATTCACATTCCAGCGTTCTTCATAATCTCGCACGTTTTTTTCAAGCCGTTCGCGAAGCGGTTGAAAAATTTTGCCGTCAACGAGAATGGCGGTCAATCCAACCGCCGCCATACAAAATATCCCAAACTCATAACCCAACATGAGCAAGTCCCCTTTCTCTTAATAGATTTTGTTTTCATCGACTCTTCAGCGTTTCCTTCACGACAAACAATAAAGACGCTTTGAGAAATTCTCTAAAAACAAAACGCAAAGTGAAAAAACGGCGCTTCCGAATTCTTATCACTTTGCGTCTTAATTTTTATCTTTGCCGTCGATTCCGGTTTTATTTTTTATACGGATGCAACGGACCGCCGTAAATTGCGCCGACGCCGAGTTGTTCTTCGATGCGAAGCAACTGATTATATTTCGCCATGCGATCGGAGCGGCTGGCGGAACCGGTTTTGATTTGTCCGGTGTTGAGCGCGACGGCAAGGTCGGCAATTGTCGAATCTTCCGTTTCGCCACTGCGGTGACTCGAAATGGACGTGTAACCGTTGCGCGCCGCGAGTTGAATCGCTTCAATCGTTTCCGTCAGCGAACCAATCTGATTCACTTTAATAAGAATGCTGTTCGCAATCTTTTCGTCGATTCCTTTTTGCAAACGTTTGGTGTTTGTCACGAAAAGATCATCGCCGACAAGCTGAACGGTTTTACCGAGTTTTTCGGTCAAAAGCCGCCAGCCGTCCCAATCGTCTTCCGCGCAACCGTCTTCGATAGACACGATAGGATATTTGGCAACCCAATCGGCGAGCAAATCGACCATTTCCGCCGACGTAATTTCTTTACCGTCAATGGTATAGCGTTTTTTATCGGCGTTATAAAATTCGGTGCTGGCGGCGTCCATTGCAATGTAAACCTGTTCGCCGAATTTGTAACCGGCAAGAGCGACCGCTTCTTCAATTGCCTTCAGCGCGTCTTCGTTGCTTTGCAAATCGGGAGCAAAACCGCCTTCGTCGCCGACATTGGTTGAGAATCCTTTTTTCTTCAAAACGCTTTTGAGGTTATGAAAAATCTCGCAACCGCAACGGATTGCATCGGTAAACGTATCGAAACCGAGCGGCATGATCATAAATTCCTGCACATCAACTTTGTTATCGGCGTGCATACCGCCGTTGATGATATTCATCATCGGCGCGGGCAACGTTCTGGCGGCGATTCCGCCCAAATATTTATACAGAGGGAGATCGACGTAATCGGCGGCGGCGCGGGCGACAGCCAAAGAAACGCCGAGAATCGCGTTAGCGCCGAGTTTGCCTTTATTTTCCGTTCCGTCGATTTCGTTCATTTGCGAGTCAACGGCGGTTTGATCGAAAGCGTCCATTCCGCAAATTTCGTCGGCAATCAGATCGTTGACATTCGCAACCGCTTTGACAACGCTTTTGCCGAGATATTTTGATTTATCGCCGTCGCGAAGCTCCAACGCCTCGTGAACTCCGGTGCTTGCTCCGCTCGGAACCGCAGCGCGTCCAAACGCTCCGCTCGACAAACGGACGTCCACTTCAACCGTCGGATTGCCGCGGCTGTCAAGAATCTGACGACCTTTAACGTCAACAATTGTACTTCCCATTTTGTTTCCTTTTTATTGTGAATAGCGTCACGGACAGGTAAGTCGCGTTGCTCACAGATAAGCAACGTCGAGTCTTGATTTTGAGAATCAACCTTAATTTTCTCATAAATTTCGTTTTTGGCAAGGGGGAATGGCGTCAAACTCCAACTTGCGAATCGGCGGCGCGAAGAAAGTAAAAATTTCGGCTTCGTGGTGAAAAATTTCGCGTAATCTCTGAAAATAGGAGAAAGCGTAAGCAAAAAATTAGGAATTTATGTCGCCAGTTTCGTCAAAAAGAACTTGACAACGAAAACGGACAATGTATCATCAAATCCTATTGACGAGGTTTTGATTGAAAATTACGCTATGAAAATGAAACGCAATTTCCGGCGTCGACGCGTCGGGTAAACATGAACAAGCGTAAAAGCTGGAAAACAAATTTTTATTTTTTTACTTTAACTCAAGGAAACTCAAAACGATGCCTAAAATTGTCGTTCTTGACCCGCTTTCGGAAGACGGATTGAAACTGTTAGACGCTGCGGCGGCTATTGATTATGAAGAGCGGATTGGTCTCAAAGGAGACGATCTTCGCAAGACGCTGCAAGATTTTGACGGCGCGATTTGTCGTAGCGGCGTGAAAATCACGGCGGAGATTCTCGAAAGAAATACGCGGCTGAAAGCGATTGCTCGTGCCGGAGTCGGCGTTGATAATATCGACGTGGCGGCGGCGTCCAAACGCGGAATTGTCGTGATGAATACGCCTGGCGGCAACACGCTCTCCACTGCCGAACACGCATGGACGCTTCTGATGGCTCTTTCGCGAAACATTCACGCCGCGTATCAGGGACTTGTCGAGGGACGCTGGGACCGTAAAAAATTTATGGGAACGCAAATTTCCGGCAAAACGCTTGGCATTGTTGGAATGGGACGCATTGGTCAAGCGGTCGCGAAATTCGCCAAAGCGTTTGAGATGAAGATTTACGCTTTCGACCCGTTTCTTTCTCCGCAAAAATCGCGGGAACTCAGCGTTACGGCGGTCAAAGACGTGCATGAGATGTTGCCGTTAGTCGATTATTTGACGGTTCACACGCCGTTGACCGACGCGACTCGCGATTTGATCGGCAAAAAAGAAGTGGCTCTGCTGAAAAAAGGCGCGCGGCTTATCAACTGCGCGCGCGGCGGAATTTACAATATCGACGCGCTTGCGGAAGGTCTTGAATCCGGGCAAATCGGCGGCGTCGCTCTTGACGTTTACGAAAGCGAGCCATGCACCGATAATCCGCTTTTCGGCAAACCGAACGTCATTTGCACGCCGCATCTTGGAGCCAGTACGGAAGAAGCGCAAACCAACGTTGCGGTCGAAGCGGCGGAACTTCTCATTGATTTCTTCACAACCAATACAATTCGTCAAGCGGTCAACTTTGCCGCCCTTGACGCGGAAACGCTTCAAGGACTGCGCGGTTATCTCAATGTGGCGTATCGTCTTGGTTTGACGTCGGCGCAAATGATTAAAGGCAGTCCGAAATCTGTTCGCATGAAATACAAGGGCGAAGTTTGCAAGAAGGACACGTCGTTATTGAGTCTTTCGTTTGCCGCCGGATTTCTTGCCGCCGCGATGTCGCAAGAAATCGGATTGGTCAGCGCGGGCGCGTTGCTGAAAGAACGCGGAATTGAAATGGTGGAAGAACGCGCGGCGGAAGTCGGCGATTTCGCCTCGACTGTAACCGCAGAAATTACGACGGAACTTGGCGCCGTTTCGCTGACCGGTACGTTGTTCGGCAGCAGTATGCCGCGATTGATTGCGAAAGACGGATTGCGTCTTGAAAGTTATCTTGACGGCAATTTGTTGATCTTTGAACATACCGACGTTCCCGGCGTGATTGGAACGGTCGGAAACGTATTCGCCAAACACCGCGTCAATATCGCGCACATGACGCTCGGACGCGAAAAGCAAGAGCCGGGCGGACCGGCTGTCGGCGTTCTTTCTCTCGACGCCGCGCCGCCCGCTGAAGCCATCAAAGAACTGCTGAAGATTGAAACGATCCAAAAAACTTACGCCGTAACGCTCCCGCCGGGCAATTCGTTCCCGTCGTGGATGGGATAAAAACGCAAAGCGAAAAGTTACATGAAGGTTACAGGTTCCAGATACTAGGTTTCAGATTTCAGGAATCAGAGAGCTAGTGTTGGTATTCCACACGCGAAAGCCAAACGCCGAGCGTTTCCCTATGAATAACCCCCAGTGAAACTGGGGGTCGCGAATCCCCCAATAATTTCCAACTCCGTAGGAGTTACCCTTGAGCCGTTTATGGGAAACTCCTACAGAGTTTCTTTTCTTCTCGCGCGGTTTGGCGTCCGTAGGGGTAGCCGCGCAGCGGCGGAATTATGCGTAACCGGCGGTGAAACCGCCAGAAAGCGCCGCGCAAGAAACAATCAAGCCCCGCACGGGGCGAAATGATGTTCGCTTTTCGTTTTTAACTTTTAACTTTCTGTAACCACCCCGTCGGTCAATTCCGTTAACCGACACCCCTCCAACGGAGGGGAATTTTGTTTTAGGTTGCGGGTTCGTATCCGTTCACGGGGTTTTGAAAATAGTGTCTCGTTTGAAATTTACCTACTATATGTAGTCCATCACAATATCGTGCATAAAATACCCGCCGCAAATCACGTCAAAGCAGGAAAA
>JAISZO010000189.1 GCA_031269105.1 Planctomycetaceae bacterium | reverse complement strand
GTTTTTTTAATATATTTGAATTAAATGCACTTTTGCGCACCCATCGAAGGTGTTCAAAATTACTAAAATAGATAAAAAACACGGAAATTTCGGCTTAAAATTTTTGGAAAGTACAGTTACATAATGTAAGCATTAAATACTTTTCGGCACGTTTGCCTGCCGTACTCCATAATCCGCCTCTAATAGCAGCACGCTTTACAGCCAAGGTATTTATAACTATTAGACTTTCACTTACATTCAAATCAACAGAAACGCTTTTGAATTTTATTGTTAAAGTAAAATCAATTTCTTTTTCCATGTCCACCAATGTTTGAATAGTGCTATACAAAGATTCAAAATGTTCATCCGAAGCATTTATGACTACAGCCTTTCTTTCTGATTTAAACATATTTTTAATCGTTTTACTATTCAATCCTGAATTTATAGCATAGTCGTCTTTAGACAATTTTTCATTTCTAAAAGCTTTTCTATACCAATCAATAGTAATTTCTTGTGAATCACATTTTGCAATAGCAACTTTCTTAAAAAAATCAATAGCAAATGAAAGAAATTTAGCATTTAATTCATTGACAACTTCAATACGGTAGTCTTGAGATTTAATAACTCTCATAATAATATTTTTTACAATTTGGTCTGTCAGCGTCATTTTGCGATTTCCTGAAATTGTTCTAATGTTAAAAATCTTGTTTTTCGCTCGTTAAACATGGTGTGTGGTTTGGTTTTCGTTTTCATATATTCAAAATACTTCGGTTCTTGTTCCGTCAAAAAAAATAATCTGTCTAATAATTTAGCTGTTCTGCCGACCGTACCGCTTCCGCCGAAAGGATCAAAGATTAAATCTCCTTTGTATGAATAATATTGTATCACTCTTTTGCATAACTCTACAGGGAAAATTGCCGAGTGGACTTTATCAAAGCAAGGATCAATTTTCCAAACATTACTCGTTTCATAACCGTCGGCAACTTTACTTTCTTCAACCGTTTTATAATTATAATTTCGAATATTCCAATCCAATAATTTTTCTGTCGATTTACGATAAACCATCAAATATTCTGTAATGGAATTAGGTTTATACCCCAACGGTTTACGATGCTGCATAAATCCGCCGATTCTGTTTTTTACGCTTGATTCCGGTTTTAACCAAACAATATCATCAATAAAATCCCAACCGTTTTTCACCAAATAAGGATGTAAATCAAACGGAATACCATATCGTTTACTCGAATGAGAACGGCTCACTCGTGGAATAATAATCGGTGAAGTATTGACAATTAAAAAACGTCCTTCTTTTGTAATTCGATGCGTTTCAAGAAATACTTTTTCTAAAAATTCCAAATATGCTTGATAACTTGGATAAATCGAATAATCTCGTGCATTGTAATATGGCGGCGACGTAAAAGTCAAATGGATGCTTTCATCAGGAACAAATTTTAGAGTTTCTAAAACATCCGCATTAACAACAACATTTTTGAGAAAATCATAAGTTTCAGCATGAGGCAAAACGCTTTTGTGTTGATTTTCTTGAGCAAAGTATTCCTTATAAATAACAGTTCGCACCATTTCATTGGGATGATTGACAAGCGGACGCAAATTTTTTTCAACTTCTTTATCATTTTCAAAAACAAGCAAACCACGAATTGCTTGACAAACAATTTTAGGGTCTTCATCTTTCAAAAAATTGAACAAAATCGGTTTGTTGGAAATTTTTCTTTGTCTGCCGATAGAAGAAACAATTTCACGGCGGACTGTTGTATCATTTTCTTTTTGATAAAGTTGAAAAAGACAATCCGTGTCAGATTTTCCGTTTAGTTTCCCGATATTTTTGACGGCATTCAACCGAACCTGCGAATGACTATGATTCAAAAGTTCATATAAAAATTCTGCATTGAAATTATTTGGTAAACGTCCTAAACTTTCAAGAATAAAATTAATACTTCCCACATCACGCTGCGTGTTGATGAGTGCGGCAATTTCTCCGTTACCATTTTGTTTCAGTTTTGTTATATGTTCTTTCGTTATCATTGAAATTCCTTTTTTCTAATTCCGAAATAAAATTTCGTATTATTTCTTACGACCGTCCTTCCACTTTCAAATATTGCGTCTTTTTGGCAAGAATACGGACGACAAGATAAAAGATTGTGCCGAAAACAAAAAGCGATCCCCAAAACAAGTCAAGAGTCATTTTATGCAGGACAAGAATATCGCCGATAAATTCCAGCGCTGTCATGACGAGAAGCAATGCGTAAAAACCGTGATACTCGCGACGAATCACCGTTTTCCACGAAAACGGCGTTTCCGGTTTTCGCCATCGCCAACGCAAAGGAAAAAGAAGCGGCGTTTTGTCCGCCCAATCTTTATACGATGTTCCGAATTTTTTCGCAAGAAACGACTCTTCGACCGCGATAATTCGCTCATAATAAATGACAAACGCCAAGACGTAAATCAAGTACAGCCATCCGTGATGCAAAAACAAAATCGGAGCCGACCACATCAAAAAATTACCGAGATAAAGCGGATTCCGAACCATCGAATACATACCTGTTGTGTTCAGCGAATCGGCGATTTGCTTTTTTGTATTGCGTCCCGACGTATTCGCGGGCGAATAACCAACGACCAGACATCGAATCCAAAGCCCCGAAAAACCAATCGACAAACAAACGCATTCCCAAATCAAATCGGCAAAGTGACTGTCGGCAAGATAGTGAAATGTTCGGAACGCCGGAATGAACAGCAGGAAAAAAATCATCGGAAGATAACTTCGCCAACGAAACAGCCATTCTCCCTGCGACCGCATCTCTTGATTCAGCATCATTATTCCTTATTCCTTTCGGAAAAAATAAACAAAATATAATTTTTATTACAGCAACAAAACAAACGTTCCGCCGCAAATCAACGCCGTGCCGGCGACGGTTTTCCAATCTGCTTGTTCGTGCAAAAACAACACGGAAAAAATCAGCACAAAAACGATACTCAACTTATCAATCGGCGCGACTTTGGAGACGTTTCCTGTTTCTAACGCCTTAAAATAAAAAATCCACGACAACCCTGTCGCTACGCCGGACAGAACGAGAAACAACACATTTGTTTTGTTCAAACCGGCAACATCTTTGAGTTGTCCCTGAAAAATAACGATTCCCCACGCCATAAGCAAAACGATCCCCGTTCTGACAGCCGTCGCAATATTTCCATTGATTCCTTTGACGCCCGTTTTCGCCAAAACCGCCGTCATGCCCGCAAATAATGCCGATAATAATGCGTAATATTTCCACATGCTTTTTTTACTTTTGAGTTTGTAGGCAACGCTCTATGTTAATGATTTTACCGCGTTATTTTTAGTAAAATATATCGACAAATTATGTTCTACTAAAATTGTATCCATGCCGCGCGGCATAAATTATTTTTTGCAAGGCGTTCTTTTTTGATTTTTTCAATTGTCTCGCGCGCTTCTTTTGCTCCCGATTGGTAATATTTGCGTTTTTCCTCCATACTCATATTTTTTGTCATTTCATAATTATACTCGCGGATTTTACGAATATCTTCAACGGTGAATCCCGGACTAACGATTGGTTTTTGCATCAGAGTTCTTCTCCTTCCGCTAACAATGTCGGCGTATAAATAGACGTTTCTTTATATCCCGTTCATGCGGAAACAATCTTTACGCCGGTTTGAGTTCGTAAATTTACAATATGTTTAAAATTCCAAAATACAACACAATCGCATTCACAATGAAACAGGCAAACGGCGTTTTTTTAACGCGGGATAAATTGATATACGTTTATTTACAAACTATTATAGAACTCGATAAACTCTTTTGGGAATCTTACCGGTCTTTTCTTTTCCATGTTATAAAAATATCCGGCTTGACGTCCTTCGCAGTAAAGAACATGATTTTCAACAATCTCAAAACGGGCGCTCCATTTGCTTTTGTTTAACTCTTCAATCCACGCTTTTCCGACAGGTTTATTTTTTAGCGTTATTGGTCTGTGATATTTCACATAGGTTTCGGATAATATCGGAGTATTATTTTCTTTCATCATCTCTTCCAACGGAAAATACCGATCTAATATCGCCGTTCTTAAATCTTCAAACCATTTGACATAGACCGTATTGTTTACGATTTGCATATAATCGACGTCGTAAGATTTAACTTTTATTGATTGTTCAATAAACATTTTCCTGATAAGTTTTTCGCCGTCCGATAAAGATTTATATAAATTTTCAGTATTGTTTGTCATAATTTAACTACTACTAAATTCTATCTTTTTCACTTGCTTACGTTTCGCGTTTCTGATTATACGCTCTTTGGTTTTCCGGTTGTTGTTTCAACTTTTTTGCGAATTTCGTAAATCTGATATGAAAACATAATGAATAAAAATTTTACGCCTGGTTGTTTCCATTCAGACCAAAATGCCGATACCATTCCGCGATAACATTATTAAAATTCGCTTTGACGTACTCCAGCGATTTTGATAATTCCTTTTCGGAAAGTTCGCTGTCGTTATTTGCCAATTCGACCGTACCATCCGGTTTCAACCAAACTTTTGTTGAACGCGGAGATGGTTTGCCTCTGCAAATGTGAATATGAACCGGTTCTAAAGTTCCGCCGCTTTGTTCGTTTGACCAAAAGAAAAAACTCAAACCGAGAAAATCTCTCAAAACGCTTTAGGCATTATTTCCTCCTCCTTTTTGGGCATATTCCCAGATAAGCGGAGAGTTGCATCTCAAATAATCAAGCAATTCAAAAATTTCGTTCTCGTTAAATCCGGCATGTTTATAAAAAGTACATTCAGGAAGCATTCCTTCAGCAAAATCAAAACCGCCATCGACGGGGCGCTCAAAACGTACCGTAACCCGCCGCGAATGATTTTCATAAAACATCCCGGAATGAGTTAATACGACGTTATTGACAGTGGAATAATAGTATTTCATTGCTCATTTTTCCTCGTCATTTTTCAGAAATTCTTTTTCGCTTTTCCGTCGCCTCTAACCTTTCAAACATATTCGAGCCAATCGCGTTTGCCGTATTGCCGGGCGTATCCAAATCGGGAAACGGCTTGCCCATAATTGTCAGGTTGGTTCGGTCAATTTTAATCGTTTTGTACATTTTTTCACTTGCTTACGTTTCGCGTTTCTGATAATTTTATCATTGTTTCTTCTTATCGCTTTGCGCTCTATTGACGCATTAACCGGAAGCATAAGAGACAACGTCTTGCTGCCGCTCATGTTCCGGTTATACGATGAAATTTCAGGTTTTGACGAATACAGAGTTTAGAGCCGATTTTTTAACGCCGCGCTCCAAACTCCAACTTTCAACCGCTTTTCTTGCGATAAAAAATCAATAAGCAAACAACAGTTCGGTATAGGTCGGAAGAGGCCAGATATTGTCGTCAACCGATTCTTCTAACGTATCGACCGCTTTGCGAAGTTCCGCAAGAGCGGGAAGAATAGCGTCGCGAACATAATTTGCTTTCGCTTGCGTTCCGTCGTCCGGGAACGCTTCTTGTTTCGCGCGGAGCGAATCCAACGCAAGAATCAAAGCGTCAATTTGTTTATCAAGTTTATCGAGCAGCGCTTTTTGCGCGGCGGTTGTCGCTACCGATTGCAGTTTCGACTTGTATTTTAACGCCGCCGGAAGAATCAACGTTCCCGCCACTTCAAGAGCCGTCGCTGTTTCAATGCTTACGATATGCAAATAGTTTTCGCCGATAATTTCAAACCGGCTGTCTAATTCGATTTCGGTATAAACTTTGTACTTCGTGAACAACTCAACCGCTTCCTTGCTGTTGATATGCGGAAGACAATCGGCGGTGCTGACTAAATTCGGCAAACCGCGTTTTGCCGCTTCATCTTTCCATGCCTGCGTGTAGCAGTCGCCGGTGTAAATGATATCTTTGTGTTGTTTGACTTCTTCGACAATCAATTTTTGCACGGCAGATTTGAGGTCTTGTCCCTGCGAAACAGCGGCTTCCAATTTTGTCGCAATATAATCCAAACTTTCCGCAACAATCGTATTGATCACCGTTGTAGAACCGGCGGGATTCTGACTGGAACCAACCGCGCGAAATTCAAATTTATTTCCGGTAAACGCAAACGGACTTGTCCGGTTCCGGTCGCCGCTGTGACGGTTGATCGGCGGAAGAGGTTCAACGCCAATTTCAATCGGGTCTTTCTTCGTGCCGGGCGTAATACTTCCTTCGGCAAGACCGTTATAAACTTCGTCGAGCGCGCCGCCGAGAAAAACGCTGATAATCGCGGGCGGAGCTTCGTTCGCTCCAAGCCGATGATCGTTTCCCGCGCCGCAAACGCTCATGCGGAGCAAATGACCATATTTATGCACCGCACGAATCACCGCCGTACAAAAAACGAGAAATTGCGCGTTTTCGCCGGGCGTGTCGCCGGGTTCGAGAAGATTTTCGCCTTCGTCGGTTCCGATTGACCAATTATTATGTTTTCCGCTTCCGTTCACGCCGGCAAAAGGTTTTTCATGCAAAAGACAAAGAAAACCAAACCGCGCGGCGACGCTTTTCAGCGTTCGCATCGTCAACATTTGATGGTCGGTGGCGAGATTCGCCGTTTCAAACAACGGCGCAATTTCATATTGTCCCGGCGCGACTTCGTTATGACGGGTTTTCACCGGAACGCCCAACGCCAGCAATTCGCTTTCCACTTCCGTCATAAACGCCAGAACGCGTCCATGAATCGCTCCGAAATAATAGTCTTCGAGTTCCTGACCGCGCGGCGGTTTTGCGCCGAACAACGTCCGACCGGTAACAAGAAGGTCGGGACGCAACGCGGCAAGCCGACGATCGACAAGAAAGTATTCTTGTTCCGCTCCCATTGTCGATTCAATACGCGAAGCGGTTTGATTACCGAAGAGCCGCAATATACGAAGAGCGTGTTCCTGCAACGCCGAACCGGAACGAAGAAGAGGCGTTTTTTTGTCGAGCGCTTCGCCTTTCCAACTGACGAAAAGCGTTGGAATCACGAGCGTCGCGCCGTTTTGATGTTTCAGGATAAACGCCGGACTGGTCGGATCCCAAGCGGTATAACCGCGCGCTTCAAATGTGGCGCGAAGCCCGCCGGACGGAAAACTGCTGGCGTCGGGTTCGCCGCGAATGAGTTCGCTTCCCCGAAATTTTGCAATAGGAAGTCCGTCGCCGCGCGGTTCGATAAAGCAGTCGTGTTTTTCGGCGGTACTGCCGGTCATTGGTTGAAACCAATGCGTATAATGCGTCGCGCCGAGTTCCAACGCCCATTTGAGCATCGCGGAAGCGACTTCGTCCGCAATACCCGGATCAAGACGTTTTCCTTTACGGATGGTTTCCTGCAACGACCGAAAAATCTTGGGCGAAAGACGTTCTTTTTGAACGTTTTCAGTGAAACTGTATTTTCCGAAAACGGCGTTAATATCAATCGACGGGGCGTCTGCCGCCGTTACACCCGGTCGTTCCGAACTGATTTCAACCAGCGCGTTACGGCGAATATTTGTACTCATGTCTTGCTCCTGATGACGATGACTGACAAAAAAGGAAATTTGTTAAATATTTTGAGTTTTAGGAAATTTCTAAAAATTGCATTTTTAGAAATCCGCTGAGACAATACTCAATTTCCTTTGTGACATCAGCATTTTCAGCGCCAAATCGGAAAAACTACAATATTTACTTTAATCTCTTATGAAATCAAGGGTTATAATCATTCACAAATCATTTTGTCTTTCTTTCTGCGTGATGAAGAACAATCCTGTCGCTTTCTTGAAATAAAAACAACATTTTTGTTATCCTTAGAAAGCAAAAACAAAAATTATCATAAAATCAATACAAAATCGGACAAATTCGTTTCATTGGAATTGATAAAAAAATTTTCGGACAATTTTATCATCATTATTTTTTATTTTGACTTTGGAATCCGCAAAAAATCCAATCACTAAAATTTTATTGAGTGAATTTAACAAAAGTACAAGAATAAGCAAGGGGGAGATGAATGAAAGAAAGAAGATTGGCATTGACGTTGCGAATTTCATAAACAACGATGAAAATTAAAAGGAGATTTTTTGAAAAAACGTTTTTTTCGTCTCACAAAAAACGCCTTTTGACTTTTTTTGAGAGGAAATCGGCTCTCTGAACATCAATTTTGGTTCTCCGAATAATAAAATAGAGAAAATAAGGTTATGTTGTTTTGCGACAGAGGTTGTTTTTGTTCGGAAAAGGGGAAGAATGAGGTTTTCATTGGTAAATTTCAACTCCACTACGTTTACCACGAAGAACGAAGAACCGCGAAGAAGTTTACGAAGGATTTTTAAAGTTGAGGAAACGATTGTTTCAATCCCAGAGCGAAAAATTCCGCTTGCAAAACTTTTCACTTTTAGCTTTTACCTTCCACGAAGCGCCCCGTCGGTCGGCTGCGCCGACAGACGCCCTTCCAGCGGAGGGGAATTTTACAAGCGCCTGCGCGGCTGATATTTAACAGATACTAACTGAATAGCCACGCAAGGTTTTTGGATGTTCCCATATGAGAATTTTTCATTTTTCTATGCGAAACGTAAGCGAGTCTTAAACCGTTGCTGACGCTCTAGATCGCCATTTTACCTTTTCGCTTTTCACTTCCGCGACCCCCTACGGAGTAGAGAAAGCGAAAAGAGAAAGAACAATGGTTGTCACTTTTTCGCTTTTCACTTTTCTCTCATAAGATATTTTACGAAAAAAATGACCTTATTGGTATAAGGTCATTTTTCAACGAGAATCGTTGACAAAACATGAAAAAAAGAAAAAGACCGGAAGTTCATCGAACTTCCGGCGTAGGCGGTAAGTTATCGGGATTCGACGGCGGCACCCATTGCCGTTTCATATTCGTCCTGAATAATAATGTGCGGCGTCACCATCAGCATAATCGTTTGCGATTCGCGACCAACCGACGTATTGGAGAACAACCGTTTCAGGTAGGGAATCTTGTTGACCATCGGAATACCGGCGTCGCGGCGTCCTTCCGACAATCGTTTGACGCCGCCCAATAAAAGCGTTCCGCCGTCCGGCACGCTGACCGCTGTCGGCAAGCTAAATTCCGACACTTGCGGTTCCTGTATGGACGTTCCGCTTGAGCTGTTTGTCGTAGTGCTGCTGTTACTTCCTGTCGAATCTGTCGTTGACGACGTACTTCCGTCAAACGTGAAAACAACCGAATTGGCGTCCAACGAATAGAAGGACGGCGTCAAATTCATGCGGACATAACGTCTGTCGCTGCTGACGACGCCCTGCACATACAGAGTAAATCCATTCGGAATCTGTTGAATCACCGGTTGTTGCGCGACCGCAAAATCTCCCACAACCGGAATCACGCCGACGACAAAGTTTTGATACGTTTGATTCGTCAACGTTGCGTCGCGACCGTTCATAAAGGTGACTTTGGGAGCTTGTAATATGTTGGTTCTGGAGTCGCCTTGCGCCGCATTGAGGAATAAATAACTCTCAATGTCGCTCAAGATTGCAAATCCTACCGACGCGCCCGCGCCGCTTTGATAACCGCCAAATTCCGGCACGGAAATTCCCATGCTGTTCTGGTTGAGACTGACCCCCAATCCCGGAGCAAAATTCGGAGCGGCAGTCGTTCCGCCGGGCAATAATCCCGCAATCAAATTGGAATTTTTGACCGCGTTCGTAAACGCCGTCGTATTGAGTATCGTACTACTGTCGTCGTCGCTGGTACTCGTACTCGTATTCGTACTATTGCCGTTATTCAAACTGGCAAACGTATTTCCTTTCGAGTTGCGGAAACTGACGTCAAAATCCATTCCCATCGCTTCAAAGAAATTATCTGTCAACGTAACGTATCGAACCTCGACGCTAATCTGGATATCGTTCATCTTGCGGAGTTGCGTCAACAAGTCTTGAATCTTCTGATGGTTTTCCTCGGTTTGATTGATAATCAGCGTCAAAGTGAGATCGAATGGATAAATTTGTCCAAACGCTTCTTCGCCTCCTTCCGTTGTCGTTTCCGCACCAAGTCCTCCTCCCATTGTTGTGCTGCCGCCGCGTGTTCCGGTCGTGCCAGTAGTACCGTAACCGCCGCCGCTCCATGATTCGGGATCAATCGTTGTTTGAATCAACATAATTAAATCACTGTAATTCACGCCGCCGCCCGCCGCGCCATATCCGTAATTTCCATAAGCATTATTTCTGTAAGGATTATTGTTGTATGGATTGAATTGGTTTGTATTCGATGGATAATAGCCGCCTTCGCCCATAATTTGCGGGTTAATTCCGTTGGGCAAACTTGCCGGTCTCTGAAAATTCACCGGAGTCGCCGCCGGATTGACGGCGGAATTTCCCGACATTCCGAAACCGCGATGACGTCCAAGCGCAATATCCATTGCTTGAGCGAATTTATCCATCGGAGACATGTGAACAACCTTTTGCTGTTGCAACGCCAGGTCGCCGACATAATAAACTTTCTGTTGAATGGGACCGCGACTTCGGTTTTTGTCGGTGATGTATAACGCTTCGTTACGAACTGTGTAACTAAGACCGTACCGTCCCAAGAGAAGATTCAATGCGCTTCTTAACTTGATTTCATAATTCAATTCCAGCGAAACGAGCCATTCATCCGGAGTACCGACAGGCGTTGTTCCTCCGACGAGACGTCCTTGAGCGCCGGCGTCTAAAATAATGTTGATACCGGTATCTTCTTGCAGTTTTTCAATCACTGCGCCTAACGGTTTCTCGCCATTGGTATTGAGTTTAATCAATTGATTCAATACTTGATAAATTTTCAGTTCGCTTTCCGATAGTTCCGCGCCGGCAACGTCTATCGAAGACCGTTGGGTATATTGTTGCCATTGCGAATATTCAGGACCAACTAACGGATTACGGTCGTTGACGTTCAAAACCGCAGAATTATGCTGATCGATAAACGCACTCCAAATTCCCCGTTCCTGATTGTTTCGGGCAATATCCATTTGCCGTTGACGATCCGCAGTTTGCGATGTGTAAGTCATTTGTGTGATAATCGGATGATTTGGATCAATAGCGCGCGCTTTTTCCGCAACGGCATTGGCTTCGGCAAAACGTTCCTCGCGCATTAACGATCTATATTCCTCAACGTATTCTTTGAGTTTTATTTCCACATAGCTTTTCCGCTTTTGTTCTTCGTCAAGAGCGTCGTAAACCGCTCTGTTTTCACGTTCCAAACGAATTGCCGAACCATATTTCGCGTTGTAATCGTCTATTTGCGTAATTTCGCCGTCGATTTTACTCAAAAGACGCGATTTCATATCTTGCGAAATTTCCGCCGCATTCGCTCGTTTACGCGTTTCTTGCAAATTGCTAATCGCTTCTTCCAATTTCGGCGGATTTTCAGCCATTAACTGTTGCGAACGAGTAATTTGTTGTAAAACTTCTGCGGCAAATTCATGTTCCGACGCTTGACGATTGACGTTTGTCGAATTTCCCGCTTGCGCTTGATTCGCATCTACGGCGGAGGCGGGCGACGTCTGACCGGGAAAATTTCCCGGCGTTAGAAAATCGCTTCGGGCGCCTTGTATTTGAATATTGGCGGTATTATCCTGCAACGGATTGTACGCCGGTTGAACGGCATATTGACGTTGCATTGCCGCCGAATTATTATTTTGATTTCCGTATTGCCGAGCCGCGTTTAACCGCATTGCGGCAATATCGGTTTTCAGCCGAACCGGACTATCGCCGAATGTCGCAAAAGCGCTTTCAGGAACGTTTTGCGAAAGCAGTTGCTGAACGATAACTTCCGCTTCCTGAATTTTACCGACTTTGAGCGCTTGACGCGCCTCGGCAAGTTTCGGAATCATTCCCGACGCTTGACGTTGTACGGTTGCGGACAAATATTGCGATTCCACTCCAGCCGACGGATTGTTTCGCGCTGCTTGCACAATTCTTGCGTCGTTGATCGTGTTCATAATCGACGCAGGATCAAGTTTTTTGCCAACCATCGCGTTGCTGAACGGCACGTTTTGCGCCGCCGCTTCGCGCGCAAGTTTTTCCGCCATGTCGTAATTTCCATGTCGGCAAAAACCGTCCGCCTGACACGCGAGATTTTCCGCGCGAATCCGTCGCGTCTGTTCGGTGTTCCCCTGCGCGTTTGCCGTCTGCAACCAAGCGCGATGACCTTTAATCAATTCGTTCACGTATTCTGGTCTATCGTCGCTTTGCGCGTAAGAAGCTTTTAAACTGACGGCTTCCTGTATCTGTTTTTCGGCGGTGATGTGATCGCCGCCGGCTAACGACGTTCGCGCGGCAATCAAAAGCTGCTGGCTTTTTTGCCGGAGTAACGCCAAATGATCTCCGACATTTGCCGCCGCCTGATTATTGGAATACGGCTGACAAAACGCGGGTTGATGCGACAAAAGTCCTACAGAAGCAACCGCCGTCGTAATTCCTAAAGCGACGGCAAAGAAGCCGGACTGTTTTTTTCTAGTTGATTCCAACGCAATACTCCTTTCGAGGCGCTTTCTATTGTCACTTCTCAAAGTCACTTTGCTGACTGTTGATTCCTTTCTGATCCGAAACATCGGAGTCCCCCTTATTTTTTATTGTTTTGCCGTTTTTGTTAGACTTTGCAGAGCTACCAAAACAGCTTCTTGTTCAATTTGATTTGCGAGAGAAAAAATGCAAAAATGGCGAATGATTTTTAGTAAAAATGAAACGACGATGATAATTTTAAGATTTTATTTAGTCCGGAGGTTCGCGCCCGGCGCCGTACCGTTTGTTTTGAATAATGTCATTCTGTTTTTTCCGTTTTTTTTGCATATCAGATTCTCCCACAAATATCAGGACTGAAAATTGTAAAATTTCACGCTTTTTCCTAACAGATTTGCAACAAACGCCGAATGCTTTTCATTTTCTCTATTTTGCGTCTTTGTTCAAAGTCATAGAATACGCGCGATAATTCTATGCGTCATTCCTTTACATCGAATAACAGAGATTATTTCGTGAGAAAAAAAACGGAATAAAAGAAAGAATGTATTTTTTTGTCAGAATTAAAACAATTGCCTCAAACGTGTCTTTAAGTATGTTTTTGCTATTTTTTTTATTTTGACAAAATGAGAGAGAGAGAGTATTAATCGCATCTTTTTTTGCCACAAAACCGCGCGAAAAAGACGCAAACTTTCACTGAAAATTGCAATTATTGTAATTTTTCTTCGCAAAACTTTGCGGTGAAATGAAAAATTTTGAGGAATTTTATAAGGGCGGTTCTAATAACCTCCTCTCTTCTCCTTCTTTACAAGATTGAGAGCGTCCTTTATGATTATCTTTTAGAGTTTTTAGTCCGTCCGTTCCTTTTATTTATTCCAATGTCGCAACTTTCGATGTTCGATACCGAGAAACAACTC
>JAISZO010000295.1 GCA_031269105.1 Planctomycetaceae bacterium | reverse complement strand
TTGTACTCGTCTTCGACGTTGCTTTTTCGCTTGCTCATCGTTTTGTCTCCACGCCGTAAATTTTAACTTCTCGCAATATTGTATATTATATTTGGGCTTTTTAGAAAAACAAGAGTATTGATGGTTTTGTTCGGAAAATGAGATTTTAAATAGAAAATTTCTCCGTTAAAAACTTGTGGGGATACTTTTGCGGAGGTTTCAACACATGTTGAATAAAATACATTTCATAACGAAAATTTGACTGAAATGTTACGGGATTTTAAAATATTCTATAATTTATCTATTTTAACACGTTATGTGTCAAAAAAATCCTTCGTGGTGAAAATGGAGTTTTAAAAATACCTCATTGTCATTGAATATTTGCATATTGACAATTTGTGGAATTCTCTGTAAATTAAATTATTGAAAAGTTGAAAACGAGAAAATCAAAAGTTGTGCGAGGGATATTTTTGCCGTAAGTCGAAATTCTGCTTGCGAAACTTTTCGTTTTTAACTTTATAACTTTAACCTACCTTTTTATTGGGAGTAAAACAATGAAACAACAAGAAACATCCCGCCGTATCTTTTTAAAAGCAGCGGCGTCAACGGTTGCCGTACCAATGATCATTCCCCGTTCGTTTTTTGCCGACGCGGTACGTCCGGGAGCAAATGACCGTATCGGACTTGCCGGAATCGGAGTCGGACGGCAAGGCGGCGGCGTGTTTGTCGGCAACGCGGAAGCCAATAAACTTCTCCGCTGCGAACACCGTAAGGGATTTGAACTTCCGGCATTCTAAAGAGAATTTCTAAAAACTTATTTTTGACAGGATTAACGGAATTGACAAGATTTTTTATTCCAAATTTGTTTGCGGAGAAATATTCCTATGAAAACCTTATTTTTCAACAAAACAACATCCGTAGTCCGACAAGGTTGTTTGGAACGAAAATAAGGTTTTTGATAAAACATGGAATCGTCAAAAAAATTGCGTAGATACTTTTGCATAGATGGCGGGACAATTTCAATTTTTTCAAAATTGGAATATCCGCTAAAATATTACTTACTATTTTATTCCTTGAATTTAACAAACTTTATAGAAGATAGAAAATTGAAATGACGTCGTCAAAAACATTATCTCCCGACGCGATGCGCGTGGAAGAGTTGGCTCATACTCATGTCGCCGATTGTTATCAATGCGGGAAATGTTCCGCCGGATGTCCGATGGCGGATCAAATGGACGTGATTCCAAGCGGAATTATGCGATTGGTGCAAATTGGCGACGTCGATCAGGCGGCGAAAACATCCGCCGTGTGGCAATGTCTGGCGTGTCAGACCTGTTCGACCCGATGTCCGAAATCGGTTTTGGTTGCCGACGTTCTCGACTCGCTCAAGCAAATCGCCGTCGAGAAAAATATCGTGCATCCGAAAGTCCGCCGCACGATGATTTTTCAAAAAACGTTCATCAATACCGTTTGCCGCAACGGTCGGCTGAACGAACTGGAATTGACCGGCTTTTTCAAAATGTTCGGCTTTTTCAACGATTACAGTATCCTAAAACTAATGGCGGACGGTAATCTCGCCTTGCCGATGATTCTGCGAAACAAACTTCATTTCAAACCCGGCTCGCCCGTTAAAGATAAAGCGGTTGTCCGAAGAATTTTTGAGAAATGTATGAAATGAAATTTTTTACGCAAAACTAAAAATACTTATGAAAAATTATTTGCTCAAAAATATTCATCAACCATTCGGTGGGGATTGAATTGATTGATCTGGTTTTTCTGCTTGAAAAAGAACTAAATCACAAGGTCGATGTTGTTTCAAGAAATGGAATCAAGGCAAAATATTTTAAAGAAATTGAAAAGGACATTGTTTATGTCTGCTCCGTTATAAAAACAGACAAAAATTTATTAGAATAATCATTTATAAAACATTTGTTTTTACTAAAACCTTATTATGATTAACATTGGTTATTACCCCGGTTGCGCGTTGCACGGTTCGTCGAACGATTACGAGAAGTCAGTGCGGAGTTCGCTCTTTCATCTCGGCGTGTCGCTCAATGAAATTGACGACTGGATTTGTTGCGGAGCGTCCGGTGCGCACATGATTAACAAAAAACTCGGAACAGCTTTGCCGCTTCGGAATCTGGCGATTGCGGAACGCGACGGCGTGAAAGAACTATTAGCTCCTTGTCCGCTTTGTTCGATGGAATTGCTCAAGGCGAAACAAAAAATCGCCGCCGACGAATCGTTGCGGAAAGAAATGTCGGACGTCGTGGAATTGCCGCTAAACGGCACATGCGACGTGCTGAACCTTGTGCAGATTTTTCAGAAAGTCGGATTCAATAAAATCATCGAACAGGCGACCGTAAAACTCGATAACTTCAAACCGGCGTGTTATTATGGTTGTTTGATGGTGCGTCCGCCGCGCATCGTGCAGTTTGACGATCCCGAACATCCGAGCAGTATGGAAACGCTTTTAACGGGTCTCGGCGCGGAACCGGTCGAATGGAATTACAAGACCGAATGTTGCGGCGCCGGTTTAACGCTTGCCGACGGCGCGACGGTCGAGCGGTTAGTCGGAAAAATTTTGAAGAATGCGAAAGATCACGGCGCAAACTGCATGGTCGCCGCGTGTCCGATGTGTATTGTCAATCTCGACATGAAACAGTCGGCGACGGAAAAACGTCTCGGCGAAACGCTCAATCTGCCGGTTTATTCTCTTTCCGATTTGGTCGGAATCGCGCTCGGACTTTCCAAAAAAGAACTCGCTATTGACAAGCATTTCGTGAAAGCGTGAGAGATGATACGTTCTTTTAAGCGCCGTAAAACCGAGAAAATTTATAATCTTGAACGGTCGAGAGATTTTCCTTAGAAATACAACGTGTTGCGTTGCGAAAATTGCGGATGCTCAATAATGCGGTTAATTTGGAAGATGTACGCATTCCTCCGGCAAACCGATTGGAAAAACTATACGGCAACAGAAAAGGACAATACAGCATTCGGATTAACGATCAATGGCGAATATGTTTTATATGGAATAAAACCGACGCGTTTCAAGTGGAAATAGTTGATTATCATTAAAAGGCGATTAAATATGTTGAACAAAACGAAAAAGTTAAAACCGGTTCATCCGGGCGAAGTATTACGAGAAGAATTTTTACGTCCGATGAATCGTTCTTCACGGGAACTCGCGGAATCGCTTCATGTTCCGATTGTCGTTATCGACGCATTACTGGATTGTCGCGAGACGGCGACGGCGGAGTTGGCATTGCGGTTGTCGCGTTATTTCGGTAATTCCCCGCAATTTTGGCGCGATTTGTAAATGGATTACGATCTTGACGAAGCGAAAGAACAAATCAGCGAACAAATCAAACATGAAGTTCAACCGATAGCATAGAACAGGCGTCAACATTATCGCGGTTGGCGTCAAATACCAGTTGAACTTGAAATCAATTAAGGAGAGAAATAGTGAAGTATTCTTATGATCAACTCGCCGTTGTCGCGATTGGGAATCAATTATGATTGACAGAAACGCCCGAAATCGGTTGTTGCAAACCATTGAAGATTATATGGACGAAAAAATTTCGCCGGAACAATTCGATGTGATTCTTCATGAAAAAATTGCTGAAAAAACAGAAGATGAAGCGATTCATGAAATCCGTGAATGGTTATGGGATTCATGGGAAGATATTGGAACTAATCGGTTACAATCGGAATGTCATTATTGGAAATTATTCAACCGCATTCGATTGATTTTAACTTCGGACGTAGAATACCAATATGAGCCAGTCAAACATAAATTTCCGTTTGCGCGGTTTTTGGGAATGAGTGCAATTACTGTGTTCCTTTGTGGAAGTATTTTCATTTTCATCAATTGTTTCGACGTTCTTTTTCCCATGATAGGATTGTACGTTTTATGCGGAGTTTGTTATTCCGTTATTTGGTTTCTTGTTTTTGCCATAGAAAAAATCTTTTCTACGAAACCAAAACCAATACAAATTTATGCAACGTTTCCGTTTGACGCCTTTCATGAATTGATGGAGTTGCGGCGTTCCGTTCCGACGTTTTGTAGCAAACGATTTCTGCGAAAATCGCCGATAAAAAAACCGGAACATGTCGTAGTAAAATTTCTGAAACGAAATGCGTTGATTCGTTTTCTGATTGAAACTAAATGTCCGGCATGGGTGGACAAAATCGGCGACGGCTTTGTTTTGTTTGTCGGATATATTTATACTTTTTTTCTGATAACGTCGTTTTGGATATTTATAACGTTGTTTTTCTCGCTGTTTGGCGGTTCGCAAAGAAAAAGCCGGTTTGTTATTACCAATGAAAAACGACAAAGAGGAAAAACGGAAACGGAGTTTTGTAGAAAACAAAATGACAAATTTTAAAAATTGACGGATAATATACTTATCATACTTAAAATTTCAGCTTTCACAGAAACGCCGAGATACGGAAGATTCCTAAAACAAAATCTCTGCGACTTTATGCCTCTGTGAGAAACAAAAAATATGAAGTAATTTCAGTATAAGCATAATTTTGAAAATTCTATGAACAGAATGCGGGGAAATATCAAACAGGAAAAAAAGTGAACGGCTTGCGAAACGACATTGAAGACAAATTTCGCGATATTTCGGGCAGTGAAGAATCCATTCTCTGGACGGGAACGCCGAATTTTTGGATATGGATGTTAAGCGCCATACCGGTATTGGGATTTGGATTGATTTGGGGAATTTTTGATATCGGATTTAGCGTGCTTTGGTTTTCTGGCGCTCCATCCGAAGTAAATCATTTAAACTATTTCTTTATTCCGTTTATGATTGCTCACTCATTTCCTTGTTGGGGAAGCGTATTTTATGCGATTTGGTTATTTTTATCGCATAAAAATGCCGCCTATGCTTTTACCGATAAACGAGTGATGATTCGGAGCGGTCTTATTGGAATCGATTATACGATTATTGACTATGATAAAATCCGCGATATTCAGGTGAATATCAATCCGTTTGAAACAATGTGCGACGTCGGTTCGATTCTTTTTAATACCGGCGGCGCTTCGGAAGGTTATGAGATCAAAAAACGTTTTTGCGGAATAGAAAATCCTTACGACGTTTTTCGCCGGCTCAAGGAAATTTCGCTTGACGCCAAAACCGATTGGAATTACCCCAACGCCAACCGCCCCGAAACCAACCCCGGTTACCGAACAAAATACGCTGAAAAAGAAAAAGACCAGTGACGCAGCAGCAATCATTATTCGCAGAAGAACATAAAACCGTTTCGGACGCCTTTTCTGAAAACGCGGAGATCGTTTTTTCATTGGGAGATACATTGGATATTTTGAAGACGTGTCCCGACGGATTTGCTAAATTGATTATCACATCTCCACCGTATAATATCGGAAAGGAATATGAATTTCAAATGAATCTAAATCGCTATTTGTCGGATTTGAAACCGGTGTTGGAACAAGTTGTGCGTGTTCTTGCGGTTGATGGTTCTCTTTGCTGGCAGGTCGGAAATTACGTGAAAAATAAGGAAGTCTTTCCGCTTGATATTTACTTTTATCCGATATTCAAAGAGTTGGGATTGAAACTTCGTAACCGCGTCATTTGGACGTTTGAACATGGCTTGCATTGTTCCGTACGGTTTTCCGGTCGATATGAAACGTTGCTTTGGTTTACAAAAAGCGATAATTATGTTTTCAATCTTGATCCGGTTCGCGTCCCGTCAAAGTACCCGGGCGTTGTATTTTGGCGTTGACCGATCCGAGAATCTCAACGCTTTATCCGCCGGAAAAAGTGTTTACTGTCGATGAGTTTTTACAAAACGCTTATCTCACGAATCCCAGAACCAGACAAAATCTTGGTTTATTGGGACAGTCGAAAGAACTTCTTGCAAAAGATATTCCTGAAGCCAATCGAATTCTTGAACAACAAGGTTACCGCCGCGTTCGTTTTCGTCGGTCGGATAAAGACTCGGCAAAGTTTCGTTGGACGGGAGAAGGAAAAGATAAATATGAAAGTCCTGTGATTAATTTAGCGTCCACAAATCCCGGATCGTTTTGGCATGAAATTGAACACGGACTCGACGGACCTCCAGGACGTGTCACGAATATGTCTGCCGCGATTTATAAATGGCTTGCCAAGCAGACTCCTCAATTCAGACAACAGATGGGGCTTTACGGTCTTTCCGGCGTACTCGGATACGGAACGTCTGAATTATACGACGATCCGAAAATGGGTTTGGTTGCCGCTTCTCTTCCGTTACTCGCCGCGTCGCCTATTTTGAGAACGGAAGCAGTCGCAACATTAAGAGGACTTGCAAGGATATACTCATTTCGCTAACGACACAGTTCTTTACAAAGTTTCATAAAACCTTATAATACGAACAATAGATTTTTCTAAAATTTTGTCAAGGACGACCTCCCTGCTCCCCCTAACTTTATCGGATTCTGAAATAGCGAAGTGGAA
>JAISZO010000285.1 GCA_031269105.1 Planctomycetaceae bacterium | reverse complement strand
AACAAAGAATTTGGAATTTTATTTCCCTTTAATTCGATAAAAGAAACATTGAATATTCTTTCTTCAAAAAGTTTTCCGTTAAGAAATCTTGTATATTTACCTGAAATTGGAACAGGAATATCATTAATAACTTTATAAGTAATATCTTCAAGAATATCTTTACTGCTCCCGGAAATAAACTCGAGTTTTTTAATCAAATGATCTTGATCGTCAGTCAACCAGACAGAGACTTTTTCTGAACGTCCTGAATCATTAATATTTAAAAAAATATTCGATCCATTTGTATCTGATCGTTTTTCTATTTTACAAGATTGTTTTTGGGAATTGAAAGAAGAAAGTACCCTGCGAACGATCGTATCGCCTGACAAATCAAAAATATTTAAGTGAACCTTCGTATTCTTTTTATCGTACGAAATTTTATAGAAAGGATGTTGCTCATCGTCAAAATAAAAACTTCCATTGTTAATAACAACCAAATTTTCATCAAAAACAAATAAATTTTCTTTCGGTTGTTCAACAATTCTTCCATTAAAAAGCTCTGGAGAAATAGAAGAAAAACGCAATTTATCTCCTTTTTGCGCCCATTCCATAATCACATCAAACGTGATATTTTCATTGCTCACATCTTGAGGATTATCGACCAAATATTTGTTATAATCAACGGTGTAAGTTGTTTTGTTTGTATATTTAACATAAATGGGATTTGCCGCTTCAATCCTTTTTTCTACTGCCTTTTTTATCTCTTCCAAATTCACTTCATCTGAGTAACAAAAGATCGAATGAAAGAAAAATAACGTAAAAAACACTCCAATAATTTTAACAGTATGATTTTTCATCTAAATATTTTATCACTTTCTTTAAAAAATTCTGATAGTTGTATATTTTATAAGAAATTTAAATACAAAACTATTTTATTGGAATTTTTATCCCATAAAAATAAAAATTCCAATAAAATAAAACTTATTTTTCAGTAAACGTGAAATAATTAAAAGGTTTAATTTTCATTAACCAGCACAGTTGTTCCCAACTACCTGATTTGGTTTCTGGTTGCATTTTCTGGCTGTTGGGTTCCATTGCCCATAATTTGCAAGATAAACGTAATATACCCCGCAATAAACGGGATTTTCGTTGTTAAAAGTTGTTTGACACGTGCCGTTAGTATTACTTGGGCTATCGACACAAGTTTCATATGGTGTTCCAACACAATGTTCTTGTCCACCTTGTGGATTTGAAGGATAAGCGGAACTACAATTTACCGAGCCAGGACATTGTCCGCCTCCAAACATCTTGTCTAAATCGACTTGCGAAATTGACGTGTGTGAAAAGTTGAAACAAGCAAGACCGGCAAACAAGGTCATTGCCAAAACGGAGCAGACTGTTTTTTTCATTTTTATCCTTTCAAAATTGGGATAAGGTTGAAATTTTTGTGAAACATCGGCGAGCAAAAACTTTAAACCGTTTTTACTCGCTATTAAAAACACCCTATGGAGCTAATAAAAACTGTTATAACTCGTCGCGGAATTTCCACAATAGGGGCAAAAGTGACCCAAAGTCAAAAAAATGAAAATTCCTTATTATTTTGACGTCAATCATGCGTTTTTTCAAGTGAAGCAAAAATTGAAAGAAAAAATTCTCTTAAAACACCAAAATTATTTCGATTTTTTAGTTTGCTTAATATGACATGCAAAGACTTATTTTAACATCCTCAACTCATCAATTGCTTCATTTGAAACGGTTGCTCCGAATATTCGATTGACTTGACGATGGAAATATTTTATAATAATTGTTTATAATGATCCCGTGATTTTGCGTCAATTTGCGATTGAAGGTCGTTTCACGTCAGGCGAAAAACGGAGCGGGATAAAAAATGAAGTCTTGTCTCGTGCAGAAAATAAACAGAATAATATCCATAAGGAAAACCTTTGTGATGAAAAATTTGTTATTGACATTTGTGATGACAGCCGTCGTCGGCGGGATTCTGTTTGGTATTGACAATCATGTCAATGCGGAAGATGTGGTGGAGATAAAAAACTCTGCATTGGCATTGCGGTGGGAAGTGAAATCCGATCGACAATTTGCGTTGATTTCCGGCGGAAAAACGGTCTGGCGTTTTCATGCGGAACCTTCCGAAAGCGCCAAACCGTATTTTGATCCGCTGGGAGTTGTTGGCGGCGAGTCGCTGACAATGCCGAAACCCGCCGATCATCCTTGGCATCTTGCTCATTGGTTTTCGTGGAAATATATCAACGGCGTCAACTATTGGGAAACGGACAAGAACGGACTTTCGCAAGGCGAAACGTTTTGGGAAACGCCGAAAAAAGAATTGCGTTCCGACGGCGGCGCGAAGATTACAATGAATCTCGGTTATCGTCCGCGAAGCAAAAACGAAGAACCGTCGGCAACGTTGTTAAAAGAAGAACGCGGGATCATCCTTTCCGCGCCGGCGCCGGACGGTTCTTACATGTTGGATTGGACGCAGGTTTTCACCGCCGAAGAAGACGTAACGCTCGACCGCACGCCGATTCCCGGCGAAAAAGGGGGAGTCGGTTACGGCGGTTATGCCGGTCTTGCCGTCCGCTTTTCCAATGAATTGAAAGACGTAAAAACCGTTTTGACCCATTCGGAAAATGTCCGCGATCGGGGAAGTTTCCGTATAGACGCTCGCGGAGCAAACGGCGCGGAACAAAACGGCGTCGTTCGCGGAAAAGAGTATGGAATCGCGATTTTGCCGCATCCCGACATGCCGCGTTCCGGCGACTGGTACGTCGTTCAGCAAAAAGATTTCACTTATTTGAATCCGGCGATTCTTTTACGCGGCGTTTACCCGCTAAAGAAAGGCGAAACCTTGACGCTTCGCCATCGGGTTCATGTTCACAACGGACGTTGGGACGTCGAAACGCTGAAAAAAGCGGCGGCGGATTACGCGAAACAGAAAAATCCCTGACGGAAAATTTGAGAAAAGTTTTATATTCCAAGCCAAAAAGTTTTACGCTCCAAGCCATTTGGCGACGGTTAAATCATAATCGAGTATTTCCGACGAATTGAAAAATACGGCGATTTCGCGTTCCGCCGATTTTTCGCTATCCGACGCATGAATGAGATTGAGGCGGGCGCTTGTACTGAAGTCGCCGCGAATTGTTCCGGCGGGGGCGGTCAAACCGTTTGTCGGTCCAACCATCTGGCGGATTACCGAAACGGCGTCCGGTCCTTCGGCGATCAATGCAATCGCCGGAGAACTCGTAATATACTGTTCCAAATCTGCATAAAACGGTTTTTCAAGATGCTCGGCATAATGTTTTCTCGCCAATTCCGACGTTATACGAATCATTTTCAATGCCGCAATTTTCAAGCCCTTGCGTTCGATACGCGACAAAATTTCCCCCGACAATCCGCGTTGGATTGCATCCGGTTTGATTAAAATAAGCGTTTTTTGCATTGCTGCTCTCCTTTAATTCAATTTTTTCGGACTGAAAATAACATTTGATTTGCTCTTTGAATACCATTAAAATGGGTCTTGAGGCATAAATCGCGAATAAAGAGGAACCTCTTTTTCCGGCAACGGTTGATAGTATTGCTCAGCCCATTGTTCGCGGTCTTCGTCGCCGGCGTAATATTTCAGCCAGATTGTCGGGTCTTGCATGCCGCCGTTATGCGAACAATCCCAATGTAACGCGCCGTTCCGCGTGTCGATTTTCTTTTCCCGCGCGGGAAGAATATTCTGACAGATCAGCAAATATAATTCGCGGTCGGAAAGATGATCGGTAAAATCAAGCACGATTTTCTTTTCATACAATCGCTGAATCAAATCGGCAAGAATTTTGGAAAGCGATGCGTCGTCGAGATGTTCCGGGTGCGGCGGACGCAATTCCGGTTCAAACCAACGGTAAATCGGCAAGACCGGAGCTTTCTCCCATTCTAACATTGCCGCCAGATATTCGTTTTCATTTCGCAATGAAACATACTGAATATTGACGCGGCTTATGGATTCGTCAAAATACGGTTCCAGCTCCGTCCTGAGTTCCGCGTTGCGTAAAATTTCATCAACGTCTTCCGAAAAAAAAGGTTTTTGGTTCATGTCCTTACCTCAATAACATTTTTTTAAGTGAATTTTAATTAGGATTACGATAACAGAAAAAAGTCTATCAAAACGAATAACATTTTTTCCCGTTCATTATTTTCTTCTACGAAAAAATCTATCAGAGTTTAAGAAAACTTCAAGTTTTTTTTTAAGAAAGCGAAGAAAAGAAGTCAGCTTGTTACTTATCAAAAGTTATAATCGACACAACTTCTTTTTTCGCAATCTTACTAATTTGACTATCTATTGCGATCCCGTCAAAATAGAGAATGTTACTAGACATTGAGTAATAGAAAAATCTCGACGTTTTTTAAGAATATAACGACGCTGTTTCGCGAGCTTGTCAAATTTCTGTTTCGTATTAAAATTAAGATTTAAGTTGTACAAGAGATTTCGCTTATTAGAAACTTCAGCGACAAGAGCGCTTTTTAACTTTTAATTTTAACTTTCTTCGTGGACTGGTCTCCGTTATTTATTTCGTTGAAAACCTCCGCTTGCGCGACGGTTATTGCCTTTTTTTTAGGCGTAGTTGCCGCGCGGTTGGCGATGTGTTTGCATGGAAAAGTTCGGGCTGTGATGGACGTTTTTCTCACGTTGCCGCTTGTGCTGCCGCCGACTGTCGTTGGTTTTTTTCTTTTATTAATTTTCGGCTGGAACAGTCCGATTGGACGTTTGTTGCGGGAAGTCGGAATCCGCGTTATTTTTTCGTGGGAAGCGACCGTGATTGCCGCGACAGTCGTAGCGTTTCCGCTTGTTTACCGAACGGTTCGCGCATCGTTTGAACAAATCGATTCATCAATGATTGACGCGGCGCGGACGTTGGGATTGTCGGAATGGACAATTTTTTTACGAATTTTGTTGCCGTTGTCGTTACCGGGATGCGCGGCGGGAACAATTCTTGGTTTTACCCGCGCGTTAGGAGAATTTGGGGCAACGTTGATGATTGCCGGAAATATTCCCCGACATACGCAGACGATTCCGATAGCTATCTGGAGCGCGGCGGAAGGAAACGATATGCACGCCGCTTTGATTTGGGTATTGTTGATCGTAGCCGTTTCGTTTTTCGTGATACTGCCGCTCAATTTGTTTGGAAAATAAAGTTTTCGATGGGAAATTTCAACTTCGCCACGAAGAATCGCGAAGATTTTTGAAAGTTGGGCAACTGAATTTTAAAGTAAGAAAGGTATAGGAGGTTTTCTTTCAAAACGTTCAGGAACTTTACCCGTGATATTTCACCGTGAAATATGATAGGAAACCAGCAAATATCACGGGTGAAACATTCTCAAAAGTAAAGATCAAAAAATTTTTGACGAAGTATTAAAAAATTTTTCTTTCGGATTTTTTACTGTTTTTCCCGTGTTTTTTACTATTTTTCTTTCCGACACATGCGGAAATTCCGTCTGTTTTTTTCGTTGTTGAGTTTTTGGCGCTGCGATTGCATTTAACGTTCTTCCGAAAAAGATT
>JAISZO010000270.1 GCA_031269105.1 Planctomycetaceae bacterium | reverse complement strand
CTAGGATAAGGTTCTTCGCGTAGCCTCGAATTAAGCCACATCCTCCACCGCTTGTGTGAGCCCCCGTCAATTCCTTTGAGTTTCAGCCTTGCGACCATACTCCCCAGGCGGAGCACTTAATACTTTCGCTACGGCCGAGAGGCTATGGAGTACCCCTCAACCAAGTGCTCATCGTTTACGGCTAGGACTACCGGGGTATCTAATCCCGTTCGCTACCCTAGCTTTCGTGCCTCAGCGTCAGATAATGCCCAGTTAGCCGCCTTCGCCACCGGTGTTCCTTGCGATATCTATGCATTTCACCACTCCACCGCAAGTTCCGCTAACCCCTACATTCCTCAAGTTCATCAGTTTGAAGCGCAATTCCTCAGTTGAGCTGAGGGATTTCACACCCCACTTAATGTACCGCCTACGCACCCTTTAAGCCCAGTGAATCCGAATAATGTTTGGACGGTTCGTCTTACCGCGGCTGCTGGCACGAACTTAGCCCGTCCTTCTTCCTAAGATAGGTCAAGTATAGAGGAGAACCTCTATACACTTCCTCCCAAACGATAGCGCTTTACAACACAAATGGCCTTCATCACACACGCGGCGTCGCTCGGTCAGACTTTCGTCCATTGCCGAAGATTCTCGACTGCAGCCACCCGTAGGTGTCTGGGCAGTGTCTCAGTCCCAGTGAGCCGGGTCACGCTCTCACGCCCGGTACCCATCTTCGCCTTGGTAAGCCGTTACCTCACCAACAAGCTAATAGGATATGAACTCATCCTCAGGCGGAATCACACCTTTGATCCAGAGATGTTATTCGGTATTACCTACAGTTTCCCGTAGCTATCCCGATCCTGAGGGTAGATGATCCATATATTCCTCTCCCTTTCGCCGCTGGGTATTGCTACCCCGCACGACTTGCATGCCTAATCCACGCCGCCAACATTCATTCTGAGCCAGGATCAAACCCTTCAATTGAAGTATATGCTTAAACAGCTTACGCTGATATAAAGCAAGTTTGCCATGGTTTGCGTTAATTATGGTCTAATTAACGACTTTTGATCGCCAAGAGATATTCTCTTGTTGATCGGTATTTCTACCGATCCTTACATTGGCTAAAACCCGAAATTTTATTGAATATACAACTTCGGGGTGTTGCCCCGCTGTGAGGAGCAACGGCCATCGGTTTCAAGGTCTAAAACCGATAACCCACAAATTTCCATCACTACCAAATTGTCAAAAATCTTTATCATGAAACGACTTACGTTTTATCGTCTATCTGTTTCATCAAGTTGAGTGAATTATTTTAACTCAACTCATTTTCCTGTCAACAGCCCCTCGAAAAAAATTTTTAATTGGCTTGTTGTATCTCGCCACTTTTCTCAATCAGCTGTCTCAAACGACAAGAGCGAATAAATATAACACATTAAAAAATCGCGTCAACACCCACTCTTAATTTTTTTTGAACGTCGGATATTTTTTATCCGACGATTCAAGAGCGACTAAATTTACACGATCTTGTTTTCGCGTCAAGCCGCCCCCTAAAATTTTTTTTGATTTGAATCGGTCTCAAATGAACCCATATTCGCCTCAAGAGTTCAATAATTTACACGATCTTTTTTTTCGGTCAACACGCGAATACGTTTTTTTTCAAATTTTCCTATCTTTTCTTGAAAAAAAATCTGTAACTTCTTAATTTTCAAAGAGTTAAAATTTTGTAATATTTTATTCGAATTTGCTTTTTGAAGCGTCCCGTTCTTGAGAGTAAAAGTATCGCGCATCTTCCGACGAAAAATTTTTCTCTCTTCCAACCTTATTTTTCTTCTTATTTTCAAACAAAACAACATTAGTCGCCAAAGTATCGCGCAAGAACGAATGTAACGCGACATTGACGGCTTATCTCTCAAATCCCATATTGAATGTGAACGTTTGCGTGACGTCGCCGGTGGCGCTATTGACAGGGAACGCAAAGTCAAACGCAATCGGAACCGGTCCCATCATCGGAATATTGAGCCGAAAACCAACGCCCGGCGCGACGCGGTATTTGCTTTCCCATTTGTCAATCGACGTTTCAACCGTTCCAGTATCGACAAATACAACGCCGCGAATGTTATCATCCGCAGAAATCGGGAACGAAATTTCCGCCGAATTGTAAAACTCAAAATTCCCGCCGATCCCCACCGAAACGGCGCTTCCGCCGCCGGTCAACGCATATAAACGCGGCGTGACCGTTCGGTATTCATATCCGCGAATGGTCGAGAAACCGCCCGCGTAATAACGTTCATAAATCGGCGTGTTTTTTTCCGTCACGTTTGCTACGCTCCGAAGTCCAAGCACAATCGGTCCCGACATATCGGGACGCCGCCATAGCGTAAAATACTTTCTCGCGTCGTACCCGCCGCGAACAAAACGGCTTGTCCCAAGTACTTGTTCCGCGCTTACGGTCAACATTCCGCCTTGCGTCGGCAAAATAAAACTGTTTCGCGTGTCGTATGTTCCCGAAATTCCAAAAGCGTATTGAGAGTTTCTTCCAAGCACGTTCATCAAATCGGGAATGGGATAAATCGGATCGTAAATTTTGATATTCGCGCCGTTGAACGTCAATTTGGCGCTGAGTTGCTCCGACAACTTCCGACCAAGCGACGCGCCGCCGCCAATACGATGTTCGCGCCATTCGTCGTAATACCGCGCGTAATAAAAACCGTTCAAACCAAACGATAAGAGCGTGTTAAAAAGATACGGTTCCTGAAACGACGCCTGATAACGTTGATAATTTTCGCTCGGCACCGCTTCAATCATAAACCGTTGACCGCCGCCGCGAAACGCATTTCGCCAACCGGCAACCGTAAACGGATTGGTCGGCAGCCGCCGCCAGTCAAAATTTCGTTCTTCAACAGCAATACGCCCGAATAATCCGCTATCGGAATTTACGCCGACGCTTAACGTGACGTTACCGGTGCGTCCTTCCTGCACTTTGATAACCGCGTTACCGTAAGAAAAGTCGTCAAGCCCGTTGCCCGGACGAGTGATACTTCCCGGCGCGCCCGGTATTCCGAAAGCCGGATCGCCGGGATACGACGCCATCCCCGACGTCTGTGCGATAGAACCGTAATCGGCGCTCCCGTAATAATCGTAAGGACTGGAAATTGCCGGAACAACCGGATTCGCGGAACGATACAAATCGTTGGTCGGATTTCCATGAGACGCGTCGGAAAGCGAAGCGTAAGGAGAATCCGGCGACGTCAACAACGAACCGGCGCCGGATTCGTTGTTCGTTAAAGGAAGCGCCGGCGCGGGCTGTTCGTCATATCCGCCAAGAAAACCGAACAAAGGCGGAGCTCCGTCCGCGTTGGTCGAAACCGAAAGTCCTTGCGTCGTTCCCGCTTGGACGTTTCCGCCGGAATAACCCGTTGACGGATTTGACGTCGTTGTCGGCGTTTTGTATTGTTCGGGAATTGCATAACTCCCTTGCTGGACGCTTGCCGCGTTGGTTGGATACGTTTGCGTTCCGTAAACCGGCGAAGGCGATACGACTAAACTTTCTTGCGGCTGCGGATAATTGACGCGATAGACCTGTTGCTGCGGAAAAGCGGACGTCGCGCCGATTCCGTTTCGTTGCCGCATTTCATTCCATCGTTGCGGATCGGTTCCCTCTAACGGCGCGGAATCGGGACTTTGTCCGCGAGTCACGTTCAAATCTTCCAAATCGCGTTCCCGTTCTTCGTCAAGCGTTCTTCCGTTTTTATCAAGCGGCACGATTTCAATGGTCGGCGGACGCTCTCTGCTGTCGAGAAAATCTTCACGCCGTAAAGCGTCTTGCGAGCGGCTAATGATGTTCCTCGACGGAACGCTGCCCGGTTTCAAACCGAAAAGCCGTTTGAGAATCGTGGTGCTTTTCGTGTGCGATTCGTTCAAAAATTCGATGTCAATCGAATTGATAACAACCGGTTTGTCTTCCTGAATCGTATAAATAATATCAACTTTTCCGTCTTCAAGAAATCGAACGTTTTCTTGGATTTTGGCGTAAAGATACCCTTTGTCGCCGTACATATCTTCCATTGACCGTCGATCCCGCAACATCAAATCATGAAGATAATAATCTCCCGATTTGAGTTCGAATTTTTTGCGAAGTTTTTCCTGCGTATAAAGATTGTTGCCGATAATTTTGACGTCGTTGATTTTGTAACGTTGTCCTTCGGAGATAATAAACTTAACGCTAATCCACGTTCCCGGCTCGGATAATCCGAAATAACCGCTTCCTTCGTCGAAATCTCGATCCACTTGAATATCAAAAAATCCGTGCCGGTTATAAAACGACATTAGCTTTTCCACATCTTCGTCTAATTTTTCGCGGGTAAATTCGCCGCCGATAAAATACAACATTCCCGGCTTGCTTTCGACAAACGTTTTGAGACGTTGTTGCGACAAAAAATGCGCGCCGATAAATTGCGTGTTAAGGATTTTTTGTTTTCCTCCTTCATTGATGATGAACACCGCGTTTCGGTCGTAGGAACGATCGCCCGACGCGATGTAAACGTTCACGCGACCGAATCCCTCGGCGCGGTAAAACGATTCAATTTTGTCTTTCGCTTGCAAAACGAGCATGCTGTCCACCGGATCGCCCGCTTTGATTCCCGCTTCTTCCAATAACTTGGTTCTCGTGATTTTCTTGTTCCCGACAAACTTGACGGAATAAAACACAGGGCGTTCCACCAGTTCGAAAATTACGACAACGCCTTCTGGTTTTCGCTGAATTTTCGGATTCACCGACGCAAAACTTCCGGTTTCCCGTAATTTTCTCGCGTCTTCCTGAACGATTTGACTTTGAAACGGATAGCCGGTCATCGTTTTGATTTTATTGCGAATCGAATGTTCCGGCGCTTGCCCGTTTCCTTCGATAATCACCTCCAATACCGGAAGATTTTCTAATTCCCGCGAATTGGGTTGTTGAGCCAACGTATCGACATTTTGACTGCCCGGATATTTTTCTTCGCCGCGATAAGAATCAAACACGTTACCGTTTAACGGATTTCTCTTTCCACTCTGCGAAAGATTTTCCATAGGCGTCTCGCGTTGCATTTGCAAAATATCGCTGAAATTATTCTGTTCATGTTGCGGTTCTATCAGCGTTTTTTCCGTTCTTACTCCAAATTGCTGCGACGGATTTGCCGTCGTATTCATCTGCGATTGAAGACGTCGAATCTCGTTACCGGATTCCACAGGACGCGATTCGCTCAAATCCGTCGGAATCATTGCGGAATTAACGTCGCGAAACGTTTGTACTTGCAACGAGGGATTGATTGCCTGCATATTATTTAACGTCGCTTCGACTTCGCCGTCAAACACGGGATTGCTATTTTGCAAACGTTGCGGCTCCGGCTGTAATAATTGAGCGGAATTTTGCACAATCGGCACATTGAGATAAACCGGTTGATTTGCAGCGTAAGGCGCAAGCGGTTGCACGGGTTGCAATGTTGTTGTCGGCTGCAACGGCGCGGACGGATTGTACGCCGCGGGATTTTGCGCCGCAACCGATAACGAAAATGCGTAAAATGCAATAAATAACAAAACAATAGCGCTAAACCTGACAACGGTTTTAGTACAAGTTTTTGATTTTTGGAGTAAATGATCTTTTTGAGAGGTCATAAGCCACCGCGTTTTAAGGAAAATAAAATTGCTCGTTTTTCAAAAAAGAGGAGCGCGGCGAGAAGAATACAAAAAAACTTGAGTAAAAACAAGCCGAATCATCAAAAAAGTTTATTTTTCCCGCCAAATTTCATTTTTGGGAATTTTAATATTTTGACTAATTTTCTCAATTTGCGCAAAAAACCGAACTGCATCAACCGGATAACCCGCCGTTGGTTTCAAATTTGGTAAATGTTTTTGCCAAAAAAGATT
>JAISZO010000245.1 GCA_031269105.1 Planctomycetaceae bacterium | reverse complement strand
AATAAACTTTGGATTTTGCGTTTCTTGCGGTGTTCCCAATCGGGGATTTTTTTTACTCGCCGCATTATAACGCAATCTCTGATTTCTGTGTAATTTCTATTTGCAGTTTGAGTTATTTAAATGTTGCAAGAGTCCGAATCCGACCGGTACGATAAAGTTGCAAGAGTTATTCGACGGAATCAAAGACGGAAGGTGGAAAGAGGAAATTGAATCGTTTCGCGTGGAACTTCCGCTTACCTCCGTCGGACTTATACAATTCGCCGGGCAACTTTTCGCTTTTAATTTTTAACTTCCTTCGCTTTTAGCTTTTCACTTATTCATTGACCAATGAGCGAAAGTCCAAGCGCCACCCAAACCGGAAGCGTGATCAGCGCGAGAATGCTGTTGGGAAGAATCGTGTCGAATGCCGTCGCGGGGTCGCCGTCGTAGTGACGCGAAAGTACCATCGGGAAAATTGCCGACGACATCGCGGCGTGAATCACCAACACCCGCCGGATTTCTATCGTCAACGGAGCGTAAACCGCAACCGCAATAAAAATCGTCGGTAAAACCGCAAGCCGCAACAAACACGACCAAAACGCAATCCGCACGCTGCGCCGCCAATGTCGATAGATTCGCCGCCAGTCAAACGCGTCGGCAACCGAAATACCGACCGTGAACATGCTGATCGGCAACGAAGCGTCGCCGAGAAGTTTAATCGCGTTCATCACAAATTGCGGAATGTAAGGATAAACGCCAAGCTGATTCATCAAAATTGCAACGACAATCGCGCATGTCGGCGGATTGATTGCCCGAAAAAGCGTTTTTCGATTGACGGCGCCGCTCATGGAAATAATAACGACCGTCCAAATCGACAATTCCGAACCAAGATTTTGAATGAACAACACCGCTTGCGTTTTGTCGAGAGAATCGTACAAAGCGGCGATTAACGGAATCGGCACAAAACCGTAATTCAAAATGCTAACGCATGCGGCAAATGTTCCCAGCATTTTCCAATTTTGCAGTCCGGTCAATTTTTTCGGCAGAAAACCAACAGAAAAACCGAGAAGCGCTCCTATTCCGGTTGCCGCCAAACCAATGATCGGCGGAAGAATCAAATTTCGATAATCGCCGATAAGTTCATTGGCGGGAAGTATTCGCTCAAAAATTAAACACGGCATCAATACCCAAACGGTCAACTTGTAGAGCGGCATTTCCGCCGGAGCCGGGTACCAGTTCATTTTCCGAAAAAACGCGCCGCATCCCACCACAAGATAAACGCCAACCAACATTTGAAGCGGAACAAGAAAAATATCCCAGTGAAACGCAGGCATTTTGCACCAAAATCTGAGGAAAACAATCACAACCTGAATAATGTATTTATTACTCAAGATACCGACCTTCTATTATGTCAAATTTTGAGAATTATCAAAGGCGAGGGGGAATACGCTCGTCGTAAGATTTTCGCCGAATTAGCCGAATGGAATAGGCCAATCGCAAAAAATGCTCTGCGGCGTCTTCTTCTTTTTTATTTTCCTCAAGACATAAATCTTACTGCACCGTTACAACAATCCCGTCGAGAAACATTTCTAGATAAAATCGATGAATTTAGTCAACATTTTTTTGACTGCAATAGAAACAGCGTGTATTTTATAGGGAAAAGTTGAAGAAACTTTCCATTCAACACGTTTTTGGCGATTTGCGACGTTCCCTTTTTGCACGATTGTCGCGTGTGCGGACTTTTTGCACTTGTTCGTTATCGAATGGTTGGACTGTTCCTATTCCCCCTGGTTTTTGACGTTTCGGTCGTTGCGGGGTTCATCTATTTACTGTCGTCGTTTCGATGATCGTAAATACCCGCCGACCCAAACGTCCTATTATTTGTTGTTGCGCAGAAATGCGGACAACCGGAGGTGTTCCCCCATGCCTCGTTATTCTTACGTTATCGTTTTCCCCGTTTTAATTATGTTGTGTATCGGAATCAACATTCAACGATACCCGGCTGTTTCCGCAATGTTGCAAGGAAAAAATCTTCCGTCGCATTGCTTGGGACGCGCTGAATTTTTGGAAACCGGCGAATCGGCGGCGTCTCAATCGTCCCTTTATCAAACATCCGCCGATCATTCCGATTCGCAAAATACCAATTTCTATAATTCCACGCGATCGTCGCGCGATCCGATTCCGGCGTCAACGTCTTCCGCGTCGTCCTATTCCGCGTTATCGTCGGAAAATTCGGAGTATTATCACGAATCTTACGCCAACGCAAATTCAACAAACTTCGACGAATCAAAAACGTCATCGCAATATACTCAATATTACAACAACGCCGAGAATGCTTATCATTCTGATAACTCTTACGATTCGGCGAAAAACGGCGAATCTTCGGAAGAATACGGCGATAACTCCAACCGCGATTTTAACGATTATTTTTCCGGCGAATATGCCGTCTCGCAAAATAAAACAGAAGATAATAATGAAGAAAAAATGGAAGATAAAAACGATTCGGAAGACGATTTTTCTTTCTCTCAAAACGTTCCGCTTCCGTTGACAAAGTCTTTATCGGAACCGGTTTATACGTTTTCATCAACCGTAGATTATTCCACGACGCCAAAAGACAATGCGAATGATTTCGGCGAAATATCGAAAAATTACCGCGATGAAAACGATAAGACAGATAACGCCGACGTTTCGCAAAACAAGACTCATGTTGACGAAAATTATTATCAAAACAAAAACGAAAATCGGCAAAGTCCGCAAGACGTTTCCCATGATTTTTATCAGGATAAAACGCCGAAATCGTATCGGCAGCCGTCTGTTTTTCGCGGAGCGACTCCGCAGCCCGGTTATTCCAATTACGTTATCGCCGCAGAAACAACGCCGGACATAAAAGAATCCGCAAAAGAACCAACGAAAGAAAACGTCGTCGTTTCAAATGAAAAAACGCTTTCGCCGCAAGAAAAATTAGAACGACGTCAATCCATGCCGTTTGTTCTTCAACCGGTTTCTTCTGGAAAAAACAATTCCGCCAATGAATATATTCCGCCGGATTTTCTGCTGAATCTCGATAAACAGACCAAACGTTTATCCGTTCCAACAACAGAATTGACGGCGACAATTATTCCGCCGAATTTTGAAAAATCGCAAGATACGACAGATTCGCAATCGGAAGATAAAGAAATCGAACAGTAATTTTGAGAGACTTATTGCAAAGCGTTTTTACGTGTAAATTTTCGCGGTTCTTCGTTTTGTAATAAATTTATTTCCCAATACAAAATCGGCTGAAAATGCGGTCTAATACTTCGTCGTTGTGAACGGCGCCGACGATTTCGCCGAGACGTTCCAACGCGATACGGATTTCTGCCGCGACAAACGTTTCTTCTTGTTTCGATTCCACAAGTTCCAAAGCGTTTCGCAACGATTCCGCCGCGTGTTGCAACGACTCGCGGCATCGCAACGCGGTTGCCGGAATAACTTCGCCGTAAACATTTTCGCTTTGCAAACGTTGAACGACAGCGTTGAGCAGTTGCGGTAAACCGTCGCCGGATTTTGCCGATGTGAAAATCATTGGAATTTGTTCTGTTGAAACGTTTTCCATATTTTTCAGTTGATCGGATTTTGTTCTTATCAACATGACGTGGGAACGATTTTCCTCCAAAAAAGCGTTTTCCGATTCGAGCAATGCCCGACCGCATTCAACGCACAATAACAAAATGTCCGCTTGTTCTATCGCGTTGCGGGCGAACGTTTGAGCCAATCGACGCGGTTGATCGTTTTCGTGAATTGTTTCTTCCCGTTCGATTCCCGCCGTGTCGAGCAGTAAAAAAGCGTTTTCATTCCATGAAATTTTCGCTTCGAGATAATCGCGCGTCGTTCCCGGAACCGGAGAAACAATTGCCGAAACGCGACCGGCGGCATGTTGCGGCGTTGATGAAACTTTATTTGCCGTTTGTTCTAATTGCGTTGTCAATGTGTTGAAAAGCATACTTTTTCCGGCGTTGGGAAGTCCCGCCAATACGACTTTGGGCGGTTCCGATGTGGACGATCTTTCGTGCATTTGCCGTCGCGTTTGTTCCGCAAGTTGCAACGCCGCGTCCAGTTCCCGCCGCAATTCGTCGCGATTGAGAAATTCGATTTCTTCTTCCGCAAAATCAAATTCCGCTTCCAGCCGACATAACATTTCCATCAAACGTTCCCGCAAATCGGCGAGCGGACGACCAACGCCTCCGGCAAGCTGACGCAATGCGGCGTCGAGTTGCCGACGATTTTGCGAATCGATGACGCCGAGAACCGCTTCCGCCTGCGGCAAATCAATTCGACCGGAAAGAAACGCCCGCAACGTAAATTCGCCGGGACCGGCAAGCCGGCATTTTCCCATTTCGCAAAGTTTTCGCACAATCGCGTCGAGAATCGGCTGCGAACCAATCGTATGCAGTTCCGCCGACGTCTGCCCCGTAAAACCGCGTCCTTCCGACCAATAATAAAGCGAACAGGGAACCGGCAATTCCTCGCTCCAGAGAACGAGTTCGCCGTCGATAATTTGCGGTTGATCTCCCGCAATAAACGGACGATAAACCGGAATCGTTTTATCGTTGATACGTCCGGCAACCGAATCGGAAGGCGTCGGAACGCGAAACAAACGTTCTAACGCCGAAACGGAATGAGAACCGGAAATCCGCACAATACCGCGTATCGCGCCGCCGCGCGCCGACGCTTGTGCCGTAATCGTGTCGTCAAGAGGGGCGAGCATAAAAGGAAGCATTCCTATCATAAAAAATTATTCTTAACGCAAATTTAGCATTATAACTCAAAAGCGCCGTCCGGCAAACGATCCGAAAAGCGCCGCAAAAATAAAACTATCACGGTTTGTCTTTTATTGCGTAAATCGCTTTCGTTTTAACAATTTCCGCGCGGGACGGTGGGCGAGATTGTTCTTTCTGATATAATGAAAAGGTTTTATTAAGAAAACCATATCTGAATTTACCAATAGAAACTAAATTTATTTTGTGTGAAATTAATTTTTGAATTATGACTTTTGAAAAACAATACCTCAACAAAATTATTTGTGCCGATTGTTTGACAACAATGAAAGGAATGCCCGACAATTCCGTTGATTTGGTCGTTACTTCTCCGCCCTACAATCTCAAAAATTCGACAGGCAACGGAATGAAACCTTGTACCACAAGCGGTAAATGGGCAAGCGCTGCATTACAAAACGGGTATAGCCACTATGATGATAATATGCCGCACGAAAAATATGTTAAATGGCAACGTGATTGTTTGACAGAAATGTTTCGTTTGATAAAAGACGACGGCGCTATCTTTTATAATCATAAATGGCGTGTTCAAGACGGACTTTTACAGGACAGACACGATATTGTAAGCGGATTTCCTGTTAGACAAATTATAATTTGGCGGCGAAAAGGTGGAATAAATTTTAATCCCGGTTACTTTCTACCAACTTACGAAGTCATTTACTTGATTACAAAACCAAATTTCAAACTTACTCCGAAATCAAACGGCGTTGGCGATGTTTGGGAATTTACACAGGAAATGAAAAATGGACACCCCGCACCGTTTCCTGTTGCTCTCATTGATAGAATTATCAGCTCAACGAATGCCCAAATTATTTTAGACCCTTTTATGGGTAGCGGAACAACAGCAATCGTTGCAATGGGTTTGAAAAGAAATTATATTGGCATTGAACTTTCTCCTGATTATTGCGAAATGGCGGAAAAACGAATCGTTAAAAACAAAATACAAAGCGAGTTGTTAAAAATCCATATCCCAAAATTATTCGATTAAAATGAAATTATATACAAAAGAAAATCTCATAAAAGAGTTCCACAAAATTGCAAAGCAAGGGTGGATTGAAAACGCTCGCAAAGGCAACGCGGGTGGTGTTGGGAACACGCTCGAAGATTTGTTAGGTATTGAGGAAAAC
This sequence comes from Planctomycetaceae bacterium, assembly GCA_031269105.1. Lineage (GTDB taxonomy): Bacteria > Planctomycetota > Planctomycetia > Pirellulales > Thermoguttaceae > WRMR01. Next base: position 11,427 of record JAISZO010000245.1, on the reverse strand, counting down.
AACCTACCGATTCCAAATGCTGCTGAATGGGAATTGAAAGCACAACGACTAAATACTTCGTCGCTTACAACATTATTTCACATTGAACCGTCGCCACGAGCTGTAAAATTTGTTCCGCAAGTTTTGTTGCTGAATTATGGTTGGCAACATGAAGAAGCAAACAAAAAATACCCTGAAAATGAAATGAGTTTTCGCCAAACCATTCACGGAAATTCAGCAACCGACAGAGGTTTTATGATAAAAATAGATCGCGAAAATCGCAAAGTTTCAGTATCTTTTGATTACACAAGTATTTCTGAAAATCATAGCGATTGGATAGAACAAGTTAAAAAACGAATTGGATTATCTGAACTAAATCCACAGCCATATTGGGGTTTTGATGACCTTGCAAGCAAAGCAGGAACAAAATTGTTGAATTGCTTTTATGTGCAGGCCGAAGTCAAAAAAGAAAATGGGAAAGAATTTTATAAATACAGCAAAGTTACAATGTTGCAAAAATTTTCTTTTGACGGTTTTTTACAAGAACTTGAAAATGGAAATATCCTTGTTGATTTTGATGCAAGAACAGGGCATAATCATGGTACCAAATTCAGATTACGACAAAATTTCTTTCCCAATTTATACGAAAAGGCAACTGGGATATTATAAAACCATTTTTATCTCTTTTAGTATTTTTTAAAATGTCATACTATTGAAAAAACGTGTATGTTTTGTGGAATAAACTGCCGACAATCTACCTCCAGATAATTTTAATATTATTTCTGAATTTAAAGAATACCCATTTTTAGGGAATTTTTTTCAATGTCAATCTTGTGGAGTTTATGGAATAGATAATATAATAGTAGAAGCAAATCTTGATGCCAGAGTAAAAATAAAAGTTTCTCATCTGTTGGCAGAACGTCATATACGGGGATTGACAGGAGTACTTTTTCATGTTCATGCAAATGATATTCCTGATATAAAAGTTTCTGGCATGGTACTACAGCATTTTGAAATAGAAACTTTTTAAAGATATATCATGAACATCCTCTTGAAATGTTTGATCGTGCATTGGAAAATCTTTCATTTCTTTTTCCTTCACCGTACACTAAAATTTATCTATATCGAATACCTGAACAACATCATAATAATGTTATCCCCCCTCCAGAAGTATTAGAAAAAATTGCAAATGATAATAAAATTCGACTATTGCTATTTGCAAATAATCCGGAAGAAACTGCTCAAACATTACTGTTATTGGAAAATCAGGGATGGATTGATCAAGATTTAAATAATAAAGCGTTTTGGATAATTCCCAAAGGTTGGGAACATTTACGCGAACTGAAAAAACAACCTGCGGGTAATATCAACCAAGCGTTTGTTGCTATGTGGTTTAATTCCGATAGAACCAAATTTTATGATACTATAGAAGAAGTTTGTAAAGAAACCGGATACAAAGCTTTAAGAATTGACCGTAAAGAACATAATGACAAAATTGATGACCAAATCCTTGCTGAAATAAGAAAAAGCCGTATTCTAATTGCTGATTATACAGGAAATAGAGGCGGAGTTTACTTTGAAGCAGGATTTGCGTTAGGTTTTGGACTTCCTGTTATTCATTTGTATGGTAAACAAGAATTTGATAAAAATGGTCCTCATTTTGATACGCGACAATACAATCACATTGTTTATGAAAACGAAAATGATTTATCAGAAAAATTAAAAAACCGAATAGAAGCGACTGTACCATTAAAAAACAAATAACATTGCCCCCATCGCTTACGCTCGCGGGTTGCCATTAAATATTTTCGCAAGCAAAACAACTTTAACCTTTTCCCCTTCCTCATGCCGAAACGCACAGATATTAAAAAGATATGTATCATCGGAGCCGGACCGATTGTGATTGGTCAGGCGTGTGAATTTGATTATTCGGGGACGCAGGCGTGTAAAGCGTTGCGTGAAGAAGGATACGAGGTGGTATTAATCAACTCGAATCCCGCAACGATTATGACCGACCCGGAAACCGCGAACCGGACGTACATCGAACCGATCACGCCGGAATATGTCGCGGCGGTGCTACGGAAAGAACGTTATCAGTTGTAATGCACGCAAAATCGAGTTTTGTAACCCCATGATTCACAATTCATCTGTATTTTACGAGTCGTGGTAAATTTTATCTATAATAGTTCTTTCTTTTCGTCCAGTGGTCAAACTTATTCTTTCTGATATAATGAAAAGGTTTTATCGGACAAATTTTCGCGGAACAGCCAGCCAAACCAGAACCTTTTAACTTACCTGTACATATTTTCTTTCAATGTAGAGATAAAACAATCCTTAAAATGACGATGGATTTTAATACGTTACTTGAAAAATACCGGAAGTTTTCATTTTCCGAGCGGGACAAAGGAAACCGTTTTGAACGTTTGATGCAGCTTTATTTACTTACTGATCCGCAATTTGCCGACAAATTTCAAAACGTTTGGCTATGGAATGAATTTTTCGGACGGGACGATCTTGGCGGAAACGATACGGGAATTGATTTGGTAGCGTTAACAACAGAAGGCGATTATTGGGCGGTTCAATGCAAATGTTTTCAAGAAGATTCTTACATTGATAAACCGGCGGTTGATTCTTTTTTGGCAACATCCGGTAGAACTTTTCATGATGAAGAATTGAAAACCGTAAAATTTGCGCATCGTCTTTGGATTTCCACAACGAACAAATGGGGAACAAACGCCGAAGAAGCGATTCGCAACCAAAGTCCTCCGGTAACACGAATCAATCTTTACGATTTACAACAATCTCCTGTTGACTGGGCAAAGTTAGAAAAAGGGATTCACGGCGAAGCCGCCCGTAACGCAAAAAAATCATTGCGTCCGCACCAAAAAGAAGCGATGGATAAAGTCCATGAATATTTCAAAACTGCCGACAGAGGAAAAATCATCATGGCTTGCGGAACGGGAAAAACTTTCAACTCTTTGCGCATTGCTGAAAATGAAACGGACGGTAAGGGATTGATTTTATTTCTCGTGCCGTCTATCGCTCTGTTAGGACAAACGCTACGGGAATGGACTGCCGACGCGGAAGAGCCGATTCATGCTGTTTGTATTTGTTCTGATCCTGAAATTTCGCGGAAAAAAACCAAAAGCGAAGACAACGACAACTTTAGCGTTATTGATTTGGCATTGCCGGCTTCTACGAATCCGAAAGAAATTTTGCGGCAGTTTCAACAGATTCAGTCGCATAAAAAAACGGGAATGACCGTCTTTTTTTCTACATATCAATCGCTGGAAGTTATTGCGAAAGCCCAAAAGGAACTGAAAAAAAACGGTTTCGGAGAATTTGACCTTGTGATTTGTGATGAAGCGCATCGGACAACCGGAGCGACTTTGGCGGGCGAAGATGAATCGGCGTTCGTGAAAATTCACGATAACAATTTTATCCGCGCGAAAAAACGTTTGTATATGACCGCTACGCCGCGTCTTTACAACGATGACAGCAAAAGTAAAGCGGCGCAGGCGGAAGCCGTTCTTTGTTCGATGGACGACGAAAAACTTTACGGCGGGGAAATTTACCGAATTGGTTTCGGCGAGGCGGTGGAAAAAGATTTACTGACCGATTATAAAGTGTTGATTCTCACGCTGAACGACAGCGATGTTCCGCCCGCCGTGCAGGAAATGATTGCCAATGGTGAAAATGAAATCAACTCTGACGACGCTTCTAAACTCATCGGCTGTGTCAACGCCCTTTCCAAACAGCTATTAGGAGATGAAGGGATAGTCAAATCAACCGATCCCGAACCGATGCGCCGTGCGCTAGCGTTTTGTCAAAGCATTAAAATCTCGAAAAAAATCACAACCGCTTTCAATACGGCGACGGACGTTTATATTAACGCTCTTCCCACAAAAAAGAAATCGTCCATGGTTTCGATTGCGTCCGAGCATATTGACGGCACAATGTCTGCGCCGAAACGCGACGAGCTTCTCGCATGGTTGAAAGCGCCGCTAAATGACGGCGAATATAACGGCGAATGCCGTATTTTGACCAATGTGCGCTGTTTGAGCGAAGGCGTTGACGTGCCGTCGCTTGACGCGGTGATGTTTCTTTCCGCCAGAAATTCGCAAGTTGACGTTGTGCAATCGGTCGGACGCGTCATGCGGAAATCGCCCGGAAAAAAATACGGTTACATTATTATTCCGGTGGTCGTTCCGTTCAATGTGGAAGCGGACAAAGCGCTTGACGACAACGAGCGTTATAAGGTTGTCTGGACAGTATTGAACGCGCTTCGTGCGCATGACGATCGTTTTAACGCAACGGTTAATAAAATCGAACTCAATAAAAAACGTCCGCAGCAAATTCTTGTCGGAACGCCGGATACAAAATTTGACGACGATGGAACGCCAATTATTGGAACCGGCAAAACATCCGACGCAAGTAAAGCGGCAACCGAAATCAGCCGACAACTGATGATTCAATTTGAACAATTGCAGAATGTCATCTTTGCCCGCATGGTTCAAAAAGTCGGCGACCGTCGCTATTGGGAACAATGGGCAAAATCAGTCGCTGAAATCGCGCAGCGGCAAATCGAAAGAATCGCAAAACTTGTCGGCAGTCGCGGCAAGCATCGCGAAGCGTTTGAAAATTTTCTGGAAGGACTGCATAAAAATATCAATCCGAGTATCGCGCAGCAGGACGCAATTGAAACGCTTTCGCAACACATCATCACCAAGCCGGTTTTCGACTCGCTGTTTGAAGGTTATTCGTTTGTTCAAAACAATCCTGTCAGTAAAGCGATGCAAAAAATGTTGGACTTACTGGAAGAACAAACGTTAGAAAAGGATACGGAAACGCTGCAAAAATTTTATGAATCGGTGAAAAAACGAGCGTCCGGCATTGACAACGCCGAAGGTAAACAGCGTATTATCATTGAACTGTACGACAAATTTTTCAAGACCGCGTTTCCGAAAATGGCGGAAAAACTCGGTATTGTTTATACGCCGGTGGAAGTGGTGGATTTTATTATTCATTCGGTCAACGATATTTTGAAAAAAGAGTTCAACCGTTCTCTTGCCGACGTCAACGTCAATATTCTCGACCCGTTCACCGGAACAGGCACATTTATTACGCGATTGATTCAAAGCGGATTGATTGACAAAAAGAATCTGAAACGCAAATACGAACGCGAAATTTTCGCCAATGAAATTGTCTTGCTTGCGTATTATATCGCCGCTATGAATATCGAAAATGCGTATCACGATGTGATTGAACGAACCGATAGTACGGTTGTATTGAATACGCCCAAACAATACACGCCCTTTGAAGGCATTTGCCTTACCGATACATTCCAACTCGGAGAAACCGATGACGGCGAGAAACTTTTTTCTGATATGTTTCCGAAAAATTCCAAACGCGTTCAGCGTCAGAAAAAAACGCCGATAACGATTATCATGGGAAATCCGCCGTATTCGGTTGGTCAAAAATCCGCCAACGATAACGCGCAAAATCAGGAATATCCGAAATTGAATCAACGTATTGCGGAAACTTACGCCGCCGCAGGAAACGCAACCAATAAAAACGCTTTATACGACAGTTATATCAAAGCGTTTCGTTGGAGTACCGACCGATTAGGAAATAATGACGGAATCATTGCATTTGTCAGTAATGGCGCATGGCTCGACGGCAACAGCCAAGATGGTTTCCGCAAATGTCTGGAACAAGAATTTTCGTCAATTTATATTTTCAATTTGCGTGGTAATTGTAGAACTCAAGGAGAATTAAGACGCAAAGAAGCTGGTAATGTTTTCGGGCTTGGCAGCCGCACACCAATAGCGATTACGATTTTGGTAAGACGCAAAAACAGTTCTCAAACATCTGTCATTCATTACCATGATATTGGCGATTATCTCTCTCGCGAGAAAAAATTGGAAATCATTAAAAAGTTTCGTTCCATTACAAATATGGAATTACAAACCCTCGCGCCTAACGAACATGGCGATTGGATTAACCAACGCAACGACGTCTTTTCGACGTTTATTTCGCTTGAACCAAAAGACAAGTTCGATGTAAAATCAAATTCTTTCTTTGTTGTTTATTCAAATGGAGTTGGAACAAGTCGAGATGCTTGGGTTTGGAATTTTTCAAAGGAAAAGATTTTGAACAACATGAAATTTACAATTGATTTTTATAATTCGCAAGTTAAAGATTTTAAGGGAATAATCAAACAGAATACGGAAATAAAAGTTGAAGATTTTGTTGATACGGATACAAAAAAAATTGCTTGGAGTAGTAGTTTGATACCAAAAGTTCAAAGAGGAATTTTTGTAAAATTTGCGAAAGACAGAATTTTCAAAGCAATTTATCGTCCGTTTGTTTCAATGAATTTCTATTACGGCGAACATTTTATTCATAGGAGAGGACAATTTGAGCAATTTTTCCCGACAGAATTTTATAAAAATTTAATCATTTGCGTACAAGCAGATGCAGGAGAAAGAATGTCTCCTATGATTGTAAATTGTATTCCTGACTTGGAATTGGTACACCATACTCAATGTTTTCCACTTTATTATTACGAAGAAAACAAAACGCGGCAAAAAGGATTATTTGACGCGAAAACCGATGATGATTATATCCGTCGCGATGCGGCGAGCGATTTTATTTTGAAACGTTGCCAAACCCAATACGGTAAGAATGTAACCAAAGAAGACATTTTCTATTATGTCTATGGATTTCTGCATAACAAAGAGTACCGCGAAACGTTTGCCGCCGATTTAAAAAAGATGCTGCCGCGTCTGCCGTTGATAGAAGACGTCCGTGATTTCTGGGCGTTCAGCAAAGCGGGACGCAAATTAGCGGATCTGCATCTGAATTATGAAACGGTTCCGTCATATTCCAATGTTATCACATTGTACAATCCGTTAAGCGCCATCGATGCGCTCAAACAAGTCAACCAAAACGAATTGGAATACCTGAATTACCGCGTAGAAAAAATGCGGTTTCCGTCCAAAACCGACAAATCCAAAATCATTTACAACAGTCAAATTACCATTGTCAATATTCCTGAAAAAGCGTATCAATATGTCGTCAACGGCAAATCCGCCATCGAATGGATTATGGAACGTTACCAAATCACAACACACAAAGAAAGCGGCATTAAAAACGACCCAAACGATTGGTCGCGCGAACAGAATGAACCAAAATATATTCTCAATTTGTTATTAAGCGTCGTCAATATCAGCGTTCAAACGGTGGAAATCGTGGAATCATTGCCGAAAGTAAAATTTTGAAGGAGATTTAGGATGTTTTGTTTCTTCGAAACAAAACTTATTGTAATTCAGGAAGAAAAACAAAATGGAATAATGAAGATGTTTATTTTACAATTATCGATCAATGCAAGAGAAAAATTCAGAAATACTGACTATTGATTTTGGAACAGAAGAACATAATGTAAAAGCAGAAGCTGTAGCCGCAATGATTCAGGCGATTACTCGTTTAATATATGAAGCTAATGCTGAAATAAATGGTGAACAAAATCGTGACGACATTTGTGTAAAAGTTCATGCGGTAGCGCCCGGCAGTTTAAAAGTCCTATTATCAATTTATGGATTGCTTTTATTTGAAAATGTTCCTCTTTTATTTGAAAATGCTCCTAAAATTTCGGCTCTTTTATCAATTTGTAAAGACTATCTATCTGTAAAAAAATGGTTGAAAGGCAAACCATTACCAGAAAAACAAGCAGATGGAACATATAAAATAAATGAACAAACAATTAATATTAATAATGTTAAAACTGTTAATATAATTAATAACAGTTATGTAAATGAAAAATTTGATGAAGCATTCCAAGAAACGAATAAAGATACGTCGGTTAAAGAGGTTACTTTTTCAAAAGAAAAAGAAAAATTAATACAAATCCCTAAAGATGATTTTCAATATTTTGAAATTAAACCTGATCACACTAAACAAGAAAATAATAAAGATAGAAAAGAAAAAAATGAGAGACACGAAGTAACAATACATACTCCGGTATTAAGTGGAAAAGCAAAATGGACTGTTGTTTTCCAAGAACAGCAAATTAAAGTAACGATTATCGATAAAGATTTTATAGAAAAAGTTGCAAGTACGCTTGTTCGTTTTGGAGCGGGCGACAAATTAGATGTTGATATTTTGACAATAAGTAATTTAGATATTTCTACTGGAGAATATATTATTGATCCCAAAGAATATAAAGTTACAAAAGTATGGAAAACAATTCACAAAAAAATAAACTTAAAAGATAAAGACAATGATTCACATGATGAGCAACAAAAGAGATTATTTTAATAATAAATAATCATCTGTCAGGTGTATATATCACTACACAAAAAACTTTTACTTTTTACTTTTTTACCTTACCTCATGCCAAAACGTACAGACGTCAAAAAGATATGTATTATTATAGGAGCCGGACCGATTATGATTGGTCAGGCGTGCGAATTTGATTATTCGGGAACGCAGGCGTACAAGGCGTTACGCTAAGAAGAAAGAATCGAACATGAAATCAGAAGAAATTAAAGCGTTATTTGAGCAGTTTGAAAACGCTTCCGCCGAAGTGGAAGGCGTGGAATGTTGGAGCGCTAGAGAATTGCAACAGTTGCTGGGATATTCCAAGTGGGAAAATTTTGCTAAAGTGATTGATAAGGCGAAAAAATCGTGCCAGAATGCTGGTTTAGAGGTTTCTCACCATTTTCCTGACGTCAGGAAAATGGTGAGAATTGGTTCCGGCGCCGAGAAAGAAATTGACGACGTTCTTTTAACCCGTTACGCTTGTTATCTTATTGCGCAAAACGGCGATAGCCGAAAAGAACAAATTGCATTTGCCCAGAGTTATTTTGCCGTACAAACACGGCGTGCCGAACTCATTGAACAACGGATATTGGATTATGAACGGGTGAAAGCCCGTGCGAAATTGATTGAGACGGAAAAAATTCTGTCCGGCGTTTTATATGAACGCGGAGTCAACGACAAAGATTTTGCGGTAATTCGTTCCAAAGGAGATCAAGCTTTATTCCGTTTAAGTACCGCCATGCTCAAACGAAAGCTGGGCGCTCCGGACAATAGACCTGTCGCTGATTTTCTGCCGACTATTAGCATCAAGGCAAAAGATTTGGCAGCAGAAATGACGTCTGTAAACGTACAGGCAAAGGATTTGCAAGGGGTAAAACCAATAGAGAGTGAACATGTAGATAATAATTTAGCCGTAAGGAAAATGTTATTGGAACGAGGCATTGTTCCCGAACAGTTACCTCCCGCCGAAGATATAAAAAAGGTGGAACGAAAACTTAAAAGCGACGAGAAAAAGGCGCTAAAAAACAAGAATTAGCAGTAGCATATCGGAGGAACGTCGCGAATGCATAGAGATACTTATCACACTTGAAAATTCGGTTTTCTGAATACGGAACGCACAGAATACACAGAAAAACAACTGAAGTTCCGCGTTATTTCGTGACGTCCGCGTTCAAAACAATAAAAACAAAAACCGAAATCTCAAGTATGAGTAGTAGAAACATATTACAGGAGCGATAAACAGCCGCATGCCGATAGCGATGATAAAAAAGAAAGAGGAGAAGAAAAAATGAATAATACGGAAATAAACACTATTTTTGAACGTTTGCGGGAAAATCCTGAAAATGAAGTTATTGAATTTAAGGAAGCAAAAAATAATTTTGATTTTTCAAAATTGGGAAAATACTTTCCTGCATTAAGTAACGAAGCGAATCTTCAAAACAAGCCGTTTGCCTGGTTAATATTTGGCGTTGAAGATAAACGTCGTAAAATTGTCGGAACTAACTACCGCCAAAATCGTAAAGACCTTGATAAGTTGAAAAAAGAAATTGCCGACAAAGTAACAAACCGTATTACTTTTATAGAAATTTTTGATCTACCTTTACCCGAAGGTCGCGTGATAATGTTTCAAATACCTCCCGCTCTCAAAGGCATACCGATAGCGTTTGAAGGTCAGTATTACGGACGCGACGGCGAATCGTTGGCGCCGTTGAATATTGAAAAAATTGAACGCATTCGCTATCAATCGAATACTTGCGATTGGTCAAAAGAAATTATTTCTCAAGCCGTAATCGCCGATTTGGACGAACAAGCGATTGCAAAAGCTCGTATCGAATTTGTCAAACGAAATCCTAAATTTGCCGATGAGATACAAAATTGGAACGACGCCAAATTTCTCAATAAAGCAAAATTAACAATTCACGGCAAAATTACTCGCGCTTGTTTTCTTCTTTTAGGCAAAGAAGAACAGGAACATTATTTAGATTCTGCGATAAAAATCCGCTGGAATCTGAAAACTCTTACGAATCAAGATAAGGATTTTGAAATCTTTTCTATTCCGCTTATTCTGGCGGTGGACGAGGTTTATAAAAAAATCAGAAATTTGAAATACAGATATTTACAAGAAGGAACATTATTTCCCGATGAAGTATTGCGTTACGATCCGTTTGTTATTCGCGAGTCGTTAAATAATGCGATTGCGCATCAGGATTATACGAAAAAAGCCAGAATTAATGTTGTAGAATTTGAAGACGATCATTTGATCTTTACTAACTATGGAATTTTTTTACCCGGTTCTGTCGAAAACGTTGTTTTGAAAGACGCTCCTGAAGAAATTTACCGAAATCCTTTTTTGGTGGAAGCGATGCGAAATTTGGGAATGATTGAAACGCAGGGAGGAGGCATTTGCAAAATGTTTAATTTTCAGAGACAACGTTTCTTTCCTATGCCTGATTATGATTTCAGCGATGGAAAAGTAAAAAATACCATTACCGGAAGAATTATCAATGAAGATTTTGCCCGGATTTTAGCGAAAAATCCAAAATTACCATTGGATGACGTTCTTACGCTTGATAAAGTACAAAAACAAATACCGATTTCCGAAGATGAAATCAAATATATCAGGAAGAAAAAATTTATTGAAGGAAGAAAAAGTAATATTTATCTTTCATACAAAGTCGTCAAACCGACAGAAGACGAAAATTTGATGGCGGAATATGTAAGTAATAAAAGTTTTGACGACGAGTATTTTAAGGATATGATTTACAATTACATAAAATTGCAGGGAAAAGTAAAACGGAGCGTTATTGATAAATTGATTATCCCGAAATTATCGGCGGTATTATCGGAAGAACAAAAAAAGAAAAAAGTTGAAAATTTATTAACAAAGTTAAGACAACAGAATAAAATTAAATGCACAGAAAGCAGAAACTGGGAAATCGTTAAATGAATTTAGGTGAAATTTAGGTGAAATTTAACGCAAGTATTTAAATCTGTACTTTCCAAAAATTTTAAGCCGAAATTTCCGTGTTTTTTATCTATTTTAGTAATTTTGAACACCTTCGATGGGTGCGCAAAAGTGCATTTAATTCAAATATATTAAAAAAACCTTGAAAATATCGAATATTT
>JAISZO010000244.1 GCA_031269105.1 Planctomycetaceae bacterium | reverse complement strand
AAATATTCGATATTTTCAAGGTTTTTTTAATATATTTGAATTAAATGCACTTTTGCGCACCCATCGAAGGTGTTCAAAATTACTAAAATAGATAAAAAACACGGAAATTTCGGCTTAAAGTTTTTGGAAAGTACAGTTATTAAATGAAAGGGCTAAAATAGTCGATTTGATTTTGTCTTGGGTTGTCTTTGAAACGCGCCAATGATTTTTGTTTGGAGTTCGCTTTTTATTTGAGACGGCGTCCGAAAAGCAATTTTTTTGTCGTTTCTCTGTCTCAAAAGAATCCCATTGTCTCCTATTTTGTTCTGTTTCTGTTCCGCAACTCCATTTTTCCTTCATTGTATCATCTTTTGTCGGAGTATTCAAGATTTTCGGAGAATGACTAACGATTCTTTGACGCGGTCGCTTCGTTCTGTTCCTGTCTGCCAATCAATCCCATTTCCGTGTCCGTCTGCGACGCCCTACTCGGCGGCGAGCTTCGAGGAAAGCACGCGGCGTTTCCTAAACCTGCCAAAATGGCAGAAAAAGGACTTTTTATATCTTGTCTAAAAAATAAGTTTTGAGAAATCCCCTCCTTTTCTTGTTTTCTAAAACGGAATGTATTAAAATGTCGAATCTCAAAAACGTTGTTTTGGGCGAAAAAACAATATTGAATCAAACAACAAACAGGAGCAATAGAACGATGAATCCGTTACTTGGCGTACTTTTTCACTGGTTGGGAGGTCTTGCCTCCGGGAGTTTTTACGTTCCGTTTCGCGGCGTGAAGAAATGGTCGTGGGAAGTTTATTGGCTTGCCGCAGGCGTTTTTAGTTGGATTGTCGCGCCTTGGGCGGCGGGATTTTTCTGCACGAAAAATCTGATTCCTGTGTTGCTGGAAGCGTTTCGATACGAACCACGCGCCGTTTTGCTCGGCTTTCTGTTCGGAATGATGTGGGGAGCAGGCGGTTTGACGTTTGGTTTGACAATGCGTTATCTCGGTATGTCGCTCGGTATGGCAATCGCGCTCAGCTATTGTACGGTGTTCGGAACGATTATGCCGCCGATTTTCGCGGGGACGTTTCAATCGGAAATTCTCGGAACGGACAACGGTATCGTCGTTCTTCTGGGACTCGGCGTTTGCGTTTTGGGAATTATTATCGCCGCCGTCGCCGGAACGTCGAAAGAACGCGAGATGTCGGAAGAAGCGAAAAAAGCGGCGATTAAAGAGTTCAGTTTTGTCAAAGGATTGCTGGTCGCCACGTTTTCCGGTATTATGAGCGCGGGAATGTCTTACGGCATGAACGCTTCAATGCCGATTGCCGACCTTTCCGTCCTTCAGGGAACGCCGGTCATTTGGTCGCAGTTGCCGCGTTTATGTATTATTCTTGCGGGCGGTTTTACGACGAATTTCCTTTGGTGCATGTTCTTGATTGCGAAAAATAAAACCGGTGGACAATTTCTCGCAAAGAAACTCACCGATGACGGCAAAGTTATTTCCGAAACTGACGCCAAAGCGTCCGACCGTTCATTTCGCGTGCCGATGCTCGCAAATTATATCTTTTGTGCGGTTGCCGGAACGACATGGTATTTGCAATTTTTCTTTTATTCGCTTGGCGAAACGCAGATGGGAATTTTCAATTTCTCAAGTTGGCCCCTTCACATGGCAAGTATCATGATTTTCAGTTCGCTTTGGGGATTGGCTCTCGGCGAATGGAAAGGTTCCAGCAAATTCACGAAAACGATTCTCGGCATAACGCTGCTGACGCTGATTTTCTCGACAATCGTTATCGGTTACGGCACGAATATCGGAAAAACGTCCAAAGAACGTCAGCTTGTCGAATTGGCGCAAAAGGTCGAATTGGAGAAGGACGTTTTGACGCGGTTTACAAATACGGACGAAGCCGCCGTTCTGAATGATTATCGAAAACATCTGACGGCGTTTCTGGATTTTGCCGGTCAAATTGCGAAATACGACGCAGACGAATATCAAAACAACAAGCTGAAAATTACGGGATTGGCAAGTCAATTGGAAAAAGTCAATAAGTTGTTGATCGATCCGAAAGACGAAAATCTGAAAACGGCGCTTGCCGACCCGAAAAAGAATTTGAAACGTCTGCCGGTAAAAAGCGTCGAGGAAATTACGACGACAAAACTTGCGAAAGAGATTGCCGATTTGATCCAAGAGATTTCAGAATCGCAGGCGGCGCCGGACTTTCTCTCTCAAACCAAAATACGTCGGCTTTCCGACGCGGTCAATAAACTTGCGGAAAGAGCGCTGCCGGCAAAATAAAAAACGCGAAATCGGCGTTCACTCAAACGTCGATTTTTTACGCAGCAAATGATGATAATGCTGCGCGAAACGGTGCGCTTCGTCGCGAACGTATTGGAGTAATCGGAGCGCGAATGATCGGCGGGAAAGCCGAATCGGTTCCGATTCCTTCGCGATAAAAATCTCTTCTTCTTTTTTCGCCAGCGACAAAATCATTCGCGGACGCATTTTCGCATGTTCGAGCGCCGCCTCCGCCGCGTGAAGTTGTCCCTTTCCGCCGTCGATAAGAAGAATATCCGGCGGCGGATTGTCGTGAGAATTTGCGTGAGAAAATCGCCGCGCAACCACTTCGGCAATTGCCGCAAAATCATCGACTCCCTGAACCGTGCGAATCTTATACCGCCGATAACCCGGCTTAAACGGCAAACCGTCGATGAAATGCACGAAACTTGCAACCATATCTTTTCCGCTGATGTGAGCGACGTCCACGCCTTCGATTGTTCTTGGCGGTTCGGAGAGTTTGAACAAACGTTGCAATCCAATCACGCCGCGTCGCGGATCGATTTGAAAAACCTCCGGCTGAACATGCGTTTCGAGATCGCCGCGTTGATCGATTGTTTCGATCAACCGGATTTGATCGCGCAGGTCTGCCGCGTGTTCGTAACGCAATTCTTCCGACGCGGCAAGCATTTCCCGCTGCATATCGCGAAGCAGCGGCTTTTTGTTTCCTTCCAAAAAACGAATCAGCCGCATCACGTTTTTGCGGTACTCTTGTTTGTCGATACTAAAATTACACGGCGCGCTGCATTGATTGATATGTCCCAAAAGACAAGGACGAAACCATTGCCACCGCTTGTCGTCGCCGCGAATCTGCAAGGTGCAAGTGCGGAAACGGAAAATTTTTTGCAGCGCTTGAACGGCTCCGCGAAGCGACGACGCGCTCGGAAACGGACCGATCAATTTGACGCCCCGCGATTTCGGTTCGCGGGTGATTTCGATACGCGGGTACGGTTCGCGTATTGTGATTTGCAGATAGGGAAACGTTTTGCTGTCTTTCAGATCGCGGTTGTATTTCGGGCGGACGTCTTTCACGAGCCGCGCTTCCATGAGAATCGCATCGACTTCGCTTTCGGTTTCGATACAAGCAATATCGCGGATTTCCCGCACAAGATTTTCCGTGCGGGGATCATAAACCGCCGTTTTATAAAAATAACTGCCGGCGCGGTTTCGCAGATTTTTGGCTTTACCGATATAAATGACTCGGTCGGCGGCGTCTTTCATCAGATAGACGCCGGGGCGATGCGGAAATTCGCGCACTTTATCGATCGCTTTTTTGCACAACGCAAGCACGGCGTCCGCGCCGCGCGCCGCGTCGGGAATCGTTTCGTCGTCCGGCGTGGCGACATGGCGGTCAAACGCCGCCGAATAATCGCCCGGCGCGCTTTCCAGCCCGTCCGGTAATTGAAAAAATCCCCGTTTTTCCGGCGTTTGTTCTGTTTTTGATTCAGAATCCGTCATGTTAGCGCTCCAAAGTAGGATTATTTTTAACGAGTTATTATCATAAAACAAAACGACGTCTATGAAAAGAGGAGGTTTCAAAAACCGGATTCCAGCATTGCTGCGCCATACGTGAAAGTTAAAAGTTCTGGGCGTCTCGAACGCCCGCATCTTTTCTTGCAATCCTCATTTTCTCCGATGGATTTGGGGGAATATTTCCTTACGCGCAGCGGCGGAATCATGCGTAACCGGCGGAAAGCGCCGCGCGAGAAAACAATCAAACCCCGCACGGGGCGAAATTTTTCACTTTTCGTTTTTAACTTTTAACTTCCATCAACCACCCCGTCAGTCGGCTGCGCCGTCTGCCACCCCTCCACCGGAGGGGAATTTAATGAAATAATCCGTAGTTCCTTGAAGCCGATTAGGATCGACTGTGCATAAGTTCTTTAATATTACTGAGTTATGATACCTTTTAGACTAAAACAAATAAGGAAAAATGGAGGAAAATTATAATACATAATGTACAAAAATCTTCTACTTGGAACAATTAGCAAGAATAAATAAAATAGAAGCAATAGTGAAGATATTTATTGTGCTTGTATTTTGTGCAATATGAATAAGCTTCCTGTTTTAAAAAATACAAAAAGTAAATGGATTACTGCACAAAAAGCCGTAGAAATTTCCTCAATATTCTCCTTAAATAAATTAGTTGATTAAAAGCTATAACATACTGGAATTAAAAAACTTATGGTGTATTGTTTGTTTAGTTTTTGTTAGGAAGTACTGAACATATTTTCTTTAGAACTCTGAAATGCCGCACAAAAAATTGATCGGGTTACTCTGTTGAGACGCTTTTGAAGACAAGTTTTTTAAGAATTTGACTTGGGTTAAAAGCGAGTAATATATCAGCGGAATTTTTGTTAAAAGATACACATCAGGTAGGCGACCTTTCGCCGAAAGGTCGCAACGGTTGAGCGGTTTTTCCCATTTCCATCCGTCAACAGGCAAGTCGGCTATCACCGACGCAATGTTTCGGCGAAACATTGCCTACCTTTTGATTACCTAACTATTTAAATAAAAATTCCACTGATATATTAC
>JAISZO010000159.1 GCA_031269105.1 Planctomycetaceae bacterium | reverse complement strand
TTTTAACTCGCTTTGCGTCAATGGCGGCGGACGCTCTCATGTTTTGAAAGGGGGTGGAAAGGTCGGAAATACCGGCTTTCTTGAGACGACTATGGACAAAATGATACATGTTTTTCTTGAGTGGATTATAGGTAAAAAGGGGCTTGTTGCATAATTATTTTGCATCCTAACTTCAATGCACTCAAGTAATTACATTAAAAATAAAACGGGTCGTATTTTGAATGTATTATTGATGTTGTTTTTCAAACATATCGGTATTCTAGATGTATTTGAAAAATGCATACAATAATACGCATAAAATGTGGTGTTTAAAATTTTGAATGTAAGTTTAATGAAGAAAAGTAGTTATGTAAAAAACAATTATACAGCAACACCTGCAAGGAATATAATACCGTGTAACTATTCAGGAATCGACGCCATCTGACGATGTTCAATCTTCAATCGCGTCAGTCGTTCCGCGTGCGTATTGACGCAAGTCCTATCAGTCAGAGACTCGGGTTGTCGTCCACTTGAGTTTCGGATTTTAAGTTTCCGACATTCGCCGTCGCGGAAGTTTCGGCAAGGATTTGCCCCGAACCGTTGCGAAGTTGAAATTGGATTTTATGTTCGCCGGGCGTCGTCGCTATCATTTCTATTGCGTATTCGCGGTATTCCCGCGCTTTAAGAAACGTGAGAAACAACATCGAATCGGACGGAATATATTGTTGTCGAAGTCCCGAATCATACTTGACCGTAAGCAACAGCTTCGCGTTTTCCGACAGCAGATTACCAACGCCGACTTTTACGTAAAATCGCTTGTTCGGCTCGACATTCTCTTCCGCAACCGCATGAATCATCCCGAGTTTGTATTCTTCAAACGGAAACGATCTCGCGCAAATCATCCGGTCGGTTAAATCATGCGCTGGAAAATCGCTTTTCAAGGATAGCGCATATTTTTCAGTTTTTTCCAAAGAAGGTTCGCTTCCGAAAGGAAGAATCGGTAACAAGTTATACGGCGGTATGTGCCGATTGGGAATAATGTTGTAGTCCGCGTTTATTCCCGGAACAGACCAAACGAAAATTCCATTTGCGTCAATAATACTTCTTGCCGAATTTTCAGGGAATGTATCCGCTCTCTTGAATAATATGTTTTCATTTTTTGCAGAAACCAAACGCGATGAGTTAAATCGGAAATTGATCTTGTGCCGAATGGATTGGTCTATGAGTAAATTGTCGGGACTCTCTCCCTGAGCCAAAATCATTGCGTCGGGAATCCGCATATGTTCTCCCGATACGGCAATCAGTTGGTTTTGAGTTGTTTCTAATTGTTGTGAAAGAATTTTCACTTGTTGCGAAAGATTTTGTTCGGATTTTTGAAGCCGTTGATAATCCATTATTTCGTGGTTGACCAAATTCGCGTATTTGTTGTTTATGATGAGAAGATGTCTTGTTTCCAGCAACGTCGGTATAAAAAGCGCTCCGAGAGAAATTGCCGTCAGTAAAATTCCCCATCGGGCAAGCGGTTGGTTTTGTCCGGTATCGGGCGGCGTTGTATATCGTCCTCTTCGCATCCATCCCCAAACGGAAAAAAGAATAAAAAAGAACGTATAAAACGCAAGACAAAACAAATAAACCGACGTCGGCACAAAAAATTCTCTCTTGAATAATTCACTATCAAGAGTATAGAAAAACAGCATATTTGCAATCAACAAAAGAACCGCTCCGAGTAAAAAACGTTTCAGCCAATCCTGCCACGTGATCAAAACGGATTTCACGCGATTGGGATTGCGCATGTACGCAACGACGGAATAAATCACAAAAACGCTCAAAAGACATTCCGTGCATAACGTTATGACAAGCAAAGGAGCGACGGCGAGTTCTGGATCAAAATAAGCGCCGGAAATATCGTTTATTAACACGCAAAGGAACAGAACAGTCAGGCAAAGCAGGATTTCCGCGAACATTAGCATGATTGCGCGGTGATAGCGGTAATAGTTGATATAAATTTCTTTGGAATTTAGTTTCGTTGGAATTTGGTTTCGTTTTTTGTCGTTGCGAAATTCCGGCTGGAGAAATTGCGACAACGTTTGTTCGAGATCGGTCATCGATTCGGCGACGGCGGCGGTTGCTTCCGCAAACGCTTCTTTTTCGCTCTTTCCTTGTTGTATTGCGTCGCGAATCCGGTCGCGGAGATGATCCGCCATCTCCTCTTTTTGCGCGCGGATTTCCGGTGCGTCCTGAAACTTTGCAAACGCTTCCTGAATAGAAATGTCGATACGGTCCATATTTTGCTCCTTTTAGATTAGCATTTCAATGATTTTTTTTGCAAATTCCCATTCTTCCCGATTATTGCGGTAGAGTTGCTCTCCCGGCGGAAGAATTTTATAATAACGCCGCCGTCCTCCCTGCGATTCCTCGTTTCCCCAGTACGACTCAATTGCTCCCTGTTGTTCCATCCGCCGCAACGAGGCGTACATGGACGGCTCTTTCAGTTCGTATTGACCGTTACTCCGCTCAATAATCAGCTTGAATATTTGATAACCGTAACAATCTTTTTCCTGAAGAAGCCGCAAAATCATCGTGTCGATGTGACCGCGAATAACGTCGCTACTAATCATTTTCTTCGGTATTTCCGGCATCGTTTCCCTCGTTTTGAATTTTGCGTATCAAATTTCTGCGAATGACAAATTACATAATACCAGATATTACTATGCCTGTCAATATACATTGATAAAAAATTTTATCGCAAAACTTTGTATATCTCTACAACGCTCGTAAGTTGAGATTTTACAGGGAGAGTGATAATTTAGTTATTTTAGATAAATACTTTTTGCATTAACCCGGCAAAAGAGTGATTCTTCGATTAATAGTTGTTCTCATTAAGTTCGTTGTTTTTTGTTTATTACCAAGACTTAAATTAACTTCACTTCAACTTAACTTTTTGATTCCCTTTCACTTCACTTTTTCTCTCATGTCCGCTTCACGCCCCCAAAATTATCCGACTGACTTGACCGTGATTATTTTCGTAAGTTCAAGCGTAATCACGTGTTAGAAAAAATAACGAAACGATTGACTCGCGAAAACACATTGCCAGACAAAATTGATCCAGAAACGGCAGAATCAGAAAACGTGAACGGCTTTATCCCTTGAATTTCGCGTTGCTTGAACGTCGGCAATTTTTCTGTTATAATGGGTAAAATTTGGTCGCACCAAATATATAAAAGATACAATTATCAACTTTTTCAAGGGAGTAGAGGGAATGAATAGTGTCGGAGAATGGATCAGCGGTCGCGTTTTTAATTATGTACACGGCAACAATCTCGTTTACAATACATGTTGGGAAGACCCGCGTCTCGACAAGGCGGCGTTGGAATTAACGCCCGATGATTCGCTACTGGTTATCACGTCCGCCGGATGCAACGCTTTATCGTATGCGTTGACCGGATTGAAACATGTTTACGCGGTCGATATGAACCCGCGTCAAAACGCTTTGCTCGATCTGAAAATCGCCGGAATCAAAAACTTGGATTATTGGACATTTTTTCGGATGTTCGGAATCGGACGTTTGGACGGCGTCAAAGCGGTTTACCGCGCGAAATTGCGAGACAGCTTAAACGATTGGTCTCGGAAATACTGGGATAGAAAAATCGTCAGATATTTCGGCGGAAAATGCCGAAGTTTCTATTTTTGCGGCACGTCGGGAACGTTTGCGCGGATGTTCAATGTTTATTTGGATCGCATTGTGAAACTCCGACAGGAAGTCAACGCGATTCTCGAAGCGAAAACAATCGACGAACAAAAAGAGATTTGGTACGGCAAAATCCGCGAGCGGCTTTGGTCGCGGCTGGTAAAATACATGATCGATCGGGATACGACGCTTTCGATGCTTGGCGTGCCGCGCGCGCAGCGAATGCAAATCGACAAACAATACGAAGGCGGACTTATCCAGTTTATTCAGGATTGTCTTGACGCAATTTTTGCGGAACTTCCGACTTCGGACAATTATTTTTGGCGCGTTTACGCGACGGGAAGTTACACGCCGACCTGTTGTCCCGAATATCTTGAAGAGAAAAATTTTGAATTGCTGAAATCCGGTCTCGTGGACCGCGTTTCGACGCATAGCGACACGGTGGAAGGTTTTTTGCGGAAAAACAACGACGCAACGATTTCGCGTTTCGTTTTGCTTGACCATCAGGATTGGCTTTCCGACCGTTATTACGACGCATTAGTTGCCGAGTGGGACGCGATTCTCAAACGCGCGGCGGAACAGACGCGAATTTTGTGGCGAAGCGGTGGACTTCGCACCGATTATATCGACACGGTTCCAGTCGAAATCAACGGCGAAAAGAAAACGTTAAACGATATTTTAGTTTACCGCAAAGACCAAGCGGCGGAACTTCACAAAAAATGCCGCGTTCACACCTACGGCAGCTTTTATATCGCGGATTTGAAGCGGTGATGAAATCTCCTCTGTTCAAAGAGTTTATTGTTTCATTCAAGGCGTATGCAATCTGCAATACGCCTTTCTTGCGTTAAAAAGAACAACGCGCGATTCTGCAAAAAGCGTCGAAAAGGAAGTTTTGAAGTCCAAAATCAATACCCGAAAGAAAAGTTTTCTCTTAATTTACGACGCAATTCTTGTGAGACGCAAATTATGTTGTTGCTACACGCTTAAAATCGTCTTATTCTTAAGAATTCAAAAAATTTATTTATCTTTCTCGTTTTTGCTACCTTGCGTTTTTATATTTTTTGGAATATTTAAATTTTATCTCATTCCCCCAAACAAGCGTTTTTGTTTCACTATTTTATTTATTTTGATATATATCAAGTCAAATTTTCTGAAATATCCTTATAATTTGTATTCTCAAGTCATTTATCTCTCAATTGTTGAAGTTGGTATGTCCGATATTACCGTCACAGCCGTAATGTATGGAAGACGTCCGCAAAGCGTCATAACCGTACAAATTAACAATTCAGGATGATTCAGATTCACCGAGGTGGGTAGAAGAACATGTCGCTTACCAACATGAAAACATTTTTGAGAGGTCTGCTGTTGCTTTTCGTGACGATTCATGGCAGCGTTGGCTTCGCACAAGTTTCACAAATGAGACTTTGGGCTCCGGTCAGGAGCGATCAATTTGGCGGAAACGCGCGTCTCCGCGAAGGAATGTGGGGGGAGATCAGTTACAATTATATGCTGATCACCAAAGGAAAAAATACAACAATCGGATGGGTTGCTCCAGGTGGTCTCCAGAGCGATTACTTTACTGGTTCCGCTTTCAGTACAAGAACCAATAACATGACAACCGGTTCGCTGGGAAACAATTTCAACAGCGGAGCAACGTTGCGGATCGGGAATATAAGAGGTCATCATGGCTGGGAAATTGCGTCCACCATTATGCAATCTCAAAAAGATTCTTACGAGGGCGTGAACGGATCAATGGACATTAGCGATGGAACAACAAAGAAATATGTTTCTCCGCCTAACGCCCAATCCGCTTGGTTCTTTAGCGGAAATCCTCAACTTCCTTTTACGCAAACTACGCCTGGAAAGAGTATGCAGGGAAATTTTTTGTGGGGGTGGTATCAGATTGCTCCTTATCAAACCGGTGGGATTCTATTGCTAGGCAATGAAGATAACGAAGGTTATGCCATTGCCCCGTTGCCGTTGTTCTTTGACCGATATAAAATCAACTCCAAAACCAGTCATTGGGACATTCAGGCAAACTATGTCTTTCGCTCTCACGCAACCCGCGTTGGATTTTTTGAGTTCTCCGGCGGCGTGCGGTACTTGGAATTAGACGATAAAATCGGCTTTACCGGATGGGGAGACATGTGGAACAGTTATGTCGAGAATACAGAGTCTTCATCAAGCGGATCAACTGATACTGACAACGACAATAATATTGAAGTTTCGCCGTACAGTTTAAAATCCGATACGCAATGGAATTTCACGGCGGATAACCATATCATAGGACCTCAGGCGGGAATCCGTTGGATACGAAAAAATTCCGGTCGCTGGTCGTTGACCGCCGATACCAAGTTTTTCGCCGGCTTCAATACGCAGAATGTCCGAAGTCGAGGAAATTTTGGAGCAAGTACTTTTAACGTGACGGAAAATAACGAGAGCGGTAGCGGCGGCACGGGCGGTACTGGTACTGGCAACAACAATACAACAATCGTAACGGGCGTTCCTTTGGGTTTACTGAATGGTGCAAAAGAATTTCATCATCGGAGAATATTAACCGATTTCTCGCCGGGAATTGATTTTTCGCTCAAAGCCAGTTGGCAGTTTACCGACGCAATCGCGCTGCAAGCCGGTTATCAGGGAATGTGGATTGACAACACCGCAAGAGCGTCCCGCGTCAATAACTATATGATTGATCACTACGGAAATATATTCGGAATCAACGACGAAGTGACGCAATCCACCTGGATTCACGGAGTCAATGCGGGTATTGTTATCAATCGTTAATGTTTCGCTCAATTTTCTGGTAATAACATTGGCGAATTGAAGAATCAATGAATTATGGCTGAAACGACGTTTTTCCAAAAAGCGTCGTTTTTTTGTTATGCCATAACGGCGTCTTGGAGCGTCGATGAAATTCTCTTTTCATTTCAAAACGCATATTTCACTGAAATGTTACATTTTTTTGTTAATAACGTCGGGAAAACTGTTGTTGTATCACAAAAATTCTGTTATAATGCCGCCATTATACTGGGGATATTAAAACAACTTTGAAGAATTTTTATCACATTATCATGCTGAAATTGCGACTCCTTTTTGCTATTCCAACGATCTTTGGTCTGCTTTTATTGGCGTATATTGACGAACAACTTCCTATCAAAGGCATTGTATTAATGCCGTTTTTTCTGGTATGTATCGGAATTGTTTGTAAAGAGCTGCTGGATTTGTTCGCGGCGGGCGGTCTGCATCCGCGACGCTCAACCGTTTATCTCGGCACGTTATTGATGGCGCTTTGCTGTTGGGGAATTTGCGTTGGACATAATAGCGCCGTTATGATTTCTCCGCAAGCGCCTCAAACCGAGTTGGAAAAAGAAGTCGTTGCGTGGCATTGGGCGGCGGGCGCCGCGATGGGAATACTTTTCACGTTTGCGGGCGGTATTTTGATTGCGTTTTCCGGCGAAATGTGGAGATATAAACGTCCCGGCGGCGTTACGATTAATCTTGCCGGCGCGGTGTTCATGATGGGGTATCTCGGTTTATTGTCCTGTTTTATTATTCTTTTGCGAATGACTTACGGATTGTTGCCGCTGCTGACAATGATCGCGATTGTCAAAATGAACGACGCCGGAGCTTACACGATAGGAAGGATTTTCGGACGGCATAAAATGGCGCCGGAATTGAGTCCGAAAAAAACCGTTGAAGGCGGAATCGGCGGCGTGATTTTTGCCGTATTTGCTTCTTGGCTTTGCTTTTGTATTTTTAACGCGGCGGAATCCATTTGGAGAAATTGGTTTTTTTTCGGATTGGCGATTGCAATAAGCGGTTCTTTAGGCGATCTTGCCGGTTCGCTGATTAAACGCGACGTCGGTAAAAAAGATTCCAGCTCGTTGATTCCGGGATTCGGCGGTTTTCTCGACCTTTTTGATTCGTTGATCCTCGCCGCTCCGGTTGCGTTTTTTTGGTGGACGTTCTGCATCGATAAATAAAAAACTAAAAGTTGAACAAACGATTGTTTCAATCCCGGAGCGACGCATTCCGCTTGCGAAACTTTTAGTTTTTAACTTTTAATTTTTCACTCGCTTCGCGGCGTTTGCAGCGCGACGCAACGCCGGAACTTGAACCAAATCGCAAAACTTCGCACTCCTCAAAAAATCCCTGCCAAACTTTATAAAAGATGGGGAGATACTTTTGCCGGTGGAGGGGAATTTCTTGCGGTCATACGCTGCGTGAATTTTGGGGACAAAAAGGACAATTTGGGACTGGACTGTTAGGGACGATGAGGACGTTGTCGAAAATCATCGCAAAAGTCCCGCGCAGTCCTTAAATGTCCCAATCAGTCCCCGACCGTCCCAAGAAAGTCGGGGCTTTTCAACAAAATAAAACTACGGCAAAGCGACAGTCAAACCATCGTTTCGCGCGGCAAGCCGCAATAAAACGTCGTTCAAACTAACGGTTTCTGAAATGAAATGTACCGACCCGTCCATCACGACAAATTGAGCGCCGCCGGTATGAGGCGATGTAATAATCGTGTTGGCGACATAGGAGTCATTACACTGTGCGCCAGTAACGCTTCCGGGACAAACGGCATTGATTGTCCAACGAATCGTTACAATATTTGTTGCCCAACCATCTGATACGCTCGCATTGGGACCGGGACCACAACCCCAACTGGCGCCGGAGTGAGAGCTATACTTTACCCGGTCAAGATACGAACATTCGAAAATGACTGGAACTTTGGGTTTAAGAGTTTTCGCAGTTTAGTTTTATGAATTTTATTGGTGTTGTCCAAGCAGTCCAGGATACTTCGCTTGTACGTTGCAAAGTCTTGATAATAGCAGGAATACAAACAGGTTTTCTTCACGAATTTCCACAACCGTTCAATCAGGTTGAAGTGCGGCGAATACGAAGGAAGAAAGATGATTTC
>JAISZO010000099.1 GCA_031269105.1 Planctomycetaceae bacterium | reverse complement strand
TTTGGGGTTCGCGACAACGATTGGAATAAAATTTGCAGCGTATTTTGAGAAAATACGCTGCTTTGCAAAAAACAACTTGCAAATTCTAACAAACAAAAAACGCTCGTCAACCCTATTTTCAAGGGATATTCGCTTTTTCAGGGACGACTACTTAATCATTCCTTAACGTCAATCCAGCGGCTTAAACCGCGTTCCTGTTCGCTGAACTCTGCGCCGATTTTAACTAATTTCCGTCCGTCGGCGGTGTACGGGATGAGGTAGTCTTTTGAATTGATCTGTTCCAGCGCCTGTTCGGCAGTACCGTGATTCGCCATTTTGAACTCGAAAACATAAATCGTGTCGGCAGTTTTTATTACGGCGTCGGCGCGACCGGCAGAGGTTTTCACTTCGGTCTGCACAAACTGCCCCATCAGCGTTACTAACAGGTAAAATATGAACTGATAATACTGCTCGCTTTTTGTCTCATTTTTCATCATGTCGTATGGAATACTCGCGTAGAAAGCTCTCATACTGTTCATGAACCCGTCGATGTCGCCGGCGCGAAGGGCTTTTATAAAGGACGACGCCGAAAATTCCTGTCGAACCGCATATTGAGGCGCATAAGCCGGCAACAGATTGTCCAGAAAACCGTATTTGACTTCTTCATTTGGAAAACCGAGTGTGTATTCGTCATATTCTCTGTCATAGTTTTTGATTGTCAGGTATCCGCTCTGATACAGCAGAGGAATGGGATTGTTATAATATTCGGCTTTATAGTCGGTAATGGATTTTGCCGATATGATGACGCCGTTTTCCAGATTTGGAATATTATAATTTATATTTTTGAGTATTTGAACAAGGAAAGTGGGCGTGCCGGTTTCGAACCAGTAATCCTTGAAACATCGCTTTTGAAAAGTATTCAGCAAACTGAACGGGTTGTACATGCCTTCGCTTTTTCTGGCAAAATGATAACCGTTGTAATGTTTTTTTAGTTCTGCAAGCGTTTCATCGCAGGAGTGTTCATTTTCTTCGGCTAATGCTTTAATTTCCGGTTGAAAATATTGGGTCAGCTCTGTTTCGGATATGCCGCAGATACCTGCAAAGTCATTGTCCATGCTGATATCTACCAGATGGTTCAAGTCGTTGAAAACGCTGACTTTCGAGAATTTCGTTACGCCGGTGAGAAAGACAAACCGCAGATAAGCGTCGGCGCTTTTCAGGACGCCGTAGAATCCTTTCAAAGTATCGCGAATGGATTTGTTCAGTGTATCATTATCCAGTGTGTTTACTAAAGGTTTGTCGTATTCGTCCACTAATACCACTACTTTCTTTCCGGTTTGCTTACTGGCGCGACGGATAAGTCCGTTCAGCCGCAGAGCGGGTGTTTTTTCTCTTTCGACGCTGCCCCATTGAGCTTCCAATTCGACTAAATTAGCATCTAAAGCGTATTGAAATGAGGATAAAGTGGTATAGCCTTCCAGATTGAAATCCAAATGGAAAACCGGATACTCTATCCAGTCCTTTTCCAGTCCGGCAATCGCCAAGCCATCGAAAAGTTCTTTCTTCCCGAGAAAATACGCTTTGAGAGCGGACAAAAAAAGACTTTTCCCGAAACGGCGCGGACGTCCGAGAAAATAAGGAGCATCGGTATTTACAAGTTAATAAATATATGCAGTCTTATCTACATACAGATTATTTCCATTACGCAATTTTTCAAAATCCTGTATTCCGACAGGCAATTTTCTATTATTCAACATGGCAATTTCTTTTATATTTTAAGTTGCAAAGGTAATGTTTATTTATTATTCAAAAAACGGGTAGCAGGTGAACGTTTCGTTGTGAATTTTGTAATACGGAATATATTCAACGCCGTTTTTGACCTCATCACAGCCATCCTCCATTTTTGCGGCATACAATGACGTTCTTTCAGAACGATTCCATAAAAAATGCTACGGAATAGTTACTTTGGCAATGCGGCTTTTTCTGTCAAAATTACTTTGACCGGTCCAATCAAGCCGGATTCCGTTCTGCCGCGATAGCGGGTTGGGATCGTCAGGTAGTGATTGCCGAGTGTGTTATAGACTTCTATTTCAATTTTGTTTGTTCCGGCTTGGAGGAATTTTTTGATTTCAAATTTCCATGGCGCGGCAACTTTTGTCCCGACTTCTTGTCCGTTCACGAAAACTTGCGCCGACGAAACAACACGCCCCAAATCAAGCGTTATCGACTCGCTGTTTTGCAAGTCCTCCGCCGTCACGGAAAATTGTTTTCCGTAACGAATGCCGCCGCTGTAGGTACGCAAACTCGAAATTGTTGTCCAATCGCCAAGCGGAATTTCGCCCTCTTCGCAAGTGAATTTCACCGGAACCGAAAAAACGCTACCGCCATATTCGCCGCCGCTGCCCCAAGCATAAAGCGTTACCGTTGCTCCCGATTTTTTAAATTCATTAGCAATTGATACTGTCTTTTGCTGCGTATTTACTCTCATATTTTGCAGCATGAACATTTTTCTGTCATTATTGTTTCCGTCAATTGCATCCAAAACCATTGTAATTATTCCGCTGGGAACCATGATTTCCGTTGTTCCCGGCGCAGTTTGGAAACGGTAAAGACATGACGCCGTTTTTCCGGCAAAGACGTCAAACGGAAGAATACCCGCGTGCAAACGATTTGTTTCGGTATCGAACCAACGCATCGCAAGCGAACCGGTTGTCTCGTGTTGGATATCGTCCAACTCCGGCGCGTTGATTTTCGGCGGTCCCATTGTCGGGTGAGACGCCCAAAGACTTCCGGCAAACGGCGAAAGTTCAACCGCAAATTTCCACAGCGAATCGTCAAATTCCGGCTGCGTCCAATTGTCTTTCGGGGTTTCCGTACAACGCCAATCTTTGCTCGTTGACAGCAAAACCGCGCCGGAATCTTTCACGCCTCTTGTCCGCAATTCCGCAATCAATCCGCGTGATCCGCCGCCGTTGAACGCCTCAATTGCAATTACGTTTTTGCCTTTTTGCAGGAGTTTTGAAACGTCGAAATTTTGAATTTGATTCCACGTTTTTCCGCCGCCGAGATATTTGCCGTTCAACCAGATTTTGAAATTGTCGTCCGCCGTAATTGCAATGGTTGCAAGTTTGAACGACGTCGTTTCGGACAAATCAAATGAACGCCGGAAATAAGCGTTTCCATTGCCTTCGCCTTCGGCGTTCCAAATCCAAACGGAAGAATCGTGCATTGTTGTCCGCGCGAAGTCGTCGCTTTGCACGGCTTCTTTAGCAAACGGAGAATCGGGTAATACAACAACAAAATATCCGGTTCCCGGATTATCGTAACGCAACAATAACGGGTTTGCGCCGGCGTTGAGAGTTACGGAACTGTCGGACAAATCAACCGGTTTACCGTTAAGCCAAGCCGCCGCCGGTTTCATTCCGCCTGTGAGAATTGTTCCTTTGATTGTTTGCGTCTTTGTTGCTTTTGATTTTTCAGAAACTAAAACGGTCGACCAAAGATAATATCGCGTTCCGTCCGGTTCGGGTTGGCGGACGGTTTGCAAATGTCCGGCGGTCGCGTATTTGCCAAGCCGGATAAACTCGTCGTACATATTTTCTTTCAAGCCGTGATAACCTTGATGTCCCGCGTCGCCTTCCACGCCGTATCGCCACGAAAAATCATAGTCTTTCCAAGCGTAAGTTTTCCCGCCAACTTCTATCGGCGTTTCGGGATACTCGTTGATTTTCAGCAATTCCGATTCGATTTGTTGTTGCGCTTGTTCGTTTAAGTTTTCAGGCAACGCGCCGAGTTGACGGAATTTCGGACCAAAACCGTAAGTTTGCGAACGCCATGTCAAATTTGAAAAATCGCCCGCAACACGATCAGTTTTTATATCGTAGGTATATTGAAACTGTCTTGCTTCTGCGCCGATAAATTCGTCTTTTTTCGCCGGCAACCGGAAATCGCCGAAAGTATTGTCCAAAGTCGGGATAATCCGGCTTTTCCAGTTTCCTTCCAGCGCGATTGTCTTT
>JAISZO010000022.1 GCA_031269105.1 Planctomycetaceae bacterium | reverse complement strand
AAAAACATAACTTATTCAAATAAGACAATTTAGAAAAACACTTAAAATTTTTCTAAATGAGATTTTGTGGATTCTTTGCGGCTTCGTAGTAAAAGAGAGTTTTGAGAGATTTCCATTGGGCTGGCAATACACAACTATCAGGACTCCGCAAATGTGTTGCCGCCAGGATGGATTTATTTTTCATCCGGTGCGGAAACCGGCAGTAGTCGCCCCTATTGGGGGTGGAATGTTTTTCTTCTGCCCTATATGGAGCAAACGCCTCTGCATGACGGGCTTGCTCCAAATCGCCGGATGCTTCAAACAGTGTGTCGGGGCGATGTTTTGACTGGAACAACCAATACATTGACAAAATACGGACAAAACGTTTGTTCAAACAATGATTCCATCGCTCCATTGTCCAACAGACAGCGGAAATGCGTTAAATAATGATACGACTCATTTTGGAAATATACTTTTCACACTTTAAAATTCGTTTTTTTAATTTTTTTGCATGTGGAAATTTTCGGCGAGTAAAGAGCGTAATGCATGCTCGTGCTTCTTTATGTTTTTTAAAAAGCCCTTACAGGCTTGCGTGAAATCAGTAAACTTTTCGTAATATTTATTGTAGAACGTTGTCTTTTTAAAAAATTTCCAAAGTCGCTCGATCAAGTTGAGATGAGGCAAGTAGGTTGGTAAAAAAATAAATACAATGTTGCCTAAATCTTGTCGATACTCTTCTACTGCTTTACTAGGACAATATCTTGCGTTGTCCAGTATCATAGAAACAACGCCGATTGGATGACCACGCGATAACTGTTCCATCAATCGTTTCATTGATTCGGAGTTGATTGAATCTGTAAAATCAACCTCGACTTCTAACGTATCAATATTCACCGCCCCGTTGATATTCACTCGTTGACGACCTGAATTCGCCAATATTGTATGCTCAACTCCCTTCTCAAACCAACCATAAGCAGGATGACCATTATGTTGCGGATGAACGCCGTCAACAAAAGAGAATGAATCGTTTTCGCCCGCTTTTTCACGGGTTTTCTTGTCATTGTCAACCCATTTCTTTTGTTCGGCGGGGTCGGCTTTGCTAGCCTCTATAGGTTTCTTCTATTCAAAATGGATAGAGTGCAATAGCTTCGTCATGCCGGAAATGGAATACTGTA
The DNA here is from genome assembly GCA_031269105.1 of Planctomycetaceae bacterium. Lineage (GTDB taxonomy): Bacteria > Planctomycetota > Planctomycetia > Pirellulales > Thermoguttaceae > WRMR01. The sequence continues at coordinate 4,704 of JAISZO010000022.1, read as the reverse complement.
TTCCAAAGGTCTCGAAAACATAAGCAATAATCGGTTTGACGTCAAGAGAGATCGTGTCGCGAAGATGTTGTTTCAATTGTTCCTTTTGCGCGTCGCTTAAAAAAGAATGACGTCCTTCGTACTTAATCTCTAATAGTCCATTAATTCCGCCTTCCTTATACAAGCTGAAATATCGTAGCGCCGTATCAGCGTTGATTAAGAACCTATCAGCAACTGCGGACGCAGAATCCCCCTTACCAAGAGAAAGTACAATAAGAATACGAATCGCAATAGACGGATCACTCTTCTTGATCTTGTAGTACTTCTTCTTGAGTCTTTTAACCTGGCGAGAATTTAATTTATACTCTGACATAAAAAAATAAAAATGCTTGAAATAAAAACAACAAGCGAAGTGTAAAAAATTGCAATTCACATCTCAAAACAAATTTTAAAGTAAGAGGAGTATAAAAGGAACGGACGGACTAAAAACTCTAAAAGATAATCATAAAGGACGCTCTCAATCTTGTAAAGAAGGAGAGGAGGTTATTAGAACCGCCCTCAAAAGATTTTCGTCAAGAACTTGAGAAAATTGGTTTTGGTCTTTATTCAATTCATTAGGATTTGCTCCGTCTTTTATCGCGGCAATTTGCCGTCGAATCTGAAAACGCCGTTTCAATTTTCATCAAACGAACCAATCTGCAAACAAAACCTTCGACGGTGCGATAGGTCAAATGAAACAACTCGCGCAATGTTAGAATCGTTTCAATCGCCCTATCGCTAGAAACAAAAGGACGTTCGACCTTGCACGCTTTATTTTCATGACGCCATTGTTGAATCGCCTCGTCGGAAATCCAGAGCGTAAACGTAAAATTGCCGCGAGCGACAAGCGCTTAGTTATATTCCTTCCAATTGATGATTTTATATTCTTTTTTAACGTTTTTTTCGCTGTCTTTTTCGACTTTTTCGCGTCTGTTTTAGCTTTTTGCGACATGCTTTACCTCGTAACATGAGTGAATCTGAACAAAACTCTAACTCGACTACGCAGGAAAACTCAAAAAAAACGGAAATTCTTGAAATATTATGCGACAAGCCCCTTCGGAACTGTAAATTTAGATGCGTCAAACTAGGTTTTCTTGCGAATCTTTGTAAAAAAATAAATACACATCTTTAATCTTATACCTTTTTGCGGTTGTGTTGACCAATTCAGGTCGTCAACGAAAGAGTAGAGAGATTTCTAAAATCCCTTTTTTACCACGGCGCCGCGAAAATTTCACGAAGAATTTTTCAAGTTGAGCAAGTGGCAGACCGAAGCGTCATTTTGGCCTATGTCCCCGTTCTTCATGGAATTTTCGTTTGTTTTCGCGGCTTCGCGGAGAAAAAATTTCGCGTCTTTCGCGAGGAGACGGAAAAATTAAATAATTATTCCGATTGTGCCGAAAATAACACTTGTATAGATATTTTTCCATTCTCTCAAGCCTCAAAAATCCGCTTTTTATCTTTTTAAAAATGTCTTTTTTATTCATTCCGCAAAACATTCTTTCCAACACCGCGACGTTGACAGGCGAGTATGCGTTGAAGAAATCGGATAATGCGTTGACGACAAATATTCGTAATTTGTCGAGCGGTTTGCGGATTCATTCGGGACGCGACGATCCGAGCGGGTTTATTTCCAGTTCGATTCTCAGTACGGAAATTGCGTCGCTGGGACAAGCCGTGACCAATTGCAAAGCGGCGGACAGTCTTTGTTCGGCGGCGGATAGCGCACTTTCCCAAATTAACGATATTCTGCTCGATATTCGCGGGATGGTTTCCGAAGCGGCAAATACCGGCGCGATGAATACGGAAATGCTCGAAGCGCTGCAATTGCAACTCGACGCTTCGCTCGACACGATTGACCGGATCGCAGCTTCCTCGCAATTTATTGATCAAAAACTTCTTGACGGCTCGCTCGATTTTACGACTTACGGATTAGATAAAACGAAAGCCGATTTTTTGCAAATCAATCAGGCAAATTTTCTCGGACAAATTGAAAAAGATATTCCGATCAAAATTATCCAGCAAGCGAGACAAGCGGCGTTGTTTTACCGTCAGACGGGGATTCCGCAAGACGTTCATTTATCAGTCGGCGGAAATCTCGGTTACGCGACAATTCCTGCCTCGCAAGGAGCGTCGCTGCAATCGATTGTCGATGCAGTCAATCTTGTCAGCGATTCGACCGGCGTCGAGGCAAAACTCGAAACGAGGGCGACAAACGGCGCAATCGTCGCGTCGTCGGTCGGCGAAGATAACGATCTCATATTGACGGCAAGTCAGCCCGGCGCTCTTTATGGAAATTTTGTCGTCAAATATACCGCTCCACGCGAAGGAAACGACGCTCTTCAGCTTCAATATACGCCCGGTTCCGGGAACGTTCCGAATCAAATTGAAATCGTTTTACAAACGAAACCCGCCGACGGAACGCAGCCGCCCGAAGTGTTGACGACCGCCGAACAAATTGTCGCGTTGATTAATACCTCCGACCAATTGCGGGACGACGCGGGAAACGGTTTGCTTGTCGCGTCGCTTCCCGCCGGAAGTTGCGGCTTGGGAACAGTAACGCCGTTTGAAAATTTTGCGTATTACGGTAACGTTGAAGCGGGAGACTCGCTGCAATTTCTCGGTCCGAAAAATTCTCCCGACATAACTTTCGTCAGCCAACCCGGTCAAGCATTAAGTATCGGTTACAGCGAACCGCCGGTTTATGATTTCGCGCAAGCCGCCGTTCAGGGCTTGGATTCCGGCACGTCGTTTGCGATAAAAACAATCGCGCAAACAAACAACTATGACGGTTACGCGATACGTTTTGTCGATTCCACCGGAAACTCCGACGGCGAATCGGTAACAATCGACGACGCGAATAGTTCGATTGTCTTTCGTATTGATTTTGCCGGTCGATTGAACGACCCGTTGCGCGAACCGATCAATATGCAGGAATTGCAAACGTTGTTTGACGAAAGCGAAGCGGGAAAAGCGTTTCACTTCGCGCCGTTGCAAACTTACGATCCGTCGAATCCGCCGAAACTTGAAAACAGCGAATATGCCGGAATCAACGCGGCGATGGGAAAAGTGGAAGGCGGATTGGTCGATTCCGGCGTCCTGACCGTTTTTCTCGAAACCGACAAAGACGGATTGGTAAAAACAACGGCGAATGATTTAATTGAATATTTCGATCATCCGGCAACTTTAGAAGAAATCTCGCTACTTCAACAACTCGGAATCAGCGTTTCCGGCGTTTGCAACAGTTCCGGCTGCGGAGTTCTCGCGCCGACGTATGATCCTGAAAAATGCGAAATCAGCAACGGACGTCCGACGATTCGTTTTAACGACGCTTATCGTTACAGCGATACAAACGACGTAAGCGGCGAGCCGCCAGCCGTAACGATTATTTCCGGCGGCGGACAAAACGCCGTTTTTACCGTATCCGCAAAACGTTCGGACGATCCGTTTCTCAATTGCGACGTGCGGGTTGTCAATTCGGAAAACGGTTTGACAATTTCGTATGACGCGGCGTCCAATCAGTTGGCGATTGGAATTGATCCGTATCATCCGCCGACAGCGCAGGAAGTCGTGGATTTCATTAACGCGGACGAACAATGGAATAAATTTTTCGCCGCGTCAATTCCTTTAAGCGTGCCGGGAAGCGGCGTTTCGCCGGACGGAACGGGACGGTTGCAACTTGGCGACGGCGGCGCGATGCGCGGAAGTCTTGCGGAAACGGCGATTGGCGCGCCGATGCTTTGCGCCAGCGACGCGGCGGCTGTCGGTATGATTTTTTATTCGACGGATTTTGGCGACGACGCTTTTGTCGATGTGAAAACGATATTGCCAAAGGAAAGTTTTTCGACCGTCGATAGATACGGCGTTGTAACGGAACGCGCGGTAGGCGACGACGTGATTGCTAAAATTAACGGACAACTTGCCATAGGAAACGGACTCGCCGCTTCCGTCAGCGCTACCGAATTGGATATGACAATTACGATCAATCCCGACGTGCGCGACGGCGAAGTGATTGGATTCCGTATCACCGGCGGCGGGGCGTTGATGCAGCTTGGTCCCGATGTTGATTCCAGCGAACAGGTTCGCATCGCGTTTCAAAGCATGTACGCCGTCAACATTGGCGGACAAAGCGGCAAACTTGCCGAACTTCGCAACGGCGGCGGCAAAGACCTTCTGACGAACACGAAAGGAGCGTATCGTATTGTCGAAGAATCAATTTTACAAGTGAGTTTTCTTCGCGGGCGAATCGGCAGTTTTCAAAAATATGAAGTCGCCAACAGCCAAATGCAAATGACCGATTTAATAGAAATCGCCTCAAGCGCAAACAGCGAAATCCGCGAAACCGATTACGCCGTTGAGACGTCGAACTTTGCCAAAAACCAATTGATGCTCGACGCAACCGCGCAAATCATTCGCTCGCCGACAGAAAACATGCGGCTGCTTGTTCAGTTGTTGAGCCGGTAATCGACGCTGATTCCAAGCGTTTCACTAAACAAGATCAAAATTTCGCGGACAGTCGTTTTATCATTCCGTAAGATTGACACGACAAGAATATTTGTAACTCATGTTACGCACCGTTGGCGAGTTTTATTTTTCCCAGCTCGATCCATGCGGCTTTGGAAGCCGCCAAGTAGATTTTCGCTTTGAGAGCAAAATGATTTAGTTTGTGGGTGAATTTTAGCTTTTCCA
>JAISZO010000011.1 GCA_031269105.1 Planctomycetaceae bacterium | reverse complement strand
AAAATTGAAAGTATCATCTTTTGCGCATGAAAAATCTGTATCTCATTGAATTGCAAAAGGTTAAGAGAAAAATAACTAACAAACAAAAAAGTAAACACAAATATCTTTTGAACACCCTAGTGAGCAGGGAGGTCGTCCTTGACAAAATTTTAGAAAAATCTATTGTTCCTTTGAAGAACTTCTTCAAGAACTTGAGAAGATACGACAATCTCTATCGAAAACTGCTGGTCATACGGCAACAAGTCAATTACCTAAACGCCCTAATACACAGGAAAGGGAAAATAAAAAGGAATAAATTTTATGCTTGCTCTTCTTCTCTTGCGTCAATAACTTCTTGGACGTCGCCAACAACTGTCGAAATTCATGAGAAAGAATCTTCTCTCCTTTGTTGCGTTCAATATCGCGAACCAAACGACCCAACCAGTTTTTCAAATCGCGAATCTCGCGGTTCATGCGATTGTATTGTTTCGGCGATAAGCGTTTTCATTTTTTCTTCGCCAATTCGATCACGTCGGTTACGAAACAATTCGTTTTGTCGCAGTTTTTTGAAATACGCTGCTTTGCAAAAAACAACTTGCAAATTCTAACAAACAAAAAACGCTCCTCAACCCTATTTTTCAAGGGATATTCGCTTTTTCAGGGACGACAAATTAGGGAGAAATCGATAAAAAACGCGAATGGTTGCTTTGCGAAATTTGCGTAAATATAGCGTTTTTTATGAAGGTTTTCAACGAGAATTTTTAATTGTTTGGCAAATGGAGTAATCTTTGGAACGCCTGTTTTGATACGAAATAAACAACTCGGCAATAATTCCGACCGTAACTAATTGCGCGCCGAACAAAAGCAACACAACGCCGAAAATCACGCTCGGATGGTCTTTTAGCAGAAACATTTCTTCCGCTTTCACATAATTCGCCGCAACCAAAACGCCGGAAAAAATCCGCCGAAAAGCGTAATAAAGAATCACGATCAATCCAATAATAAATGAAACCAATCCGCACGTTCCCATAAAATGCTGCGGACGCTGTCCGTAACCGGTGATGAATTTCACCGTAAGAAGATCGAGAAAACCTTTGACAAATCGCGTAAAACCGTATTTCGATTTGCCAGTTGTTCGCGGACGATGTTGCACAATTTTTTCGCCAACCGTGTAACCGCGAGCGGCGGCAAGAACCGGAACGAATCGATGTAATTCGCCGTAAAGCGTAATTTCTTCGAAAATCTGACGGCGATAAATTTTCATACCGCAATTATGATCGTGGAGTTTTACTCCGGTCAACCAACTCACGGTCGCGTTAAAAATCCGCGAGGGCAAAACTTTATGCCAAGGATCGTGCCGCGTTTGTTTCCAACCGCTCACCACGTCAAGACTTGTTTCCATCATTTTCAAAAATTCGGGAATCTCGTGCGGATCGTCCTGCAAATCGGCGTCAAGCGTCATCACCAAACCGCCGCTTGCCGTTTCAAAACCGGCATTGAGAGCCGCCGCTTTTCCAAAATTCCGACGAAAACGAATCGCCTGAATACGAGAATCGTCTTTCGCCAACGCTTCAATGATTTCCCACGACTTATCCCGCGAACCATCGTCAACGAAAATAATTTCAATTTCATAATTGTTCGCCTCCGCCACCTCGCAAATCTCGCGATGTAATTGAACAATGCTTCCTTCTTCATTATAAACAGGAATAACGAGCGATAACATGATATTCTCCTAATTTGAGCTTTAAAACGCATTTTTGTGAAAACAATTGTAATTTATTTTACATCAAAAAAGTTGCGTCTCAATGCTTTTTATAGCAATTCACATATTTTTATTTATGGTAGAAAATCACAAAAATACATTTGAGTCGGCTTTATGTTTTACTACTAATAAACAGGATTCCAGATTAATCGTTAAATTTCATACATTATTACTATTTTCATTGCAAAGTTTTCCTTTTAAAAACATTTTTTTTCAAAAATACAGATTCATTCCGTTAGAAAGCTATATAGTTGTAGTCGTTTTTTCAAGAATCTCGAACAAAAGACGCGAGGCAACGCAATAGACAATCATTTCCTAATTGAAAAAAGAACAGGAGCTGTTTTGTATGTCAGAAAATAAAGTCAATTCCCTTGAACTGAATCAAATTAACACGGCTATCGAATCCATGTCGGAAGAAAATGAAGATACGCTACGTAATATGTATCTGACTTTTCGGCTGGGACATGAAGATTACGGTATTGAAATTCGTTATGTCACCGAAATTGTCGGAATGCAAAAAATTACGGAAGTACCGGATATGCCGACGTTTGTTAAAGGCGTAGTCAATCTTCGCGGTCAAGTGATTCCGGTTTTGGATATGCGGCTTCGTTTCAATATGGAACCGCGTGAATATGACGAACGAACTTGTATTGTCGTGGTCAACATCAACGCGTCGCAAGTGGGTTTGGTTGTCGATACCGTCAACGAAGTACGAAATATCAACGACGATCAAATTTCACCGCCGCCCAAAACTGCCGGCGCAGCAAGCGCGCAATATATTCAAGGAATGGGTAAAGTCGGCGAAGATGTGATTATTCTTCTTGAAGGTCAGCGTTTGTTGTTTGAACAAGAAATGGCGACTCTGAATTTTTAACGCAATTTCATCACGTAAAAATAGCGATCCCGACAACATGGACAGTTACGGCTAACGTAGCGTTTGCTTTTCGGCATACGTTTCGATAATGTTATCGGGCGCAATTCCATTTAAGCCGTTTGAAATAAAAAAATAGCATGGACAATATGCTTAAAAATCGCGTCATATTTTTTATTTGACATTTCAAAGTGCGGACTCGTTAAAAAACGGCTTCCGATAAGGACGAAGCAAACTATCGTTTTCATCACAAAACAATCTTTTTCTCTATCCGGTTTATTTTCGTTAGGAGTAAAAACCACTTCTAACGGATATGTTTTCAAATCGTCTCTTGAACCAATCGTCTGATATTTTCCTTGAATCGGCGTTCTATTCGGATTCAACCCGGCGATAGAAAAACGATCCGTCGGTTATTCCATAAAATTAATTGTTCGCATATATTTTTATTCGGACAGACTTTTCCAAAATCGACAGTCAATGGATCAATTGACGTCGGCGGTTCGAAACTGATTGCCGCGTCGATGAATTTACTCAAATTTAGAAAAACGCCGTCAATGCTCGATAATATTTTAGCGGTCAAAAATACTCTTGTTTTTCTGATAAACCAAAGTATAATATTATTGTGTGGAGTTAAAATTTTAAGTGCGATGGATATTAGCTTGTGCGTAACATGAATTATAAAATTTCGAAAATCATCACGGAATGGGAAGGCGCACAACACGTTTTTACAACTTTTCTTTATCTGATATTGTAAAAAATAACAACTGCCACGCTATTTTTAAGTTCGGTTTCGAGAGCTGAAATCGCAAAATACTTGAGAAGGATTTCCCGTCGAGAAGTTTGACAAACTGTCCAATAACACGCCAAAAGCCAGCGATACGAATGAGAGGCAACGGTATGATTCCAAAGCGTTCGATGATAAAGTCCTAAAAAGGCGGCTTCGTCTAAAGACAAAATTTGTTTTTTCGCAAGAGAACTTCAATCAATGGAGTTCTCTTTGTTTTGTTTGCTCATTTTTGTTTCCTCAGGATTTTGGGATTTCTTTTTTTGTTGTTTCGACCATCAAAAGTGAAAGAAGTTTTTACCGTGTAGAAATTCCTGTAGAGAAAAAAATTGTCATAAAACATTACGATTTATGAGGTTACAACTGTAGTATGCTTCGTGGTAATAAAAAATTTCGAATTTCGTGAATTTTCGCGGTGAAAAGAACAAAACCGCTTGTTTTATTCATCACTTTGATTACAATGAAAAATTAAGGAATGTTCTAAAAAAACATATTAATCCAACAAAACAAGGGAAATAGTGATGAAACGCGAAAGAAAACGAATCTCGTTTGAGGTTTTGGAAGACCGGATTACGCTGTCGGCGGCTCCGATAGACACGGGAATGGCTTTGGGGTTTCTCCCCAATGACGAACTGTCGCAAACGGCAACGGTTTCAAACGCTCTTGCGTCGATTGAAGTGATTCCGGTCAAGGTGGAAAACGCCGGAACAATCGGCGAGTCCAAACCGACGCCCGACACGGACATTGAAGTCGGGGAGGAATACTATTTGGAAATCTGGGCGACGGATTTGTCAACGGCGGCTGATCCGTCGGGCGGAGCGATTGTCATTGGCGTTGCGATAGGAATTGATACCGATTTGGTCAAATACATGAGTCATCGCACCAATATAGATACAAATCTCATAAGTTTTGGATCACCGAGTAAGACGCTTTCGGAGGGGTATATCAGTTTCCAATTAGGAGGTTTTGATCCCTATACCGGCGTATTAAATGCCGACGGCGCGTGTCTCGCGCGAATCCGTGTGCAGGCGATTGCTCCGTCTGATTCAATAACATTTGACGTGATGCAGGATACGTCGAACGATAACACGATATTGCTTTATGCACAAGCAAATAATTATGAGGTGATTGACGATTCTCTCATCACCATTATTCCGGCGGTGGTTCAGCAAACCGGCGATCCGTTGTTTGTTCCGTCTTCGACGCAAACAGAGAACACGGAAACGGTCTCTTCCGACCGTGTTTCAGAACCGGAAGTCAATCAACCGATTGCCAAAGAACCGGTCGTGACGGAACCTGTTGTCAATGAACCGGAAGTCACGGAAACGGAATCTGTTATTGCAGAGCCGGAAAATGGCGTGCCGTTACAAGAAGAAATCACATGGACTGAGCATGTTACACCGGAAGATTTAGGTGATATTTATGTTCCTGATGGTGTGGATCGAGAGAGCTTTCTTGCCAATCTTGCAGAATTTAGGAGTAAGATAATATATACACAAACATCGTCCGGGAAAATCGTAAAAACGATTCCTGCTGAAGCTTTACAATTACTCAATGAGATAGATGAATCAAAACTTTATCTTACATCCGTTGATACACCAGCAATAATTTCAGAGGTACAAACAATTTCATCGCGTCCTGAATTAACAGAAGCGGATATTGCGGAAATTCGAAGTAAAATAACATATACTCAAACACCTGATGGAAGAACGGTAGGATATGCTTCTGTTGAAGATTCTCAAGAGACCAGTAAATTTTTAACATTAGGACATTTTTTTACATCGCCTGGTAATACAGAAGATTTAGAAGACATTTATGTTCCTGAAGGCGTGGAGAGAGAAATTTATTTGGCTGATCTTGCTGAACTTAGAAATAGTGCCACATGGACTCAAACAACAAATGGAGAAATGATTCCGTATATTAGTGATCTCGGTGAAGAACTACTCAATAATTTTTTAATAAAATACACAGGGGATTCATTTGTTAATTGTATTGCATCAACTGATAACTCCGAATTAACAGAAGCGGTTTGGGATGAAATCAGAAGTAAAACGACGTTGATTCAAACACCAAGTGGAAAAAAAATACAGAATGTAACAGGCGAAGCATTACAGTTACTCAATAAATATATTGATGCAAAACTTTGTATCTCATCTGTCGATACACCATCAAATCACGTTGCTAGCTCTGATCAATATACAGGTGTAGTTAAAGTGAATGCTGGTAATAATAATGGTTATGGGACAGGTTCTCTTCTCTTGAGCGGCGAACATGTTCTTACAGCGGCACATATCGTATTAGATAATAATGGGAACCTTATTCCTGCTGGTAATTTATCTGTCACATTCAACCTTCCAACAGGGACACAAACAAGATATGTAGATGAAATTTATGTTGCTGATGGTTTTATTTTAGATGCAAATTTTGCAGAAGGTGTTGATTTAGCAATTATTCATCTTACTCAACCGGCTCCAGATGCCGCAGAACGTTATGATATTTATCGGGGAACTGCTGAAGATTTAAATGCGGTTGTGACAAAAGTAGGATATGGTAGATATGGTACAGGTAGTAATGGAGCAAATTATAATGGAGGAACAACAAAGCGTTTTGGACAAAACACTTATGACATTACTTTTAATGACAATTACCTTGTAGCTGATTTTGATGATGGTACTTTTGCAAGAGATACGCTTGGGCGTGGTTGGGGAGAATTTCATACAGGTCTTGGGAACAATGAAGTTTGTATTGCTTCCGGCGATTCTGGTGGTCCCGGCTTTATCACGACAGAACAAGGACAAATAGTTATTGCTGGTGTATCAATTCAAGGAGGAACTCTTAACCCCCCTTATGATAATAATAACATTCTTGATTCCTCTTTTGGAGAATTGTTTTGTGATTTGCGAATCACGAATTTCAAGGAATGGATTGATTCAATCGCTCCGCCGCCGTCGGAAATAACGCTGGTGTTCCGCGATTATTCCTCGCAGATTGTCAATATTGAAGTTGCGGATTTGAATACGCTTGCCGATCAATTGACCTTTATTGACGAATGGTCGAATTTTCAAGTGGAAATCTGGGGAAATACTCACTCTTCCATCGGCATTTCCGAATACACCGTCGCTTTGAATTTTCCGCCCAACGTTTTTGACGTGCGTCACGTTTCCCCCGCGGCGGCATTCAATACGAGTCATTTTGGTTACACTTCCGCCAACGGGACTGTGACCGTCACAGGGAAACTTGTTTCCGGTTCGGAACAACGCGGAGATAACGTCCATACATTGTTAGCCCGCGTGGAAATCATGCCCGCCGCAAACGGAACCGGAATTGCCGTTCCGTTGTATGATCACGGCGCCATGATTCAACCCAACGACAACGGTTTTTCGGTCAAGACCGTTGATTCTTCAATCAAACTAACCTCCGGGCAAACCAACATCCCCGTGAAAGGTTTTATTCAAAATGCAGCGCCGTTGTATGCGGTGATGTTTGATTCGAATGATGACGGAATTATAAATGTAAACGATTTTTTTGATTTTCTCAATGCGTATAATAAATCAACAACAGACATTGGTGTGTCAGTAAATATTAATTTATTTGATTATAATTTCGATAATGCTTCAATCATTAATGTTAATGATTTTTTTGAATTTCTTAATAATTATAATAAATTACGACTCGATTCTATCAATAATCCCGTTTCCAATTACATCACTTACGCCGCCACCGCCAAAAATTATTTTGCGTCAACGTCAATTTCGCAAACCGCCAACGTGTCGAGCAATCAGCAAAACGCACAGGATCAGGCGATTTTGGATTACATTGACGATTTGCATCAACTTTTGTCCCATGATTTATCGGAAAGGGTTGAACTGAGCGAATCGTTGGAATTTTTTGAGGAAATTGTCATCTAAAGAGAACGATGATGAAACGCAGAGCGTAGAATAAAAGGCGCTTTATACTCGGCGTTCTACGCTTGGCGCTCGTTGTTATATCTTTTTATTTTCCATGATTAATTCGGCAAAACAATTGGAATCGTTGCGGAATGAAATTCGCAAACATGATCGGCTGTATTATGTCGAGGCGTCGCCGGATATTTCCGATTTCGAATACGACAAACTTATGTCGCGGCTGAAAGAGTTGGAACGGCAATATCCCGAATGGATTACGTCGGACAGTCCGACGCGGCGAATCGGCGATAAACTTCTCGGCGATTTTGCAACCGTGTCTCACCGCGTTCCGATGCTCTCGATTGAAAACACTTACAGCATCGGCGAATTGCGGGAGTTCGCGAACCGCGTTCAAAAAAATCTGCCGGATTCTCCTATCGAATGGGTGGCGGAGCCGAAAGTCGACGGCGTTGCCGCGTCGTTGATTTTTCAAAACGGCGCATTCGTACAAGCGTTGACTCGCGGAAACGGTCGGCAGGGCGACGACATTACGAACAATGCGAGAACAATCCGCGACGTGCCGTTGCGTTTGACAAGCGCCGCGTTGACCGAAACGCTTGAAGTTCGCGGCGAAATTTATATGACGAATACCGATTTCGCCAAACTCAATGAACGGCAGGCGGCAAAGGGCGCCGCGGTATTTGCTAATACGCGGAATCTTGTTGCGGGAAGTATCAAACAACTTGATCCGAAAATCTGTGCGGAACGTCCGTTGCGGTTTTTCGCGCATAGCGTCGGCGCGGTCGAAGGACTGCACGCCGATAACGAAATGGATTTTCTTTTAGAATTGCAAGCTGCGGGAATTTCGGTCGTGCCGCATGTTCGTAAATTTCAGTCGTTTGACGCGGCGGTGAATTATTGCGAGGAGTTTGTCGAAAATCTGCATTGCTTTGATTTTGAAATTGACGGCTTGGTTTTCAAAGTCAACCGTTTTGTTCAACGCGAACAACTCGGCAGCACGGCAAAAAGTCCGCGATGGGCGGCGGCGTATAAATTCGAGAAATACGAGGCGGTAACAAAACTCAAGGAAATTCGCGTTCAAGTCGGCAAGACCGGAACGGTAACGCCGGTGGCGGAATTGGAACCGGCGTCGATTGCCGGAACGACTGTGTCGCGGGCAAGTTTGCATAATGCGGAGGAAATTGAGCGAAAAGATATTCGCGTCGGCGATTTTGTCGTGGTGGAAAAAGCGGGAAAAATCATTCCGCATGTTGTCCGCGTGGAGTTGCATTTGCGAACGGAAGAATTACCGGAGTTTCATTTTCCGACGAATTGTCCCGAATGTAACGAGCCGTTGTCGAAAGATGAAGGCGGCGTTTATATTCGCTGCACAAATATTGAGTGTCCCGCGCAACTCAAAGAACGCATCCGTTTTTTTGCCGGTCGCAGTGCGATGAACATCGACGGCTTGGGCGACAAAATCGTCGAGCAGTTAATCCATAAAAAATACGTGCGTTCATTCGGCGATTTGTACCGCTTGACTGTCGAGCAGTTAGAAAAATTGGAACGAATGGGAAAACGTTCCGCCGATAAACTTGTCGCCGCGATTAACGAAAGCAAAACGCGCGGACTTTCGCGGCTGTTGAACGCTTTGAGTATTCGGCATATTGGAGCGGAAACCGCCGATATTCTCGCGAAACATTTTCAAAACATCGACTCGCTTTTGCAGGCGGAGTTTGCCGAATTGGAACAAATCGATATGATTGGTCAGATTGCCGCCGAATCGATTGCGGAGTTTTTCAAAAGTCCGCACGGTCTCGCGGTCGTAGAAGATTTGAAATCCGTCGGCGTTACAATGACCGCCGCCGCAAGTTCTTTGCCACGAAATTTGATAAGAAAATCGCAAACATCGTCCGCGTCGAAATCGACGTTATTATTTGACGTTGAAAACGACAAGAAAAGCGACGAACAAAATCAAGAACAATCTCTATCGCAAAACGCGGAGTCCGACGCATTTGAACCAATTCTCGCAGACAAAACGATTGTTGTCACCGGAAAATTAGAGCGTCTCAAACGCGATGAAATCGAACGTCTCATCAAAGATTTTGGCGGTCATGCGTCGTCGAGCGTCTCGAAAAGTACCGATTTTGTCGTCGCCGGCGCCGACGCCGGTTCGAAACTGACCAAAGCCAAAGAACTCGGCGTTCCAATCATTTCGGAAGAAGAATTTCTTGCGATGCTGCCGTTGGAATAAATGCCATCGTAAAATAAAGCTCAGAGTTGGATAAACGTCGCCAGTCGCAAAAGTCACAAACATCCTTTAAGTCCCCAGTAACCTCGTTTTTTCCCTTCTGGAAGCGCCCCGTCGGTCGGCTGCGCCGCCCGCCACCCCTCCACCAGCAAAAGTATCTCCCCATCTTTTATAAAGTTTGGCAGGGATTTTTTGAGGAGCACGCGAAGTTTTGCGATTTGGTTCAAGTCGTTGCCCATGGAACCCAGGTAGTCAAGGACTTGGAGCAACACGAATAATCCCGAAAGCAAAATTCTCGCGGTCGGCGGCTTGCCGCGTTTGCGACTCTTGCCGCTCAAACGAGTCAACACGGTTTTGAGTTCCTCCGCTTCCGGCGTCGCATCGCGCTGCAAACGCAGCGAAGCAAGCTAAAAGTTAAAAGTTAAGAGCCAAGTCTCGCCAAAAAGTGGTACAGTTTATGTATAATATACTCATTTCGCTAACGACATAGTTCTTTGCAAAGTTTCATAAAACCTTATAATACGAATAATAGATTTTTCTAAAATTTTGTCAAGGACAACCTCCCTGCTCCCCCTAACTTTATCGGATTCTGAAATAGCGAAGTGGAACGAAGTTCTCGCAACAAATATTCACTCCTTGCTCCGCACCTGTTGTCTCGCCATCCTTAGGCTCGGTACTGGCGCAACACGCCAAGCCGTTATCAAAGCGCCAGGACGAAAATTCAGAACGCTCAAAGAGCATATCAAACTCTACAAGGAACAAGGACTCT
>JAISZO010000004.1 GCA_031269105.1 Planctomycetaceae bacterium | reverse complement strand
GTGGCAACATTCGCATTGTGGTTGTAACTGTTGTAAAGCGACGTTTGTTCAATGTACGGCAAAATTGTCACGATCCACGTTTCATAGGTATTGCCCCAAAATCCGCACGGCAAGGCATTGCAAATGTCGTGGTAGTTGTGAAAAGCCATTACAACCTGTTTTTGGTGATTCGTACAAGTCATTCTTCGTGCCGCTTCACGAGCTGCCTGAACTGCCGGTAACAGAAGTGCGATTAACACACCAATAATCGCAATCACGACTAACAATTCGACAAGCGTAAACGCCCACGAACCATGACGCTGCAACGCAAGTCGCCATAACGTATGACGTCGCAATACGGAACTTTTGTTGAAACGTTTTCGGACAAAACGTCCGAACAAACCGTTTCCGAATTGAGCGAAATTGTTTTTTAAGCGGACAGAACTGTTTCCGAATCGGGCAAAACTCTTTCCTAAACGGACGGAAATGTTTTCCAAACGGGCAAAAATACTCGTAATAACGCGGGCAAAAAAGAGGGTTACAGTACGTAAAACACGGCTTGTTAGCCATATTGCGTACCCCCCCCCCCCCCGATACATTCTGCCGAAATCCAAGAAAATCAAACGCTTTGTTCAACTTTTTCATAGTCGAAACTCCTTCTACATTTTTTAATTTTTTGAAACTAAAACGACAAAAATCACAGCGACTTTGTCATTTCAGTAAAGTGCATTAATCTTTATTATGCACAAATAATCCGCGACGTCAATACGAATTGTCGGAAAATTGATTTTTTTTTGAAAATATTTTTTATCATTCCGTTTTCACCGTTCACCACGAAGCCGCAAAGAACCGCGAAGTTTTCACGAAGGGATTTTAAAGTGGACAAATGGTTATTTTAATCACAGAACAAAAAATTCCGCTTACGGAACTTTTAACTCGCTTTGCGGCTTTCTTTTCTTGCCGTTTTTGATGAGAAAAGTCAAATTACGTTTCACGCAAATTTGAATGTTCGTTTCAATTTCGGCGGCGAGTTGATGAAAAGCGGCGATCAATTGACAAAAGTACGCGAGTCGCCCGCCCGGAAACCTTATGTCAAGAGAAACTTCTTCCACGATAACTCCCGTGATTTTTTCCGCGTCTCTCGCCGTCTTGTTCAGCGTATGCCCGTCGTAAGGATTTGCTGGACAATTCTCAACATTCAAAATCCAACTGCGTCGATTGCTTGTTATCACGGAAACTTTATTACCAAACTCATAACGTTTTTTTCCTTCCCCTTGCTGATACAACAAACGTCCAACTCATGCAACGAATAAATTTTATGCTTGCTATTCTTTTCTTACGTCAATAACTTTTTGGAGGTTGACAATAGTTGTTGAAATTCATAAGAAAGAATCTTGTTTTCCTTGTTGCGTTCAATATCGCGAACCAAACGACCTAACCAGTTTTTCAAATCGCGAATCTCGCGGTTCATGCGATTGTATTGTTTCGGCAATGAGCGTTTTCATTTTTTCTTTGCCAATTCAATAACGCCGGTTACGAAACAATTCGTCTTGCCGAGGTTTTTCGGCGGGAGCGGTTTTGGGTTTCATGGAAACAATTTTTGGGTTCGCGACGGCGATTTGAATAAAATTTGCAAGGTTTTTTGAAAAAAACGCTGCTTTACAAAAAATAACTTGCAAATTCTAACAAACAAAAAACGCTTGCCAACCCTATTTCTTACAGGGATATTCGCTTTTTTAGGAACGACTAATTATTTCAATCGCTTCACGGTCGGAAGGGGTGAGATTTTCCAAAACAGGTACGGATTTAGTACAAACGGAATTTTGATTTTGACGTAAGTTATTGGTGTTCGTAGAGTTATGAAATAACTTATTTTCAAAATAGAAAGAGGTAAGCCGAACATGTCTTAATGAATAAACCGTATTTTTCCAACATTAGGAATAACGTTAATTTCCGTGCCGGGAATTGGATTTCCGTGAGGCCAATGAACAAAAATCGCCTCGCCGACAAGATTCTTCTGCGGCACATAAACCGTAGGCGACGGCGGAGACCCGTTCATCCATAAACGACTGTCCTGACTTTGCGCCGTGTTATCGCCCATCGCAAAATACTGTCCTTTTCCAAGCGTCCATTCAACAACGGAAGTTTCGCCGAAATGCTCCCATTTTGCCGAATTGGACATAAGTTCCCGTAATTCCTGTTCATTTCCTATCGACAAATTGCGGACGACGCGATCAATCTCTCGATGATTTTTGCCGTTGGTCGCAATATAATAAATGTCGCGTTTTATTGTCAGACGTTTCACTTCAACTTCCGCATTTCGCACGCCGATTGCCGCAGGCGTTAAATCGCGGAATGTCGGGTCGCGTTCCGCCGGAAGATTGTAAGAACCGGAATGTTCCGGCAACTCAATTTCTTTCGAGTTCACGAATAATCGTAATTCATCGTCGATATTGGCAAACAGCGCTCGCCATGTTCCCGTTCCTTTGATTGGCGTATTGACGGTTGTCGGTTGAAATTCCGTGCGACCGGGAATACTGAACGTTGCCGTTCCGTTTTCGAGATTGAGCAAACAATCAAATGCAACGCCGCCGCCGACAAGTTCCAAAAGCACATCGCCTTGCGGTTTTTTCGAGGTCAGTTCGCATTCCACCGCCAAATCGCGCACCCAATTGACTCCCAGCGAATATCCTTTGGGAGTACAGGCGAGTTCCGTAACTCGCTCGTTTCCTTGAAGAACCTCGCGCCGCATAATATAACGAACATGGTCGTCGAATCCCGGCGATTCGGCGTTAAGACTAATTGAAGTGTTGTACGCCGTAAAATCAGTAATCAGTTGCGGCGGAATAACGCGGCGGGATTGAGCAAACGTTCCCAGTTTGTATTGATTCCAGTCTTCGGTAACGGGAATACAATGACGGTAGTTCAACCACGAGAACTCTTGCGTCGGCGCGGATTGAAACGAAACGTGGTCTTTCGTTTGCCATCCGCCGGACGCCGTTTGCGGAATATTGTTCTGATGTAAAATATCAACCGTTTGCGTTCCGTGCTGTTGCGGTTGCTGGATTGTCAATTGCGAATCGGTATGCCATCGTGCCGGAAATCCCGCGTCGATGTGTTTTTGCGGCATGAAGTCGTTGCAATGAACCATTTGAAGCATCGACAAAAGCTGCCGCGAATCTTTTCGGGCAATATGAAAATCCTGATCATCCGCTTTTTGGACGTAGATATTGCCGTTATGAAGTTGAATCGTTTCGTTTTCCAAGCCGACAACCCGCTTGATGTAATTCACTTGCGGACTTCCGGGATAACGAAAAACGGTCGGTTTCCAACGCTGCGGATTGCGGAAATTCAAAGCGTATTTATTGACGAGAATATTGTCGCCGCGATACGACGAGTATTTTTTCTTTTGCGGATTGTCGGCGCCGATGTACGCCGTATATCGACATTGCGGACACGTTCCGCCGATGACGCTTTTATTTGTCGCTCTATTTTCATTGGCGTTAAATTCTTCGCTCGCGCTGACCTGATATTGATACCCGCATTCGGGACAGCAAAAATCTTTATGCCGTCCCATAAGCGTTGGCGCCATTGAACCCGTTGGAATCCCGTAAAGTTCTCCTTCAAACGTGCGGAAAAGAAATGCGAGAATAAACGCGATAGCGAATGTCTCCACGATTTCACGAATAAAAGCGAGCGTTTTTTCAAAATCCGGCGATCCGCCGCTTACCGCTTCGGAAAGCGTCGGAATGTGTTTGGGAGGAATTTGTTGATCAGGTTTGTTTTTCGACATAGAAAAATGATAAAGGCAAAGTAATTGTTTGAGAAAATTTTCTTTTTTTGAAACGAATTGCATGAGAAAGCAAACTTTTGAAAACGTAAACGCAAAGTTATCCCGATTCGATTTTCTACCGGAAACTTTATTTTCATAATTTGTATCGCCGCGAATTCATGAATTATCGCGAATATTTTTAAAATGTAAATACGTTTACAATTCATCGATGTTCTATCAGTTTCTACGCCGTTTAGCAAGTCAAACCCAAGCGGCGAGTCAGGTTTCAGAGACCAGTATTTGGTATTCAACACAAAAAAGTATTGAAAGCCAACTCTGGTACTTGACTCCTCAATCCTAACGAAAAAACAGATTTTCGGAGAATGACTACAAAATAAAAAATCACTTATTTTACTCATTTTAGCAAAAACGCGTAATTTTGTAAACAAAAAGGAAAAATTTGTAAATATTCGTAAATAAGGGGGTGGCAAAATTTTAAAAAATGATAAATTATACTAAAATCATATTGTATAGAAATCGTTTTATGATTATATTTAAGATATTGGGATTAGCTATTTTTTCAATATCTCCCACCTTAAAATTCTTTTGATTAGTGTTATGGGAATTTTAGCCATTCAATATCAAACGGCTTCCGATTCGCCAATTCTTTTGGTACTCAATCGTGAAGAACAATTTGATCGTCCATCGTTGCCGCCGCGAATTCAATCAGGACGTCCGCGCGTTGTTTGCGGTATAGACCGTAAAGCGAGCGGAACATGGGCGGGCGTCAATCAATACGGACTTTTTGTCGCAGTTATTAATTGTCAGAAACGGAATGTTTTGCCGGAAGCTCGTTCGCGCGGAATCCTTTGTCGTGAACTTCTTACTTGTAAAACCGCCGACGAAGCGTTGGATAAAGCTTACGGCGAATTGCAAGGCGGTTGTTATGCAGGCGGTAATTTTTTCTGCGTTGATCAACAAAGCGGCGGAGTTGTTTACGGCGGCGACTACCTTGATACTGAAAAATTGTATCCCGGGTTGCATATCCTTTCGTCTAAACGACTTAACGATCCTAACGACGCCAGGCAAGAATTTGCGAGACGTTTATTAACTTTGCAACGCATCGATTCGTCGGTCGCATTTTGGGCTATTGCAAGCCGAACTTTTTCCAGAAAACCCGATGAAACCGGTAAGCGCGGAATTATTATTACCGAACCTGATTACGGTACAGTTTCTTCATTATTGATTTCGTTGGCGGAACGTACGCCGCGTTCTTATATGCAATACGCTTCGGGTCCGCCCCATGAAAAATCCTACGAGGACATTTCCGCGTTACTTCGACAGGTTCTTTCGACGGAACGCGTTTCTTCGACACGAAACGCTCCATCAATAACATAATTCACAAAAATTATACAAAATTTTAACTTTTGGATATTTACAGTATGATATTTTAAAATTTTTGTTTTTTGAAATCATTTTGACTTCCTTTCCGTCGGATGATTGTATTATATATTGTCTTTTTATAAAAAATTACAACAAATTGTTAGGGGATTTCAGTATGCCGCGTACTATTATCGGTATTCTCGTTATTCTGTTGGCGACGTTTTCGACCTCGTATTCCATGTCGAAATATCAAACAGACATTACAAATAAATCAAATGAATATATTAAGTTAATTAAAGAAATACCGGACAATATTGGAAATTGGGAACGAATTTCTTCGAAACCATTGTTGCCATTTGAAACGGAAGAATTGAAAGTTCGCGACGCAGAATATTGGACGTACAAAAATAAGAAAAATGGCGCTTGGGTTGTTATTTCAATTTTCGTCGGTCCTACCGGACGTGTTGGAGTACATACTCCTGAAATTTGTTTGGCAGGAACGGGATATCGGGTAAAAGAAAATCGTATTCTTGAAAATTTTAAAATTTTGGACGAACATTCACAAATTGGTGAAATATCAGAAGATAAGAATCATTCCGACAAATCGTCGGATAACGCGGATTCTCAACAGTTTTGGCGAGTTGTGGTTTCGGACGAAGCTTCGCCTGATCGTCAGCGGGTTTTTTATTACGCATTAGGAACGGGAAAAAATTGGTGGGCTGTCAATAATCCTCGATTTGAACTTTCCTCTTATCCGTTTATTATGAAAATACAAGCCGAAACTGAAATGGAAATTGCCGACGTCAATTATTATAACTCTGTCCGTGAATTTTTGGACGATTTTCTACCTGTCGTAAAGGATATATTTGAAAATACAAATTTGGAAGAAACTTACGGTAAAAAAAGATAATTTATATTTTTTCGGCTTTTTATTCGTAAAGATCATAAAGCGAAAAAAGAATGTCGCGAATATTACCGTGATATTGTTCTAAAAGAGTAAAATACAGAGAATGGTCAAATGGAGGCGTTTGACCATTTTTTTTTAATAAATAATTTACGATTTCTTCAAGAATTTCAGGAGATGTTTTTGTTCGAAAAAGAATCGGAATTTGTCTTATTATTTTATGCGTAGTCGCTAAAATTCCCCATTTTTCTGTAAAGCATAATTGCAAAATCTTCTTTCTTTGACTTACCGAGAGTTGTTCATAACCATCAATGACAATAATTGGCGTTTTTTTCTTATAATCTGTTTTATCTTGTGATTTTATCCATTCTTTTAATTTTTTGCAATTTTTCCAAAATGACATCGGAAGTTTTTGTTTATTGTCATGAAGGGTCACAGAAATGATTTTATGATTACAATTTTCTAAAATATTGATTAGCGGAACAAGTAACGTTGTTTTACCAGAACCATGCGGTCCAATAATTTGCGAGCGATATTCAAATTTAGAAAATTTCAAGTAAAGATAATAAAGTCCTTGATAGAACTGTTGTGCGGCTTTATCATGAGAAATTTGAAAATTTTCTTGAAAATCTAATGAAACTTCACGAAACAATGAAAAAAATTCTTTACCAAAATAATAAGGAATTTTACCGGGCGAAGTATTTTTTGTAGAAAATGGATTGTGTAACAAATTATTACGATTAAACAAAATAACTAAAGTGGAGATAGAGAATCGATTGTTTTGTTTTTAAGTAATGTGATTTTTAAAAATCAATTCGCATTGGAAACAACAGAATCTTGTACGCTCAATATTCTTATGTCTGTCGCTCCATTTTGTTCTTGCAGAAGTTGTTGTGCGGAAAATTGGTTCGGTATTGGGGTTGCCGGAACGACATAACTACTTTCTCCATAAGTTGTTATCCGGCGCGGTTGAGGCGTTGGAGCTAAAGTCGGTGCGGTTTTTGACGGCGCGGTTTGCTGCCATGAAGAAATGTTGCTGTCATAAACTTGTTTGGCTTGAGCGGTTCCGTTAAAATTATCTGAATAATTTCCTCCGTATCCTCCTAAAACAGAACCGGCACGATGATAATTGTCGTTTGCAGAACCGGCGACAGGGCTACCATAAATATCCGCATTAGCGCACATTTTACAACCTACGAGCATTGATAAACTTAACATGATAGCCCCAAAAGAGATAAAACGAAACGCCATAATTTTACTCCTATAGCAATAATCATTCATTGACTGTTGAAAATATAAAACGTTGTCAAAATTTTTCAACATAATTCTCATATTACAAAATCATTATCGTCGCTACAAATAGAAAAATCCTCAAAATTATCGCAAATTCTCGATATTTTTATATTAAACGGAATTTTTTGGTAAATAATTAAAGTTTTGAAAAATCCGTCTGTTAAAACGAGCATTTATGATTAGAATAAAGTTAAATTTGGTCATTTCAATTTTTATCAACGCAAGCGTATCAAAATACAAGTCCATTAAATTTTCCACAGTAATTTTTGCAATCATTCCGTTTTGCTTAAACTTTTATGAAAAATCATTCATTTGCTTTTTGCAAATGATTTTATTTCAATCAATAATGAATCTAACTTTGAATTTACATTACCAATGGCACGTCATTTGCATAACGACTTGGCGAGTGATTTGCAAAATCGTCTTTTCAAAGATTAACCTTTACTTTACTCGTTTTTACATAAGTCAATATCTTGTTTTCCAACATGAACATTGACGCTACTTTTTACCCGCTTTTCGATGAAAGTCACAAAATATGATCGCAGATAACACAAATTTTACGCCGGAAAGTCCGGTGACGACTCCGGGCAACATTGGCGCAAACAAATATTCCGGCGCCGCCGAGTTCAATTTGTTTGACCTTTTGGCAATTCTCAAACGCCAATGGGGATTGATTATTTTTGGCGTCTTGTTTGCGGTTCTTTTGGGAGCGCTTTATTACTGCCAAACGGAACGGCTCTACAAATCGGACGCTCAACTTTTTCTGATGGAACGCAACTCCAGCGCCGCAATTGATCCCAATGCGACTTCGCCGTTTATGGCGCTTCAGGATAGTCTTTTGTCATCGCACGCGATGATCATTCAGTCCTCGAAAATTATTCAGGACGCTTTTAACTTGCTCAAAAAGGAATACGAGCAGGTGAATAATCCGAAATTGCAAAAATTGATAGAAATGGAAAAAGAAGAAAATCCAATAGAGTATATCAAGAAACATCTGACGACCAGCAAAGGCGGCGACGGAAAACAAAAGAACGCCATGATTTTAATCGTTTCTTACACCAGTAATTCGGCGGAAGAATCGCAAGCGGTGCTTTCCGCGATAGTTCTTACTTATCTCGACTTTGTTCAGAAAGAGTACGCCGATCCCACCAGTAAAATTGTCGCTTTACATCAGGAATCCAAAAATGATTTTGAAAAACAATTGAGCGCTCTTACGGCGACAATGAACGAATTTCAGGAAAAACATCCTGATTCCTATAAAGTTACGGGAGATTCGACAATCACGCAACTCTTGCTTCAAAAAAACATGGAAGATTTGCAAGAGATTAACAAAAAATACGATACCGCAAAAGCGCAACTCGATTCCATTGAGCGAATCACAGGCGGAGCGGGAGCGAAAGCGAGCGAAAGCGACGTTTTCACGGCTGTTCTTGCCAATCTTGGAGAAAACGTTTCCAAAAACGATTCTTTTTTGGAATTTATTAAGAGTCTTTCTCAAAGAAGTTTATTTGTTTCCAATAGCGAAATTCAAAGAAATCTTGAAGAATACCGAACTCAAACGGCTTCGATTTATAATTTGATTGTTCTTAAAAAATTAGAATTGAACAAACTGGCAAGAGGCGTTATCGGCGCGGACAGTCAAGACAATAAACAGTTGACGCAAGATATCGCCGATTTAGAAAAAATGCTGAAAACGATTCGTCAGGAAGGCGACGCAAAAATTATTAAAACGGAACTCAGTTCCAACGCCGATTTGTTGAATATTTTGAAAAAGAAAACAAGCGATTCTTTAATCACTTATGAAACGCAACAGAAAAAAATCAGCGCGACGATTGAAGAATTACGGCGCCAACTCACGATGCAGGGAAAAGTTGAGATGGAAATTTCGAGTTATCAATCGAAACGTACGATTTTGGAAGACGCCGTTAAGCAATCCATAAACCGTCTCAATGATTTTAGTAAATTACAAACGTCGCTGGGACTTCAGGTAACGGACCTTGAGATGCCGCAAGAAGCGAAAAAACCGGTTTGGCCTAGTATGTTTGTTATTCTCGCCGTTTCATTGGCGGGCGGCGTCGTGCTTGGTTCAGGACTCGCTTATCTTGTCGATATGATGGACCGCACATTCCATACGCCGGTTGAAATCAGCACGATGATTGGCGCGCCGGTACTGGCTCAACTTCCCAAATTGTATTCCATTCAGCAAAAACACAAGTGGCTGCGTTCAACGAAACGAAGCGGAACGCTTACGTCGGAAGTAGTCGCGTATCACAAACCCAAATCGCCGGAGTCGGAAACGTTTCGCGGTTTAAGAACGTCGTTGCTGATTGGCGCAAAGGTGCAGGATCATTCCGTTCTGCAAGTAACGAGTACGAATCCGCATGATGGAAAAACGACGATAGCGGCAAACCTTGCCGTTTCCATTGCAAATTCCAAACGGCGCGTTTTATTGGTGGATTGCGATTTCCGGTCGCCGAATATGCACTCCGTTTTCGGAATCGCCAACGGTACGGGTTTGTCGAACTATTTGCACGGCGAAAAGAATTTTGACGATATTCTTTTGACAACGCCGGTAGAAAACCTGACGTTAATTACCGCAGGAACAAATCGTACAAATCCGGCGGAAATTTTGTCGTCGCCGTTGTTCCAAAACTTTTTGAAAGAATCGAAAGAAAAATTCGACATGGTGGTCATCGACTCCCCGCCGACGTTGGCTGTTTCGGACACTTGTATCATCGCGTCGGAAGTCGATCACGTTTTGCTGACTGTGCGCGCTGTGAAAAACGGACGTCCTTCCGTCCTGCACGCCGTTTATCTGTTGCGTGAAGTCGGCGCGAATATTTGCGGTATTGCGATCAACACGTTCCGTTGTCACAGATTCTACAGCGCGTATGGCGAACAAGAAGGTTACGGCAGTTACGGTTATGGATATGGTTACGGCGGATACGGATATGGCGGCGCTTATGGTTACGACGATGATGAAGATCGTAAAACGCCGGTCAGAAAAAAAACGACGGCGCCAGTAACGCAGGATAGAACGTCGGCTGTTTCATAACGATACAACCGGAAATCAATGATCCTATCGGTTTTTTGTGACTTTTCCGAAAACGATCATCGTAGAGACATAAGGAGTTTTCCTCCTTATGTCTTTTTTATCAATAAGAACGCAATCCCATTTCGCGACGAACGCGGTTTGGAATATTGATTTCCAACGTTTTTTTGTAAGCGTCGTAAACTTCGGCGAGTTGATCGCGGTCGACGTCTTTTTCGTGAATCCAAACGCGGTAGCCGATGGCAAACGGTTTATCCGCTTCAAACGTGCGGTTTTTCACGCCGGGCCATCCGACGCACAACGGTCCGTAATGTCTTACAAGCCATGTCGGAGGAAAATCGGGATGCGTTGGCGGAACAAAAACTGCAACGCCGCTGACCGTTTCCCGACCGCCGAATTTCGAGATCATATCCGCCCATTCAAGCGGCGTTTCCGACAAATCGTTTTTGGCGACTCCGCTAGGAACGGTGATTTTGCAAATCGTTTTATACATATCGTTTTCCGGCGGCTGAAGTTCCGGCTTGAGACGAACAACCAATCCGCCGTAACTTTTGCCTTCCGCGCCGCGAAGCGTAATCGGACGCCCTATCGGAATCACGAAAATCTGCACGTCAAGCGACCGCGATCCGTCGTGCGCCGCGAAAGAACGAAACCAAACCCGCTCAATCGCCACTTTTCTCTCGCCGATAAACCAGCCGTTCTCAACGGCAAGCGCCGCTCCGTCTTTTCCGCTTTCTTTGACTAACCATTTGACGAAACGTTGTTCTAAATCGGTTGTTTCATTCCAAAAATCGTGATGTTCGTTTTCGATCTGAACATGAGGCCACGCCCAAAACAATCCGTGATGATGATAATGATCTTTCGGAAAATCGTCGGTCAGTTCTTCGCCGTTAAGTCCGAAAATCGGGTGCATATAACAACCGCGAGTTCGCCGCCGCGTTTCTTTTTTCGGCACGTTTTCGTTCGTGACGAGATCGTAAACGTAATGATAAACCGGCTTATCTCCGTCGTATAAAGCCATCGTGTTATTGCCGAGTTCTTTGAATTGAAAACTTTGTACGCTTCCCGAAACTTCTGAAATGATTTTCATTGCGTTTTCCGAAATTTCTGCAAGTTTTGTTTTCAACAACGTTTCCCGATTGTTTTGCGATTCCCGCACAATAAAAACCATTTTGTCGCTATCCGCCGTTCCGTCTTCGGAAGGCGTTGAAAAGAAACCGCCGCGAAATAACGCCGTTCCGCCAGATTTTCCTGAAAAAATCATCGACGCAGGAGACGCTTGAGAACGCATTTGTTTTTCAACCGGCAACACAATGGCAACGTCCGACAACGGTTTCTCTTCCGGTTTTTTATTCTCCGGTTTCAATAAAGCCGGAATTTTCAAATCTTCGCAAAGCGCCGCCGATAAACCGCATGCGAAAATCGCAACGGCGAAAAACAAAAATCGAATTTCACGAGAAAATTTCACGAATGAAAAAAATGTTCGGGACATGATTGAGTCTTTTATAATCGTGTTGATGATCTTTGTTAAATTGTCAATTTTTCAAGTATTTTCTTAAAACATTGGAAACTTGGCGAAATATTATTTTGTATGTCAATATGTTTGCCGATTTTTCTTGCCCATTCAGATTTTTGCTTTCCTATTTCAGCATATGACGTTTGTTTCTTTTGGAAAGATTTTGAAACGGCAGGGGACAAGGTAATATCCGCAAGTTTTTCCCATGTGCCGATAATACTGTCTTGTTCGTAATTTTCATACTCTTGTTGATTGAAATGAGGATACGCATGTTGTATTGCCTTTCGATCTCCCAAAAGCCACGCTTCCATTTCTTCCACTGCGATTCTAAAATACGCGCGAGGTTTCGGACGACATCTTTCAAGTACGGCATTGAGTTCTGTTTTGAAATCAATACAATTCCGTCTATCGCAATCGACGACAACGATGACAACGGCGTTATAATTTGATTTATGATAAGTATTTCCGTAACCTTGTAACAAACGCGACAATTGCTCAAGTAAAATTCGTTTTGAAACGTCTTGTTTTGTCTTCAAGTTTTTCGGAATACGTCCTATTCCCCGATATGATATAATTTTGTACGTGTGTTTTTGACAGTTGATAATTTTAGGAACAAGAATTTCTAAAAGTTCTTTTCCCGATAAATTTTCCGTTAATATTTCAATGTGCATCAAATGTCTCTTTTCTTTTTCTACATCCGCGCATCAATGTAATCGCTATACCAAAGTCCTCCAAGCGGAAGACCTTCAGATACCAAATTTTTGACCAATTCATTATCGCTGGCGCGGGATATTGTAGAAAATCCGTCTTCCTGTTTTTCCAATATCCAAACCTCTTCCGGCATAAGCGCGTCAATAAAATAGGGCTGATGCGTCGTAATAAAAACCTGCGAACCTTTGGAACCGCCTTTTTTTCCGGTGGTATGTTCCCGTAATTCGGAAGCAAGTATTTCAAGCAGTTTATGATAAAGTCCGTTTTCCGGCTCTTCAATACAAATGAAAGGCGGCGGAATCGGGTCTGCCAATAATAACATATAAGAAAAAAGTTTTAGCGTTCCATCCGACATTTGTTGCGCATAAAACGGATCGGTAAATCCCTTATCGTTAAAACATAAGAGCAAACGGTCGTCTTGTGATTTTTCGGTTTTAATTCGTTGAATACCGGGAATTTTTTGCGAAATTCGCGTCAGTATATTTTGTAATTTTTCTTTATTCTCGCGTTCAAGATATTGGACAACGTTTCCGAGATTGTCGCCATGTTTATTCAAACGTTTTTGAGGACCGGCTAACGGAAGACTGCGCGACGCGTCGGGAGTAAAATAACTGATGTACCAACTTTCAATAAATTGCGTAAACGCCGCAATTCGCGGATGGTCTGTAAGCGAACCAAGCGTTGCAATTCCAAGTTTTCGTTTATCTTTTAATTCCACTTTTTGAGT
The DNA here is from genome assembly GCA_031269105.1 of Planctomycetaceae bacterium. Lineage (GTDB taxonomy): Bacteria > Planctomycetota > Planctomycetia > Pirellulales > Thermoguttaceae > WRMR01. Next base: position 8,017 of record JAISZO010000004.1, on the reverse strand, counting down.
GTTAGCGCTTTCCTTAACACTATCAAGCGGAGTTTTTTCAGTTTCTTCTTCAATGCCGTCAATATTTCCTTTCCACACAACCCCTTTTCCATTCTCAAGAATCAAAAAAGAAAAAGGTCTTCCCAAGTTTTGTCCCTTACGACGCTGCCGGAGCCGTTCGCTTTTAACGTATGGTCTGTTCTCTTTATCCGCGTCAATCGACAGTTGGTAGGTTATCGGACGGGAATTACCGTCTTGTCTGTAATAGACTTCGATTTCTATCGGCTCGTTAATTCCCATGGATCGGATTTTTTTAATACCGCCTCTGCCGTTTCTGTCGCAGGATTCTTCCACTCCGTAACGCAAACAATCCGCTAAAAAACCGAATGCGTCAAACAAAGAACTTTTTCCCACGCCGTTTTTTCCAATGACGGCAACAAGCGGAGTTAAAGACGTCTTTTTTTGAGCATTCCATAATCTTCCGATTTGCACATCTCGCAAAGAACGATAATTTTTCAGCCGAAAACCTTCAATAATCGCCATGACATACTCTTGAGCTTTTCACGGATTGCTCCGATTCACTGTTTAAAAAATGTTGCTGAACTTCAAATGAAATTCAACAACACATCTTTTATCACAAAGTTTTTTATCAGAACTGATCGCCGTAATAACCGTAGCCGCCTTTGACGCCGGGCATCGCAATTTTATAACGTCCTTTGTCGTCGGGAAGAGTCGGCGGCGTGGAATCCCATGCGTAACCGGTCGGCGAAAGTTTCGTTTCGTCTTTCATCGCTTCTTCCAGCGTAATTTTTTTACCGGTGTAAGTCGCCATACGTCCCATAATTGCCGTCAGCGTGCTGTTTGCCATATATTCGCCGTTATTGATGTACGTCTCGCCGCCGGAACGAATCGCCTTAAACAACTCGATATGTTCCAACGTGTACATGTCGCCGCTACCATTGGTTTTGTACGGATTTTCGCCGACGATATTCCAACTGAGAACGTTTGCCTTACCTTTCGTTCCATAAATATAATCGTTGGTATCGTTGTAGCAGTTGTTGATTTGACGACAATACGCATGGCACGCGACGTCGTCTTCCAATTCGTAAATCACGCCGAAAGAATCGTAAATATCGCCGTATTTCGGTTGCTCAACGCGGGTCATCCGTCCGCCTACGCCGAGCGCCGAGCGCGGAGCTTTGTCGCGATTTGCCCAAACCGCTTTATCGAGCGAGTGAATATGCTGTTCGGCGTTAAAATCTCCCGAAAGCCATGTGAAGTTGTACCAATTGCGAACCTGAAACTTAATTTCAGAATCGCCTTCTTTACGACCGCGATTCCAAAGACGACCGGTGAGATAGGTTTCGGTGATCGTGATAATCTTGCCGATTTGTCCGTCGAGAACGCGGCTCATAATTTCTTTCACGCCCGGATGATACCGCCAGCAAAGACCGGAAACGACGTTCAGTTTCTTTTCTTTCGCTTTCGCGGCGGTTTCCAAAACGCTTTTGATTCCCGGAATATCGACCGCGACCGGTTTTTCAACGAACACATGTTTTCCCGCGTCAATTGCCGCTTTGAACGAAAGCGGGCGAAAATGCGGCGGTTCGCAAAGCAGAACGACGTCGGACGCTTCAATCACTTTTTTATAACATTCAAGACCGTCAAACGTTGTTTCCGGCGTCGCCTGAACGCGATCGCCGAATTGAGATTTCAGTACTTTGACCGCTCCCGCGGCGTTTTCAGAAAACGCGTCGCCAACCGCAACCAACACGGTATTGGGATCCGCCGTAAGCGCATTGACCGCGGCGCCGCGTCCGCGACCGCCCGCGCCGACCAAACCGACTTTCAATGGATTATTTTCTGCGGCATGAACGCGATTCGTCATGGACAATCCGGTCATCGTCGCCGTACCGACAACCGCGCTCGTTTTAAGAAAATCCCGGCGGGAAGTTGAGGAAATTTTTGTCATCTTGTTTTCCTTTTTTCAAATGAATTTGATTTGAAATACGCGAAGATCAAAAATAACAATCTTGATCTTCGACGCGAATAAAGTAGATTATACAAAATTTTATTGAAAAGTGCAAATAAGAAAAAAATGGAAAATATTTGATTTTTTGCGTTCGCGCTTTTATGCGGTTTTCTTTTCCAAAACGATTTTTTCATACGCCAGGACGCCGCAAACAATTTTTGTCAGTTTCGGTTCCGCTTCGTTTGCCGTGCGGATAATTTCAGCGATATTGGCGGGTTTAAGAGAATCGGGAAAACAAATGTCGGTAATAATCGAAATACCGAGAACGCGCATTGCCGAATGAACCGCGACAAGAACTTCCGGCGCTGTGGACATTCCGACCGCGTCGCCAATTGTCCGCATAAAGCGGTATTCCGCGCGGGTTTCAAGGTTCGGACCCAACACGGCGACATAAACGCCTTTATGAGCGACAAAATTTTCGCGTCTTGCAATTTCCAACGCTTTATCGATCAACGTGTGGGAATACGGTTCGCACATATCGGGAAAACGCGGTCCTAATCGGTCGTCGTTGATTCCGACAAGCGGATTCACGCCCATCAAATTGACGTGATCTTCAATCAACATGACGTCGCCCTGCGAGAATTGCGGATTCATGCCGCCGCAAGCGTTGGAAACAATCAAAAGTTCCGCTCCCAGCGCTTTCATCACGCGAACCGGAAATGTAATCTGTTGACAATCGTAACCTTCGTAAGCGTGAACTCGCCCTTCCATCGCCATCACGGGAAGCCCTTCGAGCGTTCCGAGAACAAGTTGTCCCTTGTGCGTAAGCGACGTCGAAACGGAAAAATGCGGGATTTCGTCGTAAGAAATCGCCAAATCGGTTTCAATCTGCGACGCAAGATTTCCAAGTCCGGTTCCGAGAATCAATCCGGCATGAGGCGTTTTCTTCCATTTCGTCCGCAAAAACGCCGCCGCTTCTTGAATTTGATCGTAAAGATGCAACATATTTTTCTCCATTTTTTTAATTACAACAGCAAACAAAACGACATTCCGGTTAAAAGTGAAAAGGTAAAAACTAAAAGTTGAGCAAAGAATTGTTTCAATCGCAGAGCTACAAATTTCGCTTGCGTAACTTTTAGCTTTTAACTTTCTCCAACCTTATTTATACCTAATTTTCCAAACAAAACAACCTCAGTCGCAAAAATATCGCGCGCAGACGAACCTTATTACTTCTATTTAAGATTGCACAGACGACAAAATCGAGAGGATTAAAATAATGAGGCGGCGGTTTCAAGTTAAACCGTCGGTTTTTTGAATTGTTATTGAGTATTTTTTATGGCGACGCGGTTCTCTTTTAATCTTTTTTCTTATTGGCGTTTTTTTTGAAGGCGGTCGTTTGGCGAAGCTTTTCTATTCACCGCGCGAGTCTAATTTTGCGTTCCGTATTTGAGGAAAAGACGCGGTGATAGAACGCATTTCCAATGCGGTTGTGCGCGACGGTTCCAGTCGAAAAGAGAGTTCAGTTTATCGGAAACAAAAATGTGTTCGAGCAACACGCGCGTCATAACTGTTTATGGGCGATTTGCGAGAAAAACGATCAATCAATGCCGAAAACATAAAAACCTCCGACAACTTTGACAAAATTCCGGCAACTCGTCATTAGTCATAATCACCGCGCAAAAATTATGCCATATAAAAAATTTCTTAACCTGAAACCGCTGTTGTAGCGGTTTATTCAACGCTGAATTTCGGGTTAAACCCTCGTTTACGTTTCGGACTGTCCTTCTTGAATTTTTTCCTTGATGATTGACGATGCGGAACAGTACGGAGGTTGCCGAAAAATTATCGCAACGCGGTTCGCGTTACTGTTCTCGATAAAGTTCGATTCTTTCAATCCAGCCGTTGAAATTCGGTAAATCTTCGCCGCTTGTTTGTCCTTCCAAGTCGGCTCCGATTTGCAATCGCTCTATCGGATTTTGCACGATGAAATCCGGCAATTGAACGGACGCCAAACGTTCGCCGTTGACAAGAAGTTCGGCTTTCTTCTCCGGCGTAATACTTCCGGTAAGCTGCACGAAGCGTCCTACGATTGTATCTTGACCGGTCGCGATAAATAATTGACCGTTAATCCGCACGGCAAAATTTGGTTTGCCGTCTTTCAGAAATAACGAATACCCGTGCCGCGTTCCGCCGTAAGCCAAAATGACGCCGTCGGGACGTTCCGATTGAAATACCGCTTTCGCTTTCCACGCCGTTTGAGCGCTATGAATTGCCGGTGATTTCTCCACGTCAATATAAGATTCGCCGTCGAAAGAACGTCCCGCTTTGCCGTCTTGCGACGAAACATTAATTTTCCCTTGCACGGTAAATTTATTCTTTTTTCCCGACGTTTCCGCGATTTTTCGTTTGCCGTCGGAAAAATCAAATTGCAACTTTAAGCCGGGCGTTTTGTCGGGAACAATGCCGTCGTCGTCCGTATTTTTGTTGCCCCAGGGACAAGGAAGAACGTTTGCTCGAACCGCCCATTCGTTCCACTGTTTGGAAAGCGTTTCTACTTCCCGCGGATATTGTTCCGCGAGATTGTTCCGTTCGCTACGGTCGGATTCCAAATCGTAAAGTTCCCACGCTCCTTGCTCGCCTTTCGCAACAAGTTTCCTGCTACCAACGCGAATCGCACGATTGCCTTCATGTTCCCAAACAAGCGGTTTTGCGCGAGTCAATGATTTTCCCGAAAAACCGGGAACAAGCGTGATTCCTTCCAGCGGCGTAATTTTATTGCCGTTGTACTTTTTCGGATAAGTTCCTCCGGCAAGATCAAGACAAGTCGCCATTAAATCGACAAGCTGACCCGGCTCGCGGTAGAATTTTCCCCGCATGGATTTGTCCACGTATTTCGGCGAGTGAACAATGAGCGGCGTTGAAATTCCGCCTTCATGCACCCAGTGTTTATATTCGCGAAACGGCGTATTGGAAACATTCGCCCAACCGCGTCCGTAGGCAATAAACGTATCCGCGGGTCCCGGCGTCGCGCCAACTCCGCGACGTATCGGATAACCGTCCCGCGTCCGATTGCCGAGCGGCGGATTAACAACGTCTCTTGCAATCGGTTCAAATTGCGGTTGTTCAGGACGGTTGATAAGAACATTCTTTTCCTCGCGTCCGATATTTTCCGCGCACGCTCCATTGTCTTGCAAAAACAGAATCGTCGTATTTTCATATTGTCCGGTTTCCTTGAGCGACGCGGTAATCTCTCCGATTCCTTTATCCAGCTCGGTAATCATTGCCGCGTAAACTTCCATACATCGGGCTTCCCACGCTTTGTCGGCGACGTCGTTCCAATCTTCCGCTTGAGGCGAAAGTTCCCATTGGTCAGAAATCAAACCGAGTTCCTTTTGCTTGGCGTAACGCGCTTTGCGAATCGCCGCGTAACCGGCGTCGTATTTGCCTCGGTATTGAGCGACAGATTCTTCCGGCGCTTGCATAGGCCAATGAGCGGCGGTAAAGGCGACGTACATAAAAAACGGTTGATTTGGCGTTTTCTCTTTATGTTCTTTGACGAATTTTACCGCGTTATCGCTGATTGCCCGCGTCAGATAATACTGTTCTTTCGGCTGATATTCCGGGTCGTTAAACGGCGAAATCGCCGCGTTATCGCGCACAAGCGTTTGCGGATCGAAATAATTCGCCGCGCCGGAAATAATGCCGTAATAACGATCAAAACCGCGTTGAAGAGGCCAATTATGTTTCGAGCCGTTCGCTTTGGTTTGATTGGCAACGTGCCATTTTCCGACGCAATAAGCGCGATAATTCGTTGAAGATTTTAAAGCTTCGGCAATCGTCGCGCAGTTTTGGTTAAGATCGCCGCGATAACCGGTCAACTGACGATTCGTACCGGTCATATGTCCCATGCCCGCCTGATGCGGATGCAAACCGGTCAACAACGACGCGCGGGTTGGGCAACACCGCGCGGTATTGTAAAACTGCGTAAACCGCACACCACCGTCCGCCAGCGAATCAAGATTCGGCGTCGCAATCTCGCCGCCATAACAACCGAGATCGGAATATCCCATATCGTCGGACATGATAAGAATAATGTTCGGACGCGTTTCCGTTTGTCCCGATTGTTGAGCCGTTGCCGTTGCGTCTGCGTCAATTGCCAAGCACAAAACGGCAATCATAAAGAAAAAGTTTTTCATTTTTATTCCTCATTTGTTGATAGGATTTCGGTTGTTGCAGTTTTTACCATTGTTTGAAAGATTCATTCTAGCGTAACGCCGTTAAAAAATAAAGAACAAAAGATTTTATTTTTTTGGCGGGCGTTCCGCCGTGAAATCAAAAGTTTTCGCGCCGTTGCGTTTGACTTCAAATTTTAATCCGTCGGGATTAGGAAGCGTATATTTCGGATGAACTCTTACAGTTTCTTTCGTATTGAAAAGTCCGTCGTTTCCCTTACTGGGAATATCTTCCGTTAAAACCGTGCCGGAAAGCCAAACCTGATAATTTCCCGGCGGAATACCGGCGCCGTCATGAGTGTCGCCGACGGCATAAAAACCGTTTTGATCAAGCGTTCCATAAAACGTATTTTCAGCGGTTTCAAAACAGACGGCGCCAAAATTTACCGGTTCGCCGTTATCCGCAAATGTCACATGCCCCGTAATTTTTACGTTTTTAGAACAACCAACGCTTAAAATCAGAAGCAATATCAAGGAAATGAAATAAGTATTTTTCATGTTTGTTTGTATTTTGATTGCGTTTTTATAAAATCAGATAATAAATGGAATCTATTTTTTTAGTACGAAACGCACGAAGTTTAAAACTTTATGTAAAATTTCGCGATTCGTACGGAACGGTGTATAAAGTAACGTATTACGGTAATGAAGCCGCTTGTCCGTCGTTGACATTTGCCAAATACCAAAGCGTAGTCCAATTGATTGTTGAGGAAACGGATTGAACGGAACCGTCTCCCAGAAGAAACACGGCAATATCGGGATGAATTCCGCCGAAAACCGCGTGCGTTACTTTGGCGTTTGTACTGTTATCGCCGGTTGTACCAAATTCCTCGCCCGGCGGAATGTCCCGCGGAGACCGTTTAATACACGCTTGCGTTCTGTAAATCGCACGGGCAACGTTCAAATTGCAATGAGTGGAATTGGTATTGATATTTCCGCCGTCCCACTGCGATTCAGGATTGGTTGTCGGAATTTTATCAATTAAACTCGTCGGAATAAATTTTTCTCCAACAATCAATTGATTGCTTGTTCCGTCTCGCCAATGAGAAAAAGAATCTCGCGGTTGCCAGCTTACGATCAATTTTTTATCGTCATTGTTTCCGCCGAGCGGATTACCGCCGGTTGCCGTCGCTCCAGCCGCCCATTGAACGGAACTAACGCGAAACGGACTGCTGTTGCGATTAAGATACCAATTTGCCGTCGCATTCCCGTATAAAGAAACTTGATTGAACCAATTATTATTGATCAATGTGGACGCATTATCAGGATTAAACGCGGAAACAATAGCGTAATCGCCGCGTGGACCATTATTATTTAGCGTTCCTCCCGGAGTGTTGTCAACATACGAAACTCCGCTTCGTCGCGAGGGACATTTGTAAATGGAAACGGAACCAAACGCTTGACGTAACGGCTCTGTATTTTGACCGCTGATATTGTTTGGATTCTTTAATCCGTTGACAAACCAACCGCCGGTGTTAGTGCCGGACGTCCCGTTGGTAATAAGCGGCGCTTTGTTAACCGCGTTCACATCGACAGAACCTAAAGCGTCGTAAAGCGCTTCTTGCTCAATATAAGGGTAAATCAACGCCCAAAACGACGGTTTGTGATTGTAAATACACGACGGCGGCAAAGCGTTTCGCGTATCGTGAAAATTGTGAACCGCAAGACCAATTTGTTTGAGATTATTTGTGCATTGCATTCTTCGCGCCGCTTCCCGTGCGGCTTGAACGGCGGGTAAAAGCAGTGCAATTAAAATTCCGATGATCGCAATCACCACCAGAAGTTCAACAAGCGTGAAACCAAGTAAACGAACTAATTCAATAATTCGGGCTTGATT
>JAISZO010000316.1 GCA_031269105.1 Planctomycetaceae bacterium | reverse complement strand
ACGTGCTCCATTAATAAGGTTTGCTATGCCCAAAAACGGAAGCGTAACATGGTTTTGTGTTTTCCTACAATACCAATTCCGACATTTTTAACGCAAAATCCCGGTTAAAGACTTACTCTAAGGCGCGTTTCATATTCGCCCAAGTACGCTCAATCGGATTAAAGTCAGGCGAATATGGGGGCAGGAACAACAATTTTATGCCGTGTCTTCGCGTCAGATTCCGCAACTTTTTCTTTCGGTGAAATGAAGCGTTGTCCATGATTATCGTTACGCCTTTTGGAACTGATTTGACCAACCTGCTTTTGAACCAATCCTCAAAAATTTCTCCGGTCGTGTTTTGAGTGTAGCAAAATGGCGCGACAACCTTGATTTCCCCAATCGTCAGACTTAAATTGCGCGGCGACTACGTTCGTCCTTTGAAATTTCCTCCCGCGTTTTGTGTCCTCGACCTTCACACCGCGAACAGCTCTGCCGTATTCCCCGGACGAGGCAGTTGTCAACGCCGCTCTCGTCAATAGAGACACGTTCATTGAACTGGAGCCTCTCTACTGTTTCGAGATATTCAGCCCGTGCTTTTCAGATTTTTCCGAGTACGTAAATGTCTTTTTTTATACGTAATTTTAAGCTGTCGCAATCGTTTATACACAGCAGTCGTAGAACAGTCAAATTTTTCGGCAAGCTCTCGAAGATATATATCCGGCTTCTCCTCAATAGCCGACTTCAATTCCACCGGGTCAATCTTTCGCCTCCTGGTTCGCTTTTCGCTCTTGGGAGCGTAAAAACCCGTCATTTCCTTGTTCTTCAGCCATTTGTAATATGAGGCGCTGTAAATGCCAAAAACCTCTTTCAACCGCTCAAAAGTGTGTCCGCTGTCTTTGAATGCTACCGCACGCGCTCTGTATTTTTCATCGTATGCCATAGTATTCCTAATTTCGACTGTTCCTTATCCTTTATTAAGTTATACCGCTATAATGAGAAAGGAAAAGGATTCGTTGTGAGACTGTGACGAGACGATTGATTGCGGAAAAAATGATGTTAAAATAATGGAGGGAAAAATGTGTGAAATGATGACGGCTGAACGATAGGAGATGATGAATCATCATTGTCATAAAAATCACAAAATGATTGTTTGGACTTTCGCCGATTTCACTTTTTGTTTCCAATTGAGTTGAACATTTTGAAATTTTAACGAGAAAAATAATATGACGGTGCATCTTAAAATTGAAATTCTTCGGAAAATGCTCACGGCGGCTTATGAAACCATTGAGGCAAATGTTGCTTACCTGAACCAGCTTGACTCTGCGACAGGCGACGGCGATCATGGTACGTCAATTGTCAAAGCAATTCGCGCGGCGGCAAAATCGGTTACCGACGCTCCGGCGGAACAATCGTTAAAAGAAACGATTTACAATGCCGGTTGGGCGGTGATGGGCGAGGATTGCGGCTCGACGAGTTCGCTGATCGGCTCGTTTTTCATGGGAATGAGCGAAGCGGTAACGTCGGAAGAACTTGACGCCGCCGCGTCCATTGCTCTCTTTGAAAGCGGTTTAGCGGGAGTTCGCAAGCAAACGAAAGCGAAAATCGGCGACAAAACGCTCATGGATGCGTTAATTCCGGCTGTTGAACAAATGTCGGGAAAATCCGATTTGAAATCCGCTCTCGAATCCGCCGCCGCCGCCGCCGATGGCGCGAAATTGACAAGAGATTACGTCGCAAAATTCGGACGCGCCCGCAATCTCGGCGAACGTTCCGTTGGTCATATTGACGCTGGAGCAACCAGTATTGCTCTTCTCTTTAACGCTTTTGCGAAAAATGTTTAGACGCCCTCTTGCTTGGGAAAAAACAGGCGCTACGGAGTGCAAAGAAAATAAAAAGAGAGAGAATCATGGCAAACCTCATTTTCACCTTATTTTTCTTAACAAAACAACCGCAGTAGCCAAACGTTGCGCGCTCAAATAACAACCTTATTGCCTTATTTTGAAACATTGCAGACAGAAAATAGAAAAAATAAAATAATTTAGTCGTCCCAGAAAAACATATATATCCCTTAAGAAATAGGGTTGACGAGCGTTTTTCAAAAAACTGCGGCAAAACGAATTGTTTCGTAACCGGCATGATCGGATTGGCGAAGAAAAGATGAAAACGCTTATCGCCGAAACAATCCGCTTGGCGCTTGAGAATCAATTCGTTTCCCCAAAAGAACCCTCCAAGACCGCGGGCGATACGACTTTTGCTGCGAGAGAATAGACTGGAGCGTTGGTCATAAATCTGCGACGAAAAAATAGAAGAACTATTTTTTACGAAAATTTATTATGAGGAATAAAAATATTAGCGCCTCAGCGCCTTTGCGTGAGAAAAGAAATATTCGTGCGAGAAATGTTTTCACACGGAGATGCCAAGGCGCTTAGAGTAAGTCTTTAACCGGTCAAATTTGTTTTTTCGAGTTGATTTAGCATACGGCTTGACATGGCAATATGTATCATTGTTTTTGCGGAATCGGTGTTTCGTTCGTAATCTTTGGAGTT
>JAISZO010000301.1 GCA_031269105.1 Planctomycetaceae bacterium | reverse complement strand
AGTTGGTTCAAGGGTTGGCGAAGGAACTCGGGATCACGTTGCTGTTCTTGCCGAGCTACTCGCCGAACTTGAACTTGATCGAACGATTGTGGAAGTTCGTGAAAAATCAGTCGCTGAATAATTGTTACTATGAAACGTTTGAGGACTTCAAGTCGGGCGTCAACGCTTGCTTGAAGGGAATCGACAAAAAATACAAAACCGAAGTCGCTTCACTCATGACCCTGCGGTTTCAAGTCTTTAAAAACGACCAAATCATGGCGAGGTAAAGTATAAATCCGGCTTTTGTTCAACGACTCCCTATTTTTTTTAAAATAAAAAATTTCAAAAAAAATTTTGGGAATGTTGGTCGGAGATTATCAGTGAAGCGAAAAGTAGATTAGAATTTATACAGAAAAAATTGTCCTACGAAGCTGACGATGAAAGCGCAAATGAATATTTTCAAAAACTTTATGCGGAATACATTCCAGGTACAAAAGAAATTGAAGATAAAATAGAAAAATTAGACGAAAAAAGTGAAAAAATCTCAAAAGTGAAAAAATAAACAATCAAAGTACGTCAAGAAATAAAAAGAGGACAGGCGAACCTGTCCCCGCTCCTCGCGCTCACATCACATGAGCCGCGAAGTTACGCAATTTTAGGTCGCTATCAAGTTTGATAAAATAGCATCGAAAAAGACGTCCGTCATTCTTTTTCGACGCTTTCTTTCGGAGGCAGAATTTCAAACCTTGACCCGTCAATGATGATGAATCTTCCGCGTTGGAAACAGATTCTTGCGTTACCTAGAGGAATCCACTTTTCATAAGGAAGTCGAATCTCTTGACCGGCGGCGTGAAAAACAACATTGTCCGGCTCGCCGAAATACGGGGCGATCACATTTTCCCCGATTTTGATTTTATGCTTTGTTTTGAGATAAATCCGTCTCATTGACGATTTTCTTTCCTGTCTCAATGACCTCTTTGTTTTTTGCAATCAATTCGCCGATTTTTCGTTTTTCGTCGCTTTCCGGTAAAAGTTCTTGAGCAACTTCCATCAAATCGTTCGACGATTCCAAGTGTTTAACGCAACTTGAAATTAAGCATTTCTCAATTCCTTTAGTCATAATTTTCTCCATTTAAAAAATAAATCCCTTCGCCCCCTTGCGGGGAGAAAGGAGATTAAGGTTAATCTATCATTTTTTTAATCTCTTGCACAAGTTCTCTTATGCGAGAAATTTTTTGCCTCATGAGAAAGCAATAAATTTTATCGCCCCTCATGTCTTCGATTTTTTTTGCCGCAATACTCATCATGTCTGCGGCGTCCTCAAGATGATGCACCATCGAGAGAAAAAAGGTTTTTTCCGTGTTTTTCATTTTTGTCCCTCTATAATTAGGGGTTTTTATTTTATATGTATTTATCATAACGAATATTTTCTGTTTTTTCAATACCTCTTTTTGTAAAACAGGGGCATTTTCTTAAAAATTTTGCAGCGCTTTTCGTAGGTAACAGTGTCCAGGTATCAGGTTCCAGTATTGGCTTGCCATACTTTCACGTGTTAAAAAACAACTCTGGTATCTGGAACCTGGTCCCTGTCACCGTCCTTTCGGCGATTTGGTCTTCGGGTCTTTGGGCTGGCGTATTTTTCCATGAAAGAACGGTTTCAAGAATGTCGCCGCGTAAAGCGCCGCCGCCGGCAACGACCTGCACGGCGCATCGTAATGTACGATTTTGCGTGATTTCTATCGCGTATTCCGTTTGTCCTGTTTGTCGCGGGATTTTGTAGGTCGGCTCGGCGGCGGTATCGACAAAAAAATCTTCCGAAAGCCAAATCCAAAAATCGCAATCCAAAAACTCGCCCAAATCGCACGACCAACGTATCGTCGTCACGCCACGCGAAACCGACGAACGCAAATGATAAATCGGCGGCGTCCCCAGAACCGGCTGGGGAGCGTCCGGTTGAATCACAAACGTCCGCTTCACGCGGTCAAAAATGTTCTCCCAGAACAAAGAAGACGAACGCACCGACAACTCGTAACCGCCCGCCGGCAAATCGACGTCGCGAATGGCGCGGTCGGCGTCGTCGGCGTTGACAAATCCCAAATCAATTTCTTCGCCGGTTTCCGTCCGCGTCAAAATCAGCCGCCAACCCTCGCGCGTGAAAATATGCCGGAGCGTCGGCGACTTGAAATAAAGGCGGTTGTTCGCGGCAAATAAATTGGAAGCCGACACGCGGGCGTCGTGGCGGTTGACGTCAAGAATGTTGGAACACTTTGCCAACATCTGCTCCTGATGTTGCAAGCCGTAAATGTTAAAGACGTTCGCCTGCCGAAAATTTTTCCGCGATTCAATATCAAAACTGATTGAACTACTGAAATAACGCAAAATTTTAAACGGAATAACGTCCAGCATGACGCTCGCAACAACACGATACGTCGGCGCAATCGGAATTTGATTCGACGCCTTGACATATTTAGAAATCCAAACTTCAAATTGATTGCACGCTTCAACGAAACGGTTGGTTTTGAGCGAGTTAAACCGGTTCGTTACCGACGCGGACGTCAACTTTAAAACGTCCAATTGATTGGATGCTTCAACGAAACGGTTGGTTTGGAGCGAGTTAAATTGAGCCGAAATTTTTGCAAACAAGTTTTTTTCTCACACAAAGGCGCTAAGGCGCCAAGGGGATTCCTAAAACAAAAAACATAAAGTAATTTCAGTATAATACGGGATTTTACTGAATCTACCGTATTAGGTGTTTTTAAATAAAGTTGAATTTTGCAGGTTGCTGCTGACATAAAATTGTAAAAAGGTCATAATTACGTCTTGTATAACCAACGAACAAGGAGGT
>JAISZO010000289.1 GCA_031269105.1 Planctomycetaceae bacterium | reverse complement strand
GGAAAACAATCTTTGATTCGCCGGGCGTTTACGCTTGTCGAATTGTTAGTTGTGATTGCGATCATCGGAGTTTTGATCGCGCTGCTATTACCCGCGGTTCAAGCCGCGCGCGAAGCGGCGTCCCGTATGAACTGTTCGAGCAACATGAAAAATGTTGTACTCGGCTTTCACAACTATGCGGATGTGCATAAAGCCCTTCCGCTTGGCGGCGATGGACAAAACATCGCGTCGTGGGCGCATCACACGCTGCCGTTTATTGAGCAGCAAGCTCTTTACTCGCAGTACAATTTCGGAAAAAATTTCTACGACACGTCAACCGCCGCCGGATACCCCGTTTCAAACAGAAACCTATTGATGCCGGTTCGCATATCCGTTTATTCCTGTCCCAGCAACGGCGACAAAAAAGCGACGTTTCCCAATGGTCAGGCGAATGGATACCGGCTTCATAACGTTGTTGTCTGTTTTGGGAATGCCGGATATTACACACCGGATAGACCGTCAAGTATTTCCGCAACAAATAACGCCGGTCGCGGGTGGGCTCCCTACGGCGATATAACGACAGATCAAGGCGCAATGTTTTGGGTGGGCAGCGTTGTCGGAACTTCTTATGGTTTTAAGTGGACGACGCTTGGATCGGCGACGGACGGGCTTTCCAATACGATGGCGCTTTCGGAAACAATTCAGGGAGAACGTTCCGCATCCATTTTAACCGGACGCAGCGACTTACGGGGAATGAACTGGTGGCCCGAAGGCGGCGTTTTTACGGCGTATTTTACTCCCAATACCCGTAATCCCGATATAACAAACACAGCCAATATCATTGCGGGACATCCCGGCGGCGGAACGTTTTATTACGAGAAACATCCGATTGCGCCTCGCGGAACAAATCTTGTAAACGTTCTTTCCGCGCGAAGTTTCCATACCAACGGCGTGAATGTCGGAATTGCGGACGGCTCGGTAAGTTTCCGTTCCGACACGGTCAATCTTGACGCATGGCGCGCTTCGGCGACCTCTCAAGGCGGCGAAACGAGCGCTCCGTAACGATTTCAAACAACATCATTATTTATAAAGGAATTCAGATTATGAACAAAGACAAACATTTTCATTGGGGATTCACGTTAGTTGAACTCCTTGTTGTGATTGCGATTATCGGCGTGTTAATCGCGCTCTTGTTGCCCGCCGTTCAAGCGGCGCGCGAGGCGGCAAGGCGAATGCAATGTTCCGACCATCTCAAGAACGTTGCGTTGGCGTCTCACAACTACCACGACGTTTACCAAACGCTTCCGCCCGGCAGTAAAGGCGACGGCGGTCCCACATGGGCGGCGTTACTTCTGCCGTATATAGAACAACAGGCATTGTACTCGCGGTACAATGTTAAAAGATCGGCATGGGATACAACGGTTGACGCCGGTTTTGAAGCGAATAACTTTGCGGTGTTAAAGGACGTCAAAATCTCCGTCTATACCTGTCCAAGCGACGGCGGCGACCTCCGTTCTTCGTTTTGGCCTTCGGGATTCAGCGAAGGTTGTTACCACCATAATTACCTCTGTTGTTCCGGCGACGCCGCAATTCCTAATACGGATACATCGGCATTTCCCGGGGCATGGTTTACGAATATTCCGTACAATGCAGCGCCCGCCAATGTTCAGGTTTTTACGCACGGCGGAATGTTTTGCATGGGAAGGAAGGCGGCAACCGAAAGTTACAAATTGACGGAAATCGCCGACGGGACGTCTAACACGCTGGCGTTTGGCGAAGGCGTGAGAGGTCAATGGAATGGAGTTGCCGATAGCAACGGCGCGTCGTGGGGAGACGATTTACGCGGTTATATCTGGTGGGCGAACGGCGCGTTTTTCACGGGAAATCTCGCCCCCAATTCTTCGATTGGCGATCAGGGACACAACAATTCCAAAATGACCGACACGCTGCTCCCCAAAAACCGGTTTCCGATTGGTCCTAACGGCGTATCGGAGCAACTTTTTGTTGCGTCGCGAAGTTATCACACGGGCGGCGTTCAAACGGCGTTTGGCGACGGAAGCGTTTCGTTCCAAAGCGACACGGTAAACCTTGACGTATGGAGAGCGATGTGCAGTTCGCGCGGCGCGGAAAGCGTCGGCAAGTAAACGGCAGGCGGGACAAACCCGCCATGTTCGCGGGAATTCGCCCGTTAAGCGGCTTCCCGCAAAATCATTACAGTTTATATCGCATTTCACTTTAACAATTTAACACATTCACAAGAGATTTATGATGAAAAAATACGCAATTGTTTTAACGGCTTTGATGTTCGTTTTCGCGTTGGGATGCGGGAGTTCTAATCCGCAGGGACGTTTGAAAATCGAAGGAAATGTTACTTTAAACGGAAAGCCGGTTTCCAACGGAAGTATTCAGTTTGAACCGGGCGGAAACCAAACGGAACGGACGCAATCCGGCGGAGTAATTACGGACGGCAGGTATTCCGTTGATGCGGCGCACGGATTGGTTCCGGGCGAATACAAAGTCCGCATTTCCGTGATGGAAGAAGTCGCGGGTTCGCGTGTTGACGATCCCGATCCGATGAAAGCGAAAGTCGAATTCAGAGACGTTGCTCCTCCGGCATTTGGTTCGGCAAGTACTCAAAAAGTTACAGTAACCGCCGGTCGGGAAAATCAATTCGATTTCAATATGTGAGGTCGGAGAAGGAATCGGTTGACGCCGTTTTGCCGAAACGGCGTCGCGACGTTACGTTTTTTACCGCGAGCCGCAAATTTCTTTCGCCGCAAAAATAAAGAAGCGTCGCGAAGAAAGAAGTTTTGAGAGATTTCCATGAAACGAAATTTGTTGTCTTGGAAAAAAATCACGACGATTTTTTCTCCGGCGTGCCAAAGGCGAAAACCTCAAATTTGACGTAAATCTGACCGTTTTCGATTTTCGTTTCCAGCAAATCCATATTTCGCGGAGCGTCGGGTTTTTTGTCAAGTAATTTGCCGTTCAAATCAAAATGGGCGGTATGACAAGGACAAGAAAAAAGCAACTCGACATTTTGCGTCTCGGGATTTTCCTGCGTTTTGAGTCCGATAGTACAACCGGCATGAGGACAAAGCGATTGCCACGCAAGGACTTTCGTTTCGTTTCCTTCCTGGATTTTTCGGACGTAAACGTTGCCGATAGTTTGACGCGGTATTGTAATCCAAGCGTCTTTTATGTCGTCCGCTATCGGGAATTTTTGCGGGATTTCATCGAGCGAGTCCAGCGAAGTCAAAAGATAAAATTTTCCGCCCAATCCTTTGTTTTTGAGCGGATCAATCACCGACTTTATTGCCGCGTAAATCGGAATCGCAAAAGCCATTGCGCCGCCCGCCAAGCCGAAAAACAAGCCGAAAAAACTCCTGCGCCGCACCGCGCCGGTTCCCAAATCAGAATAATCGCAATTTTTTTTACCGCAAAACATTCTCTACTCCTAAATATTAATAATTGAAATTATTGAACAAGTCTATTATTGCAGCAATTCTTTGGGACCGTAAATTTCCAACTCTCCGCTTTGAGGATTGTACTCATAACGGCATCTCTCTCTTAATTCCGGTAATTTGATGCGATTGTATTCAATGATTTGCGTCATAAATTCTTCATGAGTTTTTGGGAAAGAATCATGTTCCGCTTTGTAAATGTCCATAGCGTGTTTAATCAAATCTTTGTTGATTCGTTCCTGCGTGCGGTACATCGTACCGATAGTGCGCTGAAAAATGCTAATTCGCCCAAATTCTTCATAATGTCCCTTTCTACCGTCGCCTTCCTGAAATGCGCGATGCGCTTCTTCCGGTTGTTCGCCGGAGGATATTGTCGTTTCCTCGCCGGTCTTTTCCGCAGCCGACGTTTTGGGAGTTGGCGGCTCTAAAGTTTTTTGGTTGGTATCGCAACCGCAAAAAAGAAACATGCCAATCGCAATAAAATGGAATCGTAACATGATAAGCCCTCTTAAAAGCAAAATTAAAAATCATCTGAAAATTTCAGAAAACGGCAAACGCTTGCTCATCGTAAAACAATGAAAAACAATGCGACGTTTTGCCGTTCTTTTCACGTTCCTTCCGAATGAGGAGACAAATTTTCTTTTTTCTCTTTAACGGATTTGGAAACGCCCGGCAAAAAACGTTCCGATACGCTTTTCGGTTCATGTTCCGTTTTCGGCGTTTTTACCGGATGATTCGCGATATTATTCCGAAACTCTTCCGGTTTGGCGGCGGACGGCGTTTCCGTCGCAATATTATCGGGCAATTTTGTTACCAATCCGGTCACATAATCGCCAATCAAAAGGTCGGACGGTTCTTGAATTTCAGCGTGTTCCGACAAGGAAAGATTCGGAAAATTTTCTTTTTCGGTGAATTCCGTCAACGTTTTCCGCGAATCTGCTGCGTTATCGACAAACGCAAGTTCCAATTTTTCAATCGCCGTTCGATTTGTCCTATTATACTCCAAAGGCGTGACGGTAACAAATCCCTTTTTCAGCATAGTCCGATCGGTCGGTTGCGGCGGCGCTGACGGAGTAACTTTTCCCGAAAGCCAATAATACGGCGTTCCTGTCGGAGTTTGACGTTCTAAGTAGGGTTCGCCAAACGGCGATTGATCGACCGGCGCTACGCAAACTCCGGCGGCTTGTTTTGCATAACACGCCGAAAGCGGAATGTTAATATTGACCAAATTCGCTTTGCCGAAATTGATGCGCGAGCCGACAATTTGCCGAATCACTTGAACCGCCAATTCCGACGCGCGTTCCCAAGGCGGAAGTTCGTCGTATTCCAGCGATACCGCAAAACTGTCGATTCCGAGTATTGCGCCTTCTTCGGCGCCGGCTATCGTCCCGGAATAAACGACGTTACAGCCAAGATTTAAACCGTGATTGACGCCGCTCACAACAATATTCGGTTTTGTTTTGCATAAATTGAGAACGCCAATTCGCGTGCAATCGGCGGGAGTTCCTTCAACCGCAAACGCGGGAATTCCGTTTTCCCAATGGATTTCCTGAACCAAGAGCGGCGTGCGAAAAGTCAGCGAATGCGATACGCCGCTTTGTTCGGTCATCGGAGCCGCAACACAAACGTCGCCAATGATTTGTAACGCGTCAGCCAACGCTTTCAATCCATCAGAATGGATTCCGTCGTCATTTGTCAGTAAAATTTGCACAATAACCTCTTATTTTAGGGTGGGCGGAAACTTTCTATGTTCTATTATAGACTAATAAGAGTTTCTGTCATCAATTCTTCCCAAAAATCAAAAAGATTTATGAAAAATAGTTAAAAATCAAGTTTCTGAAGTTGTAATACAAATCTCGGCGCGAATGGCGTCTTCTTCGCGAACAATAACTTCTATTGCCGTAATTCCCAATCCAGAAAATCCGGCTTGATTGGCGTTAAGAATACTGCACTGTATTCCTTCTTGTTGAAGTTTATTTGCCACAATTTCCGCGTCAAATAAATTCGAAGTAGAATAAACAGTTACGGTATTTTCATTTTGATAACCGGTCATTTTTTTTTCCTTTTAAGGGCGGTTCTAATAACCTTCTCTCTTCTCCTTCTTTACAAGATTGAGAGCGTCCTTTATGATTATCTTTTAGAGTTTTTAGTCCGTCCGTTCCTTTTATTTATTTATTCCAATGTCGCAACTTTCGATGTTCGATACCGAGAAACAACTCGAAAAAATTTACGAAATCAACGATTTTTTACCGAAACTCTCCGTTCTTGTTGACTTTGAGCATTTTCGTCCCTGGATTGATCAAGCTCGTCGTAAAACCGCAACCCAAAGCACGAAAAAAGCCCTACGATAACGTCCTCGTCTGCAAAGTTCTTGTCCTCAAATATCTACCTTTCCGACGAACAAACCGAATTACAAATTCGCGACCGTCTTTCGTTCCAACATTTTCTCGGTCTTACGAGAGCCGACAAAATCTCCGCCTCTTTTTGAGAAAAAATAATATTTTTTCCATAACTATCAACCCCTCAATAAAAACTGAACTTATTAGAACTGCCCTGAATGTCATAATTTGTCAAATTTTTCACGCGAAAAATCGCTTCGGTTTCAATACCAGACTCCACTTCGCCAAGTTCTATCCGAGAAACAACAGGAATAATTTTGTTCCATTCAACCAAGCGACTCCGTAAAAAACGTTTCCAAAATTCCAATAACTCCAGCAAATAAAAAGAAACACGGTCATTCCCGCAAGTCAAATTTTATTTCGGCTTTTCATCCGGCGACAGCGTTACGAGAACGCGATGATTGAAATACTTTCGCGCGGCGGCGCAGACTTCTTCCAACGTTACGGCGTTAATGCGTGCGTCGAATGTTTTGTCAAAATTGTAACCGAGACCATAAATTTCGTCCAATCCCGCTTTCAACGACTGTTCGCCAATCGTTGTGTTTTGTTGCGCGTGCATCGCAATAATTCGTTCTTTCGCAATCTCAAATTCTTCTTTCGTAATCTCGCCGCGTCGGGCTTTTTCGATATTGGAATCGATTCGACGAAGGACTTCGCTTATCGTTTCCGGTTTCGTTTGCGCGTAAATGACAAAATATCCCGCCGACGGACCGGTCAAAAGGTCTGCCTGCACCGAATACACCAATCCTTCGCCGCGAAGCTCCGTGTGTAACCAGCCGCCGGGATAACCGTAACCGGACATGATCGCATTCAAAACCGTTAAAACCGTCAATTCTTTCACATCCCGAATCGACGGAATCGGATAGCCGAGCATCGCCAATCCGGTCGGCTTGCCGGTTTGTTTGTGTTTGACAATCGAATTGAAAAGCGAGTTGTTCCGCTCAAAAGAAACTGCCGACGCTTTGCTGGACGGAACGCCGCCGAACGTTTCTTCAAGCCGCGCCACCGCGTCTTGAGGATCAATATCGCCGAACACCGTCAAAAGAATATTGTCGCTCTGAATATACTGCCGACGATACCGCGTCAAATCGGCAACCGTCGCTTTTTCGACCGATTCCTGCGTTCCCATCGGAATAATGTGATACGGCGTCGTTTCCGGCAACGTTTCCGAGAAAAAGTCAAACATCTCCGAGTTCGGATTATCGCGACGCCGCGCAATCGCGCCGAGCGTCAGTTGTTTTTCCACGTCGAAATCTTCCTGCGGAAATGTCGGAGTTAAAAGGCAATCGGCAAGGACTTGCGTTGCGTTTTCAAAATCCTGTTTCAAAATAGTAACGCTTCCGTACACCGTATTGCGTCCTCCTGAAAAGAGAATTTCACCGCCAATGGAATCGAAATAATCCGCAATTTGTTCGGCGTTCATTCGTTGATTTCCCTTGTCAAGCATCGCGGCAAACAACGCGCTGCGTCCGGCGTTTTCCGGCGTTTCGGTCAAAGCGCCGCCTAGCGTAATCGCCGAGACCGTGACGATCGGCAAATTCGCCTGCCGTTTCACTAACGCGCGGATTCCGTTCCGAAGTTTCACCGCCCGCACTTCGCCGACTTCTTTTCCCGCAATGTTTTCCTCCGGTTTGGGAATTTTTCCCGGCGGCGCAATCACGATTCGCGTTTGACGTTGCGGAACAAGATATTTTCGCACCGCGTTCCGCACGTCTTCCGCCGTCACATGACGGATTCCCTCGACGTATTTTTCATCAAACAACGAATCGCCGGTCGAAATATAATTCAAACCGATCGAAGTCGCAAGGTCTTGCGCCGTTTGCCGACCAAAAACCAATTCCGCTTCTTTTTGTTTTTTCGCTTTATCAAGTTCCTGCTGCGCGACAAGTTCGTCCCGAAGACGATACACATCGTTCAATATTGCTTTCTGCGCGTTTTCAAATTTCTCCGGCGTTACTGCCGCAAAAAGCCGAAACATTCCGTTCACATTCGACGGCGTATAATTCGACGCTCCGATTCCAAGCACAAGTTGTTCCTCGTATTTGAGCCGCCGCACCAAACGCGAGCTTTCTCCTTGCGTAAGAATGTACGCCGCGACGTCGAGCGGATACATATCCGGGTCGGAAATTTTCACCGTAGGCCAAGCAAAGACCAAATCAATCGTTTGACCGTCCATTTCACGGCTTGCCTCGCGCGGCGAAATCTGCAACGGCTCTTCCGCCGCAGGAATATAAGTGTCGCGTCCGCGCTCCCGACCGGCAAACGCGCGGGCAACCTGTTCAAGCGTTGCGTTTGTCTCCACGTCGCCGGCAACGACAAACACCTGATTATTGGGAACGTAACGTTCCGCATAAAACGCTTTCGCGTCTTCAACCGACAATTTCCCCAGCACTTCGGAATAACCAATCACCGGATGACGTATCGGATGTTCCAGATACGACGTCAAACTTAACATCTTCCACAATACTCTCGCGCGGGAGCTTTCGCCGTCGAGCAATTCCTGTTTGACGACCTTATGTTCGCGGGCAAACTCAAGCGGCTCAAACGCGGCAAACTGCATCGCTTCGGCAATGAGTTCAATCGCGAGCGGAGCGTGCGGCGTTGTGGTATCGATATAAAAACAAGTGACGTCGTTCGACGTAAAAGCGTTTGTCGCGCCGCCCATTCTGTCCACGAGTTTTTCAATTTCTTTTTCGGTTCGCCGCGTCGTGGAACCGCCCGCAACAAGATGTTCGAGAAGATGACTCACGCCGCTTCCGCTCCACTTTCCT
This sequence comes from Planctomycetaceae bacterium, assembly GCA_031269105.1. Lineage (GTDB taxonomy): Bacteria > Planctomycetota > Planctomycetia > Pirellulales > Thermoguttaceae > WRMR01. The sequence continues at coordinate 884 of JAISZO010000289.1, read as the reverse complement.
TCATACGCGCTGCCGGTATTTTTGACGAAACACCGCACGCTGACAACTTCCGCCGTGTGCATTTCTTGCACGATAATTGTCAAACCGTTCGCCAGTTCCGCGACGGTAATTCCGCCCGGATACGAAGTTCTTGCGGTAATTTCAGGAACGTTGGGACCGATTTGAATCGGCGCGTTTGTTTCATTTTCTTTCATTGTTATTGCAGATGTTAGGATTTGAGTAGGAGGTTGCGGTTTTGGTTGCGACGGCGTTTGCGGCAACAATTTCTGCGGCGACGATTGTTGTTGCGGCTTTGGCTGTTCCTGCGGCGTCTGTATCGGATGAAATTGCGGCGGTTGATACGGTTGCCGCGGCGTTTGCGAAAACGACGTTTCGCTGAACAACACAGAAATCATTAGGGCTATCATAACCGATAACGGCGTGAAAATCAAGAATAAGACATTTTGCCGTGTGGAAAACATATTACGACTCTTTTTTTCTATGTCAAAACAACACCAAAGCGATCATTTTACAGGAAATTCGAAAAATTTCAACTGCCGCGTCATTCCTATCTATTCGACGCCTTTTTGCGGCATATACTCATTTCGCTAACGACCCCGTTCTTTACAAAGTTTCATAAAACCTTATAATACGAATAATAGATTTTTCTAAAATTTTGTCAAGGACGACCTCCCTGCTCCACCTCACTTTATCGGATTCTGAAATAGCGAAGTGGAACGAAGTTCTCGCAACAAATATTCACTCCCGCCTCCTCGCCATCCTTAGGCTCGGTACTGGCGCAACACGCCAAGCCGTTATCAAAGCGCCAGGACGAAAATTCAGAACGCTCAAAGAGCATATCAAACTCTACAAGGAACAAGGACTCTCGGCAGTCATTGCCGATA
>JAISZO010000232.1 GCA_031269105.1 Planctomycetaceae bacterium | reverse complement strand
GTCGTTGATTTCGGCGTATTCTATGACGAAACGCTTTGATACTTCCTAATCTTATGAAATCAATCAGAAATATTGAGAATCAACTCAAATTTACGCATCAATACATTTACTTGCACTGTTTGAATTAGCGATATCTGTTACGGTTTTTCCGCGTCGGAACACTCGCAAACAAATTGACCGCAACCGGGACAACCGCCGCCGTATTTTTCGGCAAGTGCGGCGGTCAAATCGCAATCGACAATGTTTGCAATCGTGACAAGCCACGCGATAACGTCGGCAAATTCGCCGCGAATTTCTTCCGGCGTACCGCTTCGCAGCGCTGTGGACAACTCGCCGATTTCTTCCATCAGCCACATAAACGTTCCCGCCGTCCCGCGTTGCGAGTCTTTTTCAAAATACATCTCGCGAATCAAATTTTGCAATCCGCGAATCGAGATATTCGCCGGCGCGTCGTTGTTTTGCGTCATAATTAAATCCGCCGTTTTATTTGAATTGGTAATTTGTAAAACCGCTCAAATAATAAATAGAAAGCGTTTTTTCTACAAAACTCGCGAAACTAAAGAAGTTTTTTTTCAAAACTCTTCGTGCAAAACTTGCGTTTTTTTGCGGCGAGAATAAAAAACAATTGCGTTTATAATTTGAGCAAAGCAAACGGTTCAAGCGGAATTTCGTCCGAGTTTGAACGCTTTCAGGTTGACGTCCACAAATTTCGGCTTGACGCAATTGCGAATAGCGGTTTCCCACGCGCTAATCGGCAAGTCCAACCGCGTGGACGTCGCGCCGAGTAAAATTGTATTTGCCGCGCGGGCGTTTCCGAGTCCCGCCGCTTTTTCCACCGCCTCGACATAAATCAAGTTCGGAAAATATTGCCGCAACTCTTCGGCTTCGATGTTGGGATATGTCGTCGAACCGGACGAAACCGTAACGGGAATAATTTTCTGGCTCGAAACGACCGCTAAACCGTCCGGCGCAAGATAATCGATATAACGCAAACATTCCGTCCGCTCCAGCGAACCCAGTACCGACGCGGTTCCTTTCGCCACAAGCGGGCTGTGAACTTTTTCGCCGTAACGAATTTGCGCCACGACCGAACCGCCGCGCTGCGCCATTCCATGAACTTCGTTGGTTTTCACGTCGTAACCGGCATTGACCGCCGCTTGCGCAATGATTTCGCTCGCCAATAAAATTCCCTGACCGCCGACTCCGACAATCACTACGCTTATTGTTTTGGTTGCTTCCGCTATGCTCATGTTAAAAAATTGTTTGATTGGAATGGTCTTGTTGCATAATTATTTTTTACATAACTACTTTTTTCATTAAACTTGCATTCAAAATTTTAAACACTACATTTTATGCGTATTATTGCATGTATTTTTCAAACATATCTAAAATACCGATATGTTTGAAAAACAACATCAATAATACATTCAAAACACGACCCGTTTTATTTTTATGTAATTACCTGAGTGCATTGAAGTTAGGATGTAAAATAATTATGCAACACGACCGATTGGAATTGAAAATTTTTTCAAAGACAATTTTGGAAAAAAACATTATTGATTTTCTCTGATTTCCTCAATGTAATATCATTTTATAATAAATTTTTTTATTTTCAAGGCGATTCCGTTTTTTGAGGGGCTTGGTCGGCGACGGGTTGAATGCGATTGGCAGTGCGTTTGGGTTCAACATGAGAAAGTTATTAAATTTGCTGAAGGAGCGAGGGTTTTCCCGCTCGCTTTATTTTTACAAGGAGTTACTCGTACTTTACAAAGATTTATTGGTACTTTTGTCGATTGATCGCCGCTTGTCATCAACTCGCCGCCCTCGTTACCGCCTTGCCAAACATTACGATCGCTAAACAAAAATCGTAAAATAAACAAGGTCTTTTTTTCAGGGGCGACGAATTTTGAAAAAAATATACGGATCAATTTCCCGACCAAAATGAAATAGATAATATGATTGAACAAGCGATCTAGGCGTGTTTTATGTCTAGTATTGACGAAAAAATAAAAATCCGAACGGAAGAAGCGAAACAAACTTTGCTGAAAATTAGTATGGCAAAAGAGTAGCAAAATGACATTTTAGATTGGAATATATTACAATGCTTGATGTTTTTACTCCAGAAATCGAGATTCTGATAATTGATGGAATGGCAAATTTATACTGGTGCAAGAATCATCATTGCAAATGGAGTTTATTCTTTTGATAAACTTTTGAATTAGATCGTCAGTATTTAGCGGCGTCAATTTTTCGTTTTCTTGATAAAAGAAGCCTATACGAAATTGAACCCCAATATCACGCATTATTAAGAAATGATGGAACAAGAATTGATGTTGATAGATTATTTTATCACAAAACGCTTTTGGAATCATTATCGCAATAAACAAAAATTAACCAAGAAGAATTAAAAACTATGACCGAACTACCGAAACAGTATGAACACAAAGACGCGCAACAACGTTGGGCGAAATTCTGGGACGAAAAGGGGTATTTTCAGAGCGATCCGCAACGCGGGAAGAATGCGGGGAAAAAGCCGTTTACGATAGTCATTCCGCCGCCGAATGTGACCGGCGCTTTGCATCTTGGTCATGCGTTGAACGACACGCTGCAAGACGTCTTGATCCGTTATCACCGGATGCGCGGATTTGAAACGCTTTGGGCGCCGGGCGTCGATCACGCGGGAATCGCAACGCAGGCGGTAGTCGAGCGGCGGATGTTCGAAGAAGAAGGCAAAACGCGGCACGACGTCGGACGCGAAAATCTTGTCGCGCGGATTTGGGCGTGGAAAGAACAATATCAAACGCGGATCGTCAATCAACTCAAAGAAATGGGATGCAGTTGCGACTGGCGGAGGACGCGGTTTACTCTCGACGCGGTATGTGCGAAAGCCGTGCGACATTTTTTCTTCGGCTTGTTCCGCGATCAACTGATTTATCGCGGCAAACGTCTCGTCAATTGGGACGTACATTTGCAAACCGCCGTCAGCGACGATGAAGTGTATCATGAAGAAGTTGCCGGAAATTTCTGGTATATCAATTATCCTGTGATTGATCCGAAACCGAATGAACCGGCGTTTGTTACCGTTGCGACAACGCGCCCTGAAACGATGCTTGGCGATACGGCGGTGGCGGTGCATCCGTCGCCCAAGAACGTATTTGATCGATTTGAAACGGAACTTAACGACGAAATTCGCGCCGCGTCCGAAAAAGAGAAATTGGAACTCGCAACGCGTCTTGAGGCGTTGCAAACGCGGCGCAAGGAAATGCTCGGTTCGCTGGAAACGTTCGCGGCAATGGCGCGCGACGGACGCATGGTTATGCTTCCGCTGATGAATCGTCCGATTCCGCTGATTTGCGACGTTTGGGCGAAACCGGAACTCGGAACCGGATGCGTTAAAATCACGCCGGCGCATGATCCTAACGATTACGAAGTCGGCGGGCGGCAGAATCTTCCGATGATCAATCTTCTCAACCGCGACGGTACGCTCAATGAAAATGCCGGAGTTTACGCCGGTCAAAAAAACATGAAAGCGAGAACGATGATTGTTGCCGATCTTGAAAAAGCGGGATTGCTTGTCAAAACGGAAGATCGTCTGATTGATCTGGCGCATTCCGACCGCTCGAAAACGCCGATTGAACCGTTCCTGAACGATCAATGGTTTGTGAAAATGGACACGCTCGCGCAGTCGGCAATGGACGCCGTGACGCGGGAACAAATAAAAATCACGCCGCCGCGTTACGCCAAAAGTTATCTCGACTGGCTCGGTGAAAAACGGGATTGGCCCATCGGGCGTCAACTTTGGTGGGGACATCAAATTCCGATTTGGTACGGGCAAAATATAAGCGAACTGGAATTACAAAAAGCGTTTGCCGGACGGAACGACGTGCTTTGGCAGTGGGACGAAGAAAACAATCAATGGTGGATTTGTTCGCAGTCGGAAGACCTTGCCGGAGACGCGGTTCCCGGACATAAACTTGTGCGGGAGGAAGACGTGCTGGATACATGGTTCAGCTCCGCGCTTTGGCCCCATTCGACGTTGGGATGGCCCGATTCCACCGAAGAACTGGCGTATTATTATCCGACCAGCGTATTGATTACGAGCCGCGACATCATCACGCTTTGGGTGGCGCGAATGGCGCTTGCCGGATTGTTCAACTGCGGCAAAGTTCCGTTTCCGCAAGTTTATATTCATCCGAAAATCCTTGATAAGTACGGCGAAGGAATGTCCAAATCGAAAGGAAACGGCGTTGATCCGGTTAAAGTTATCGACAAATTCGGCGCGGACGCTTTGCGATTTGCGCTGACGTATCTGACGACGGAAAATCAGGACGTGCGTCTTTCGCTCGATTTTGAATGTCCGTATTGTCAAACGATCGTGGAGCAGACGAAGAAAAACCGGATACAGCCGCGCGTGCAATGTCCGAAATGCAAAAAAGAATTTGCGACGCAATGGGCGGAAAAAGAGGAAGATAAAGCGTTGGCGTCCGCGCCGGTTGTCGGCGAGCGTTTTGAAGTCGCGCGAAATTTCTGCAACAAGTTATGGAACGCCGCGCGGTTCGTGATGATGAATCTTTCCGGGAGCGTTGCGTTATCTCAATCGCGCAATGATGATTTGGCAAAAAACAACGTCAAACTTCTGTTAGAGGACAAATGGATTTTGAGCCGTCTTGCGACCGTGACGCAACAGGTCGCGGCGGGGATTGAATCGTATCATTTTTCGGAGGTTGCGAGAACTCTTTATGATTTTGCGTGGGACGAATTTTGCAGCTTCTATGTCGAGATGGTCAAATACCGTCTTTCCGATCCGGCGTTGCGTCCTGCGGCGGAACGTGTTTTGACGCATGTTCTTGATACGTTGATACGGTTACTGCATCCGATTGTTCCGTTTGTGACGGAAGAAATCTGGAGCCGGTTGAACGAAATCGTTCCGCAACGCGGTCTGACTTCGCCGGTCAACGCGGCGGAAAGTATTACGATTGCTCCCTATCCGCAAGCGGATACGGCGGCGATAGACAGGAACATCGAAGACCAATTCGGGCGGTTTCAAGAGGTGTTGCGCGCGGTGCGCGAAGTGCGCTCGCGACAAAATGTGCCGCCGAAAACGGAGATGCGGTTTGTCGTCAAATGCGATGCGCGGTTAGCGGAACTTCTCAAGCCGATGACGCCGTATTTCCGCTCGATGGCGGGAGCGATTGCCGATGATTGGGGAGAAAACGTAAAAATTCCGGCGTTGTCGTCCAATGTAACAATCTCCGGCGCTGAAATTTTCGTTGATTTGGCGGGATTGATTGACGTGACGGCGGAGCTTGCAAAGAAGTCGAAAGACATTCAAAAACTTGAGGGATTTATTAAAACCAAAGAAGCGAAACTTGCCAATGAAGCGTTTGTTGGCAAAGCCCCGAAAGACGTGCTAAATAAAGAACGCGATTCGTTGACGGATTTACAAAAACAACTTTCCGCCGCCAGAGAAGCGTTCCAACTTCTTGAACAACAGGCAAAGTCAAAATAAAGTGAAAAACTAAAAGTGAAGAGTTAAAAGTTGGGCAAAGGGTTATTTCAATCCCAGAGCGACAAATTCCATGAACGCTCAATCGGCGATACGATTCCTCAAAAAAACGTCGAAATTTTATCGGCAAAAGCGGAATTCTCGTAACTCAATTGCCATTGAGTTGAGTAGTGCAATTTTCAGTTCCGCTAGGAACGTTGCATTATTAACCGTATGCTTTGGCTTACGGTAGGCAATTGCGTTATTCCTCAAACAGGGCGTCAACAAATGGAATCGGTTCAAACACGACAAGATCGTCCGCCGATTCTCCCACTCCGACATATTTGACCGGCAAATCAATCAACCGGCGAATCGCTACGATCACGCCGCCTTTTGCCGTTCCGTCAAGTTTGGTCAGAATGATCCCCGTGCATTTGACGCATTCCGTAAAATGTTTCGCTTGAGAAAGTCCGTTTTGTCCGGTCGTGGCGTCGAGAACTAATATCACTTCGTGCGGCGCGTCGGGAATCTGTTTTCCAAGAACGCGATGAATTTTTTCTAGTTCCTGCATCAGATTTTTTTGCGTTTGCAAACGTCCCGCCGTATCGATAATGCAAACGTCCGCGTTGATTTCGCGGGATTTCGCAACGGCTTTGTGAGCGACGCTTGCCGGATCGCTTCCCATATTTCCGGTGATGATTTCTGCGCCGAGACGCTGCGCCCAAACCGTTAATTGTTCCGTTGCCGCCGCACGAAACGTATCGGCGGCGCCTAGCACGACTTTTTTGCCGTCGGCGATAAAACGCGATGCGAGTTTAGCAATCGTCGTTGTTTTTCCGCAACCATTGACTCCGCAAACCATGATAACTGTCGTACCGGATTCGGCAAAAGTAATAGGATGTTCCGGCTGCGCCATCAATAATTTGAGTTTATTTTTGATAATTTCGAGAACGTCCTGTATTTTTACGACGCGCCCGCGAAATTTCACTTTGACTTCATCAACGATTTCTTGCGTCGGAGTTACCCCCATATCGGTTTTGACAAGCGTTTCAAAAAATTTATCGAGAAACTCTTCATCGACAAGCTGTCCCGATACTTTAAAAATATCGCGAATGTCGGTATTGAGGATTTTTGCGGTTTTTCGCAATCCTTGTTTGATTTTTTCAAAAAATCCCATAGCGTTTCTCCCAAACGTCGTCAAACCGATCAACGAATTGATTGTGTTTATAACTCTCTATCATCAAAGACATTATGTTACCATTTTTGTTTTTTTCGTCAAGTTAGCAAAAATCTACGGGATCGCGCCATAAATTGAGCGAGCCTAAAACGTATAGGAGGTTTTTCCGCCGCTTACGCTTCGAGTTGCCGTTTCTATAATCTCAAGGGAACTTCTCAAAATATTCAATCAATAATTTTTTCGAATGGCTTAACATGATTTACAAGAGAGATTGGAATAAAAAATCTTGTCAATCCTCTGTCTAAAAAATAAGTTTTTAGAAATACTCTCAATTTATTTGACGTTATGCAATGTATGAATTTTTGTTTTTAACGCATTTTGTATAGATTCAATAAAGCTTATAAATTATTTGTATAACAATCCTATAAGATTTATTTTTCTTATGAAAAAAAGAGATAAAAATCAAAATTTGCTCTAAAATCGCGGAAAAGACAATTTAACGGCTTGATTTTCTTTCTAAAAGAGACACAATGAGAAATGGAAATTTTTGATTTCACAGTTCGATTCAAATAACACAAACAAACTGTGATGAATTTTATATTTCCTTGCTTTCCTCTTTTTAGAAAAGGAGACAATTATGTCGGAAGAAAAAGCGATTTTGACAATTGGCGACAAGCGAATTGAATTGCCGGTTTTTGTCGGAACAAACGGCGATAAAGCGGTGGACGTCAGTAAATTGTACGACGACCACCATTTAATTACTTATGATCCGGCGCTCGCAAATACGGCGATTTGTCACAGTAAAATTACGTTTATTGACGGCGATGCGGGAATTTTGCGCTACCGCGGTATTCCGATTGAACAATTTGATACGCCTTCGCCAAACTTTGTTGAAGTAGCGTGGCTGTTGATTTTCGGAACGTTGCCGACGCACGAGGAACTGATTGATTTTCGCGTGCGGTTGACAAATAACGCGCTGCTGCATGAAGGTTTGCGTCAACGTATTGAATTACTGCCGCCGAGTGCGCCGCCGATGGCAAGTCTTTCCGCCGCGTTGAGCGAAATGGTATGTTATTACAAAAATTATCTGACGCTCGACGACGACGAACAATTTATCGAAGCCGCCGCGCGCATGATCAGCACGATTCGGACAATTGCCGCGTATTCTTACCGACGGTCGCAAGGTTTGCCGATTATATATCCCGATCCGAAATTGCGGTATGTCGCTAACTTTCTGCACATGATGTTTTCGTATCCTTATTTACAGTACGAAATCACGCCGGAAGTCGAAGACGCGATGAATCTCATTCTCATTTTGCACGCCGACCATGAACAAAATTGCAGTACGGCGACTGTTCGCGTTGTCGGTTCGGCGAAAGCGAATATGTTTTCGTCGTGCGCGTCGGGAGTCAGCGCGCTTTGGGGACCTCTGCACGGCGGAGCAAATGTCAAAGTGATGGAAATGCTCGAAGCGATTTACAAAGGCGGTTTAACGCCGGAACATTGTATCGAAGCCGCGAAAGATAAAACGAATCCGTTCCGGCTGTTTGGATTCGGACACCGCGTTTATAAAAATTACGATCCGCGAGCGAAAATTCTCAAAGCGTCGTGCGACCGCGTCTTTTCCAAACTCAAACACAACGATCCGCTGCTTGACGTCGCCCGCAGATTGGAAGAACTCGCGCTTGCCGATTCGTATTTTGCGGATCGGAAATTATATCCCAACGTTGATTTTTACAGCGGAATCCTTCTCCGTGCTATGGGAATCCCGACGAATATGTTCACGGTGATTTTTGCTATCGGACGACTTCCCGGCTGGATTGCTCACTGGAAAGAACAGCACGACGTCCCGACCAACCGCATCATGCGTCCGCGTCAGATTTATGAAGGAAACGAAATTGTAAATTATATTCCGGTGAAAGACAGAGTTCGCGTGGGTTCAATACAATGAAACATCATTTCGGCAGGAAAGCGGAGGTCGAGAGAACGTTTTCAAAATATAAAAGTTATAGCAAACACACTCTCCCGCCTCCAGTTTTCAGCCAAATTTTGGCATTCGCAGCAAATAAAAAATTTTGTTATTATTTAACCTTTTAGAAATATTTTTTGAATTTTTCCTGTGCAAATAATTACTTATCCTCATCCGATTCTTCGTTACCAATGCAAACCTGTTCAAAAAATTGATCAGGGATTACGCAATATCATCGACCAGATGTTTGAAGAGATGTACAATGGCGACGGCGTAGGGCTTGCGGCGAATCAAGTTTGTCTTCCTTATCGGCTTTTTGTTTTGAACACGTCCGGCGATAGAACGAAAACAGAAAATGAGTATGTTTTCATCAATCCTATTATCATGAAAAAACGCGGTTCAGCGGAATCGGAGGAAGGATGTCTTAGCTTTCCTGAAATTCATGCTCCGGTGGTTCGTCCGGCAGAGGTTGTTATTCAAGGCGTCAGCGCCGACGGTCAAATTCAGGAATTTCACTGGAACGGTTTTGCCGCCAAAGCCGTTCAACACGAAACGGATCATTTGAACGGTATTACGTTTATTGATCGGCTTTCATCGACGCTTTTGCTTGATATCCGCGAGTCGCTTTATGAACTTGAATTGGAATTTGATACCAACCGCCGGTTAAAATTGATTCCGAGCGATGAAGAAATCGCGACTTACATCGAAGAAATGGAACGAAAATATTGTTAAAAAATATATTGTCCGTCAAAACGTATTGACGCATTTTTCACTCGCTTTTTATAGCAAAGACGTCTCTGCATCTTTATAGAAAATACGGAGGCGCTTTTGTCGGCGTATGGCTAAACCCAAACGCCCTTCATTTACGTTTGCGTTACTTCAACTTTAATTCCAGTTTGATGTTTTTATCGCCTCCGGCGGGGATTTCCACTGTCAAATCGCTGGTTTCCGTTGCGGCGTATTTGCCTGTCATACTTTTCGGTATCGGCGATTTACCGGCAACCGCTTTCTCTTCAACCATCTTGCTGATGCGTACTTTGTAAACGCCGGGAGCAATCCCCGGACTGTCGGAAGCTGTTTTGATTGTAAAACGTCCGGCAGAATTGCTAATTGCCGTTCCGCCGCGTCTTCCGATTTCCAACTTGCCGGAAACGTCAATCGGCGCGAAATCAATTGCCGCGCCGTCCAGCGTAACCGTTCCGGCGCAAGGAGCAAGTCCTTTAAGGACGCTACGGCTGCAACCGATGACGATAAGACATAGTAACGAAAGGATAAGAATTTGTTTCATTGTAAAATTTTATTGTTTGCCTCGTCAATTTTGAAACGACGGGCTTATGAGTGAATGTAAAAAGAGACCGTCCGTTCTTCATGAACAAACGGCTCAATGAAATATTACGGTAATGATAACGATTCGCCGCTATCTATTGTTGCTGCGGAAATCCACGCGTCTGGATCAACGCTGAACGATACAAATCGTACCGAGCCGTCGCCCAAACCGCAATTCACGCCCGACGTGTGTCGTGAATTGGCGCTGGCACAGTCGCCCCAATATTGAGGTTTGTTATCGTAATCCATAACGGACTTCGGCAACTTGACCGCGGGACATGCAATCGCAATAGATGGACGCGAACCGTAATGTGTGATATTGTTACGTTCAGTGTCGTCATTACCGCCCGCTAACGCGCCTTCGTAGAACATAACCGTGTTGGATGTTCCGTCCGGTACAACCAAACTTCCTTGTGTACGGGCAGGATCGGTGGTGCCATAATTATCCTGCCACCAAGGTCTGCACCAATAACCATACTAGACCTTTTCTCTAACCTTTTTGTATTGTCAATTCGTGGTTTGTGATAGCGCAGAGTAGAATTGTCCGAATGTCGTGTCTTTTCCTTCGATTTCTGTATCTATCTTTTAAGATACGGAATGTTTTAATTTTTCGGTTTACGTGTTCAATAGCGACTCGTTCTCTTGCTAATCGTCTATTATACGCTTTTTCCAATTCCAATAATTCCC
>JAISZO010000252.1 GCA_031269105.1 Planctomycetaceae bacterium | reverse complement strand
GGGATTTTCTTTCTTTTTCGTATCTACGGAAATCACGGGTTGTCCCGACGCGATAGAATCTTGAACCTGTTGGTTGATCTATTCCGGCACGAATCGTAGGATCGGAAATACCGGCGGCGTGGCGAACAATACGGACGCCGCCCAAAGACGTTTAAACCGCTCGTCAAGAACAAATAAAATGCTCTTGAACTTATCGCGGATTTTAGTTACCATTATGTCGTTCATAACCGGAAGAATAACTACTCCTCAATAAAAATACAATACCAATTTCCGAAAACTTATTTGCGCACAGTCCCTAAACTGTCGCCGACGCTCCGGACTGCCAATGAGAACTTCATCCTCGCCTCATTTTTTATAATTCGCCTTTTGCATATAATTCGCGCATTCTTCAATAATATCAAGTAGCTCGCTGCGGGCTTGTTGGGAGGCGACGGGTTCTGCGCCGCTGGCGTTATAGGCGTCGTATAAATCGAGAATTAAGCGTCCGCGAATTAAAATTCCAAACCGCTGCGCGTTGTAACGAAACGCCTCAACCGCTTGTTGACGCTTTTCTATCGAAAGCGTCGTGTTGGAAATAATCTGCGACATCATTTGTTGCGCCGTTGGCGTCGGAATCTGTTTGAGAATTTGCAACGTTTCAGTCATTAGTTCCAATTCCCAAAGCGTGTTGTACGCGATTTGCTCGATGTTTTCAAATCGGTAAATCGTGGAGCGCTGATATAAATCCGCAATCCACGCGATAGATTTTTTCGCTTCCTCAAGCCGAAGTTCCGATGGAACATGTTCTACGCCGGTTTCTTTCAGCAAATTTTCTACGACTTGTTTTGCCGATTCTTCATCGGTCGGATGCGGATAAGCGCTTGCCATTTTACTTCCGTAAGCCGCGCGTTGCGCACGAGACATTTGACCGTCCGCCGCCATCACCGCAATCGGCACGTCGTGCGTCCGGTTGTCGGCTCGCATATCTTGCACAAGAAATTCAACGTTGGAATTTGGCGTGCGCGTATCAAGCATCATCAATTCCGTATCCGCCGAGTCAATCGCAAGCTGCATCGCTTGCCGTCCTTGCGACGCAATTTCCGATTTGTAACCGAGCGGCGCAAGATATCCGGCAATTCTATTCGCGTCGCCAATCCAAGGAGACGCGACAATCGCGCGTTTCACGCCCGTCGCCCGCGAGAAAAAGATTAACGATTGCGACACAACGCTCGAACCGGCGTATTGTTTTTGCGGATCAAGTTTCATAATCGACGCAATCGCGGCAAAACGAACGCGACGATCGCTGAATCCGGCGGCTTTGACAAGCGGACTTTGCGAACCGCGTTTATAAATCAATTCCTCCGCAACGCCGATCTGTCCTAATATTTCCGCGGCAATCCGCGCGGCAATCGGATGATCCTGTTGCATCGCAACGCGGAGAATCGTTTCAATTTCGGCGGTTGAACTATCGTTTTTCACCGCGTTGATAAACGCTGGATCAAGCGTTACGGAATTGTCGCTGCCGAGTTCCGCACCTTTCAAATCGAAAAACGTAATCCGTTCAAGCTGTTTGTACGCCGGTTTAGATGGGTCGAGTTTTGCGGCAAGTTTTGCGAATTTCTCCGCGAAATATCGGGAAGCGTCCTGTTCGGGAATTGTAACGTACTTTGGAATTTCGTCGCCCAATTGAAGTTTCCAAAGCGGAACGTTATAATTTTCATCCGTGCGGAACGGCACTTTTTCGCGGTAATAATTTGTCGCGACAGAATACAACGTTGCGGCGGCTTCTTCCCGCGACGGAACTTTGCGGGAAAGCGATTGTACCAACAACGCCGCATCCGCGCGTTCGCCCGCCGTCAAGTTTTCATCGAACAACAACGGCAGCAAAAATCGGGCGTCGGCGGCATGTCCGAACTGCGCAAGAATTCGCGCCGCGCGCATTCCAAGCGGACTTGTCGTCGTCAACGATTCCTGCAATGCGCGTCGCGCGTCGCCGCTCATTGCGGGAAGAAGCGACGACACGGCGGCGATTTCTTTGTCGTCGTTGGATTTTGCCAACCGATCGAGTAGAAATTCAATCGCGGTTTCGCGACCATTCAAAATAATTTGCGCGGCGTTTTCCTTTTCGCTTTGACGCTCGGCGGTAAGAAACGTTTGCAACGCTTTTTCAATAGCAATCCGCGATTCAAAATAATTTTTCGCGCCTTCGACAATTTTCCGCACCACGTTTCCGCCTTCGGGCTGATACGCTTCATCAACGCTGATTCGCAACAAAATCGCCGCGTTGACCTGCTTATTGATTTGCAAACAATCTTCCGGCGTTAATTCGATTTCCAGAAAGCGCCGCAATAATTGTTTGGCAAGTTTTGGTTTGTTCAATTTGTACAACAACTCGACCGATTCCATCTGCCGCACCGGCGACCGTTTTGCTTCGTTAATCAGATAATTTTCGATTTCGGAAAGCGGATTGATATTTTCTTCCGCGTTTTCCGTTGGAGTTTCTGATTGCGGAGGCGCGTCGGTCGCCGGACTTTTTACCGCGTCGGGGGAAGACGCGGCAGGTTTTGCGGGCGTTGCAGAATTGTCGTTGAACGCGCCGAAATCCGATCCGGTATCAAAAACGTCTTTTACGGGAGTTGATTCTTTTGTTGCGGCGTCCGCCGGTTTTATCGGTTCTTGCGAGCCAGAAATCATGCCAAACGGATCGTCGTTCGCTTGTTCTACGGGCTGAAGATTCGGTAATATCGGCGTTTCTACGGGAATCGACGGAACGAGCGGAATAATCGTAAACTCAATCGGTTTTTGATTGTCCTGCGTTGTAAACTTTTCCTGAACGGAATGATCTTTCGCGGCGTTATCTTCAACGGCGTTTTTTTCAACAGTATTTTCTTTCGGCGTTTCCGTTTCTTGAGAAGGAACAACGGAATCGGGCGAATTTGCCGTATCTTTCAAATTGGACGGCTTGAGATTTTCCGATAAACTTTCCAACTCATTGCGAATGAGCGGCGGAACAGAATCGCTCGTCTCGTGGGCGGCGTTGGGAAAAACTTGCTCTTGCGGAATTTGTTTGAGCGGAACCGGCGGTTTTGGTTTTGGAATTTCAAGATTTTCCAGCGATTGAAGCTGTTGTTTTGTACTGCTTTCCCAAACGTTTTCATCGAGCGTTTCGTTTTGCGAGGCGGAAACAATCGCGGTTTCTTTCATTACGTCAAACGGATTGTCTGCGTCGTTTTGTTTATAAACGTGCGATTTTGCAATTTGCGTTTCGGAATTTTCCTGTTTTGCGTTTTGCGTTGACGGCGCGTCCTGCGTATTTTTCGACGGCGTATTTTCAACCGGCATTGTTTCCCAGAGCGTTGATTCTGTTGGTAAGGATTCGACGGACGTTATCTCCGTTGGCAAAGATTCCGCCGACGTCGCTTCTTCCGGCAAGACTTCGACGTCGTCCGCCGTTTCTGATTGCCGATCAGATTGTTGTTCCGGCGTCGCTTCCGAAGTTGCGACTTTTTCAAGCGTCGTAATTTCAGACGTTATCGCTTCGGGCGTTATAACGCGAAACGCTTCCGTTGCGTCGTGATTTGCCGTTTGCTCCGGCGTTTCCGACGTCGATTGTTGTTTTGTTTGTTTCGCCGGTTGCGTTTGTTCTACCGTTTGCGCCGGTTCTGTTTTTTGCAATTCGGGCGATTCTCCTTTTTGAACCGGAACGTCCCAATTGATTTTCTTGGGAAGTTTTCTCGGCTCCGGCGTAAGAGAAACGGAATTGCCGGAATCTTGCGAAAATGAACTCGTCGACGACTTTTCCGATTTCGTTATTTCCGAATGAGACGACGCCGCGGACTCGTTTTGCGATTCCGGCGTTGACGCAATAGATTCCGCCGCCGTTTGCAACGCAATCGCGCGGTTATTGCCCGCGCCGCGTTTATCCACCGCCGAATCATGACAAGCGGTCGCAGTCAACAATCCGCTAACCGCCAGTAAAAGAACCGTCAAATAAAATGTTGATTTCATAATAACATTCCCGCAGTTTTTATTTTTCGACAGGATTTTACAAGATTAACAGGATAAATTCGAAATCTTGCGAATTGGGTTTCAATGTGTTTTGTATTCTTAATTCCATCAGATTCGATGTAATAAAAATTAAAGTAAAAATATGTTTTTTATATTGACATTTTTCACAACCATATTATTCTGCATATCTTCGCTTGCCAAGATATTACATTGCGACAAAACCGCACTTGCAACAATCATACTATCCCAAAAGGAAAATGAATATCTGGCGCGAAGATCAGAAGCGGACAATATCATTTCTTTGGAAAAATTTTGAACCGTACAAATTTTATACATATATTCTACGACGTTTTTTATTTTTTATTCGCTATAACCTTTTTTAATTAAAATATTTGAAACTTCATTAAATATTTGATAAGAAACAATCAAATCGTTACAACTTCCATTTTGGGAAATAAATTTAGCGACAATTTGACGTTTGTCGTTGTTCTCTTGCGAAAAAAGATAAACCCAAATATTGCTGTCGATAAATATTCTATCTGTCATAACAATCGTCCCGCTTGAATTTGTAATCTTTTTCAACAAATCGGTTTTCCGACGCAAATTTTAAGAAGGCGTCAATCGCCCCTGTTTTTTCTTTTTGCGTAATTAAATGAACGGCGTCGGATAAATCCTGTTCGTTGTCCGATTTAATTAAAACCGTTTTGGAATCCAGATAAATAATTTCAAACATCTTTTTTTATTTCGCTTGCTTACGCTACGCGCTTTAATCGGGACAACAACCGAAAGCCGTTGTTGTGTCCGGCGTTTATGTTTTAATTTTCTTCTTCCATCGTTCGATTTGCATTCGCACTTGTTCGGGAGCGGTAGAGCCGTAACTTTGCATTGCCGCGACCGCTTTGTCCGCGCCCAGCACGTCGTACACCGCCGTCTCAAGCGACGGCTCGATGTTTTGAATAACGTCAAACGGCAGTTTTGCAAGCGGTACGTTTCTATCCATCGCCGCGCGTACCATTCGTCCGACAACTCCATGCGCCGTGCGCTGCGGAATACCGCGATTGACGAGATATTCCATCAACGTCGTCGCGTCAAGATAACCTTCGTCAAGCCGCGCGGCAATCGCTTCGCGATTAAGAATCATTCCGGCAATCAACGAAGCCGCTAACGTCAACGACGCATTCACCGTGTCAAACGAATCAAACAACGGCTCTTTGTCTTCCTGCAAGTCGCGGTTATACGCCAGCGGAAGACCTTTCGTCAGCACAATGAGCGATTGTAAATTTCCGATAACCCGCGCCGTTTTACCGCGAATCAATTCCAGCACGTCGGGATTGACCTTTTGCGGCATAATCGACGAACCGGTGCAAAACGCCTGCGGTAACTTAATAAAATAAAATTCCGACGTACTCCACCAAATCCATTCTTCCGCCCAAACGCTTAAATGCAGCGCAATTTCCACAAGACAAAACGCAAATTCCAACGCAAAATCGCGGTCGCTCGAAACATCGATGCTGTTCGCGGCGATTCGCTCGAATCCAAGATATTTTGCCGTTTTTTCGCGATCAATATTGATGCTCGTTCCCGCAACCGCCGCCGCGCCAAGCGGTAACGTATTGACTCGTTTACGACAATCGTTAAGCCGCTCGCGGTCGCGTTCCAATTTTTCGCAATAACATAACCAATAATGCGGAGCCAATACCGGCTGCGCTCGCTGCGTGTGCGTATAAGCGGGCAAAATCACGTCGAAATCCGCATCGCACCGATTCACAAACGCCGCTTGCACCGCTTGCAGCCGCGTATCGATTTGATCAATCGCGCCGCGCACCCACAACCGCAAATCGGTCGAAATCTGATCGTTGCGGCTGCGCGCGGTATGAAGTTTTCGTCCGACGTCGCCCAACCGTTCGGTCAACTTGTTTTCAATGTGAAGATGAATATCTTCCAGTTCCGTTTGAAATTCAAATTCGCCGCGTTCTATTTCCCGTTGAATTTGCCGCAATCCCGATTCAATTTTCCCGAACTCCTCCGCCGTCAGCGCTCCGACGTCGGCAAGCATGCGCGCGTGCGCGACTGAACCGTCAATATCCTGCGCGTACAAACGTTGATCAAAACTAACGCTTTCCGTAAATTGCTCGACGCGACGGTCGGTTGCTTCGGTGAATACGCCGCCCCACGCTTTATCGGGTAATGATTGATTACCGGTTGTTTTGCCGTCCGGTGAATTGCTCACAATAAAAATGTCCTTATTGATTGTCTATAGTATTCTTTTTCGTTATTGATCCACGCTTTGAATAACGTTAAGTAACCAACCGCAATGTGAAACCAAGCAAGATAAAACATACAACGGTCGATAACGGGAACGACGCCTTCATTTAGGTAATAGTTAAAATATTTAAATTCACAAATCCCATTAATTACCAATAAAAAGGTTACTAAAGCAATTAAGCCGAATCCAATGGTTGTTGGTTTCATGAGGTTTTTCCTCTATAATTACCGTTTATTTTTTAGCTTTTAACTTCAACCCAACATTGAGCCAGCCGTCTTTTGCCGAGAAGTGAACCGGCGTTAAAGCGATGGCGCCGTCTTCGCCTTCAATAGTAAATTCTTTGAGTTCAATCGGTTCTTTAGCGATTTTTTTCAACCGTTTATTTACGATCGCGCGGATTGTCGTTTCGCTTACGGAAAGCTGGTCGCGTTCCGTATCAAAACCGATTGGAAACGCTTCCGGCTGCTCTTTCACGACAAGCCGGATTTTGCCGTTTTCGTTTTCAATGCGGAACTGAAACACAAACCGCAAGCCCGGATACGAAACGTCGCCGCGTTTGATCGCGGTTGTTTCGATATTCGCGATAATTGTTTCGTCGTTAAACGCAATATTTACCGGAGAATTTGCGAATGTAATAATCAGCGCCGCTTCATTTTCCGATTTATCGCCGATCAATTTTTCCGCAATTTTAGGAAAGCGCTTTTTCAATTCCTCCAACGCTTGTTCTTCGGCAAACGTTTTTCCGCCCAATTCGCACGTTCCGGCGTTATCTAACAACGACTGATGGATTTGCACGAATACGTCCGCGTCCGATTTTAATGTCGGCGCATTCGCGGAAGTTGTGAGTTGACGTCGTCCGCCAATCACGCCGCGAAAATTTAACTCGTTTTCAGTCGTAGAAAGCGTTTCAATAAAGACTCGCAACGGCGATTCGCCCGACTCGTTTTCCGAATCCAATTCCTTCCATCGCTGATTGATTTTGCCGACCCGCGCGTCAACCGCCTGATCCATCCGCTGATTCAAACGCCGTTCCGTCAAACGTTCCGATTCCGCATTCGTTACCGGTTTACGTTCTTGAATTTGACCAGGCGCAAACGTCCGCACTAGAAAATTATCGCGAGTGTAGTTCACATTATCGACATGCGATGTGAGTTTCGCTTTTGTTTTTGCGGCAGTTGTCGTAATCGCGTTTTGCGAAATGATAATTTCTTTCGTCGTTTTTGTTGTCGAAGAATTACTGCTTTGCACGCGTACCGGACCGTTTGAACCGACCGTTTTTGTTTCCAGTAAACCTTCCATAATAACGCGAATGATTGCCGAATCATTACTTTCCGCAAATGTTGCGTCAACGTTTCCGGTCAATTGCCCTGAGCCGCGAACCGCCGTTCCTAAAATGTTGTCGTTTACTGTCACCGGCTCGTTGATTTCGCGTTGAAACACCGGCGACAAAATCGACGGTTTCGCTTGAATCCAAAGATTCGGCTTGAGAAAACGTTCCCGCAACCGCGCGAGCAGTTTTTCCGCGCGGCAGTGCGATTCGAGATAAGCGATCGCTTCTGCAATTTCTTCGGTTGTTGAATTGTCCGGCGCGTTCAGATGACTTTCAATTAAATTCGGCAATTCGTCAAAGAATTTTGTGATTTCTTCGTCGGAATCTTGTTTCTGAATTTTCGGCGGCGAAAGAATCAAGCCGCGCTGTTCTTCCAGCGCTTCACGAAAACGGACAAATACCGGACGCTGCATATCGCGGCGGCGCGGACTGAGTTTTTCAATTGCCGAATCAAGTAAAGAAACATCCGGCGAATCTTCTTTTATCGTTATATTCAGAAGCGACAATTTCAGATAACGTTCCCAACTTGGCGCGGAAGAACCAAGCGACTTACGAAAAATCGCCAATTCTTCGTCAAAGTTTCGGAAGTCGGACGCGGTTTGACGACGTTTCAACGTTTGTTCGCGCGATTCCTGACATAACGTTTTCAACTCTCGAATAAAATCTGCAAAAACTTTGGAACTTTTTGGTTTAAGTTGTTCCAATTTACCGGACGAATTCGCTCGTTTGAGCGGTTTTGTTTGAGACGTTTGTTTGGTTTGTTTTTCCTCTTGGGCGCAAACTTGATGTAAACGGTTCGCGCGAAGGGCTGAGATTGTTATTCCGGTCAATACGCAAAATACGCTGATTCTGAAAAGAATTGATTTTGAGAAAAGGCGTCGTTTTTTCATAGCGTCATCCTACAAGCAAGCAGCTCGAAAGTTAAAGTTGTTAAAAAATCCGTTTTGTATCGGATAAATTCCGTTGACAAATTAATAAAGTACGTATCTCTCTTTTCGTCAATTATGGTTGGATAAAAAAACAAAACAAAGTAAATGATATTATACAGAGAGAATTTCCTGATGCGAGTATCGATAAAAGCAATTTTTAAGATTTTGAGAATTTTTTATTAAAGAAATATCATTTCTTTAATAACCTTTCATTACAACGAATAATAATTTTTGGAGAGTATTTTAATTATTTGTTGACATTCTTTGTCTTGCCGACTAAACTGAAAAATCGGCGTATTTAGCACATTCCTCTTAATCAGTGCGATACGTCAACTTTCTTTTTGAAACTGTTACAAAAACCTTGTCGTCAGAAAGGACAAAGACAACGATGAAATTACTCAAAAACTCCGTCGGCAAAAATTTTATGCTGAAATTTCTATTTTTTACGATTCTTGTTTTATTACTCTTTTTTTCGGCGGCGACAATTTTTTCCGGCGAAACAAGAATTTTATCTTCAAAGGTAAAAATCAAAACCGGGCAACTTGAACATTTTCGCAAAAAAAATAGAGATCATTTTATCGTCGATACAACGTCGCAAACATTGGAGAAAAAACAGGAAGAATCGGAAAGTCAAATAAAAAAAACGGGTAAAAACGAATCTGATTCTACAAAAATTACATCGGAAAAGAAATCCGATAGCGATCTTGAAAAATCGTCTTTGAAAGAAGATAACATTACAATTTCTTGGTTGAGCGATTATCGCGAAGCGTGTCGGCTCGGAAAAGAACGGCAAAAAATGACGCTGATTTATTTTTATGACGTAAACAAAGATTCGCCGTACAAAGATTTTGAATCGGAATCGTTGAATCATGCGGACGTCAAAAAATTATTGCAAAATTATATTTGCGTTCGTCTTCCGTTAGACGCGCAAATTCCTTCGATAAAAGAAAACGACGATGCGGATTCGCAAGAACAAGAAGAAGAAAACAAATTCGATGAAAATGCGGGGGAAATAATCGCCGCTCAATTAGACAATATTCAAACGCTCTCGGAAACGATAACTCACGCGGGCGGAAAAACGCAGTTTAAGCAAACCGTCATTCGCAACGAAAATCCGATTCGGCAAGCAAGTTTTTCGCAAAGAGCTTCGGGACGCAATATGGGGAGCGTTGCGCGTTTGAACGATCCGAAAACCGATTTATTGTTTCCTGACGTTGTTAAAAAGATTACATTAATTCATCAACCTGCATTTTATGAAATGCTGAATACGCCCGGTCTTGCAATCATTGATTATGAACATAAAGACGCGGAATTTTACGGCGACGTCGTAAGCGTTTTTCCGTTTCTGGATCAAAAGACATACGCTCTGGACGAGACGAAAAAAATGTTGACGCTTCCGCCGGGAACTTTAACGCAGCGTTCCGTGATTTTTGCCGTGCGAATTCATCCCGACCATCCGAAAAGCGCCGACGGCGAATTGAACAACCTGCTTGTTGCCGAAGCAAAATCTCATAGCGAATATCAAGCGAAAATTCATTTGCAAGGACATCATCATTGGGATCGGCGTTTTCAACGAATCACCGATAAATTGCCGGCGGAACTTTGGGCTTCCGAAGTTTGCGCCGAAAGTTGGCCCAGTCAACATCTTTTGGAATCGGCGATTGAATGCGTTCGATGCTGGCGTTTTTCCGAAGGACACTGGTCGGCGGTCGTTGCCGAACATCCGTATTACGGTTACGACATGAAACTCGGCGTGAACGGCGTCTGGTACGCCACCGGCATTTTCGGCAAATGGCGTCGCCCGTCGCCGCTTGAGTTAAAAGTTAAAAACTAAAAGATAAAATTGAGCAAAGGATTGTTTTAATCCCAGCGCGACGCATTCCGCTTGCAAAAACTTTTCATTATTAGGTTTTCACTTTCTTCAATGGCGGACCGGAGAGTTGTTTTGTTTATAAAAGTAAGATAAAAATAAGGGTTTCATTGAAATATTAAAAATATGAAACCGTTCTATCCGAAGAAGACAATAGTCCCGCTACTTTTGATGAAACAATCCTCAACGATAAAACAGAAGAAAGATTTTTTCGTGGCGAAACAAGTGATGATCAGCAGCTTAACCAATCCGCAAATTAAAGAAGCGGTGCGTTTGCGCGAGGGAAAACATCGGCGGCGAAGCGGACGATTTCTTGTTGACGGCGTGCGGGAAATTCTGCGGGCGGTTCTCTCGCAAACGAAAATTACAAAAATTTTTATCGAACCGAAACGTTTTGCGGAAACATCGGACAACGAAAAAAAATATCTGAAAACGCTTTTACGTCAACGGGAATCGGATGAAATCATCTTCTGCGAGGTCGCGCCGGAAGTCTTTCAAAAAATGATTTACGGCGAGCGGAATGAAGGGATTCTTGCCGTCGCGGAGTCGTCGATTCAAAGACCGACTGATTTGGCGCTGCCGGAAAATCCGCTGATTTGCGTGTTGGAAGGAATTGAAAAACCGGGAAATATCGGAGCGGTTTTTCGAAGCGCGGACGGCGCGGGATTAGACGCCGTTCTTGTCGCGCAACCGGAAACCGATCTTTTCAACCCTGCCGCGATTCGGGCAAGCGTCGGTACGCTTTTTTCAATGTGTTCCGCAACGGCGTCAACGGAAGAGACGCTCGAATGGTTGCAGAAAAAACGATTTCAAATTATCGCGGCAAAATGCGAAGACGCAACGCCGTACGACGCGGTAGATTACACAATTCCCACCGCAATTGTACTGGGAAGCGAATCAAACGGACTTGCCAAACGCTGGAACGGCGGCGCTATTTGCGCCGTCAAAATTCCGATGTTGGGAATTGCCGACAGTCTCAATATTTCCAACGCCGCCGCCATTCTTTTTTACGAAGCCCGCCGACAGCGAAAGAGCGAAAAGTTAAAAGCGAAAAACGAAACAATCTGAATTCGCGGATGAAAGCGATTCTATTCCGTGTTATTGAGGAATACGCAGCAAAATAAAAAAATTCTCGCAGAAATAAAATTTCTGTTTTATAGTTGTAACTTATGATAACGCTGAGTGTTGCAGAATATAAGACAATACGCAAATTCAGAATCCTGAATTTTTTAATAAAATTTTTCAATTTTCGGGGGAATTGGGGGTTGTGTGCTTTCTGATTATTGATATAATCAGAAAAAGTTGAGTAAAAAATAGCGCGGCGTTTGTGAATTTTTACAGTCT
>JAISZO010000162.1 GCA_031269105.1 Planctomycetaceae bacterium | reverse complement strand
TTTATCAAAACCGAAGGTTTGGTAAAGAAATTAGGACTGACCGACGAACAAATCGGAAAACTCAAAACCGCCGTCGGAAATTCTTATTTTCCGCACGGGCGCGACGGCAAACCCGGCGGCGATCCGCCTGCGGAAAAGGCGTTTCGCATGGATGATGAATTTCGCGAGGAAATTTACAAAATCCTCACGCCGGAACAGAAAAAACAGGTTCTGACCTACAAATTCCAACTTGACGGCGGATTGGAGATGAAATCCATTTACGCAACAAAATTTGAAGTTTTCGGTTTGACCGGCGAACAAACCGCGAAACTCCGCGCCCTCGAAGTGGAACGAAGCGGTAAATATCATGAAATTCTCAAGCCGTTGGGAATGGACATGCGGTCTCAAGAAGCGAAAGAAAAAGCCGGTGAAAAACCGGAAAAGGAAGTTAAAAAACTTTCACAAGACGAGTTGAAAGCGTCTATGGAAAAAATCAAAGAACCCTTTGCTAAGATCGGAAAAGAATATAACGAAAAAATGTTGTCTGTCCTCACGCCGGAACAACTCGAATTCGCTAAAAAATTGACTGAAGAAGGCAAAGGGCTTCGCAAAGAGGTTGGTTTACCGGAACATAAAAAATAAATCGCTGCAAACGCCAAGAGGAAAACCGAAGGTTGTCTTTCGCTGAAAGACTGTGTTGATGAAGTCGGGGCAGACGTTACGTTTGCCCCGATGTTTTCTTTTTCTCTATCTTCTCCCAAAAAAATTTTGTTCTAACATATCCGCTCGTTCTGAATTATGAGAGGTTGTTATATTTTTATTGTTTTGAACACGGAAATCACGAAATAACGCGAAATTCCTAGTGGTTTTTCTGTGTATTCCGTGCGTCCCGTGTTTAAAAACAGAAATTTCAAGTAGGATGAGTCTATTTTCCAACGAAAACCTTATTGTCCGAAGAAAACAATATTAGTCTCGCAATGGCAGACCGGAGCGTCGGCAACGGTTAAGCCCTCGCTTACGTTTC
Organism: Planctomycetaceae bacterium; assembly: GCA_031269105.1. Lineage (GTDB taxonomy): Bacteria > Planctomycetota > Planctomycetia > Pirellulales > Thermoguttaceae > WRMR01. The sequence continues at coordinate 6,042 of JAISZO010000162.1, read as the reverse complement.
TTGGTAAGAATAAGAAAAAAAGTTTTGAGAGGCGCTTTTATTCAAATTTATCTTCTTTTGCCGTTTTCATTTCGATCATTGTTTTCGCGGCGAGCGTGACAATCGCAAGCGCCGCCAGAAGCGACGCGACCGCAAACGCGGCGGAATACAAGTTTTCATTGTATAAATTTTCAATGTGTAATGGAAGCGTGCATGTCGTTTTGCGGATGCTTCCCGACACAACCGCAACCGCTCCAAATTCTCCCATTGCGCGGGCGTTGCAAAGAATGACGCCGTAAAGCAATCCCCATTTAATGTTCGGAAGCGTAACCCGCCAAAATATTTGCAGTCCGTTTGCGCCGAGAACCCGCGCGGCAAACTCTTCCTCCGTTCCCTGCAACTGCATCACCGGAATTAATTCCCGCGCGACAAACGGAAACGTTACAAACAACGTCGCCAAAATCACGCCCGGCACGGCGTAAATTATCTTAAAATGATGCGATTCTAAAAACGCGCCGAACCATCCTTGCAATCCGAACAAAAGCACAAATAACAATCCTGCCACGACGGGCGAAATCGCAAACGGCAAGTCGATCAGCGTAATTAAAATTGATTTTCCCGGAAATTCAAATTTTGCAACGCACCACGCCGCCGCAAGTCCAAACGCGATATTGACCGGCACGGCAACCGCCGCCGAAAAAAGCGTCAGAAATAACGCATGAACCGCGTCTTCATCGGACAACGCTTTGAAATAATACGAAACGCCTTTCGCAAACGCCTCAAATAACATAAACGCAAGCGGCAAAAATAAAAACAACGCCAAAAAACCAAGCGCAAAACTAATCAACAAACGCCGCACCCAAAGCGGCTCCGTAATCGTTTGCTCGGCAAACGGAAACGGCGGCGTCTCGCGATTATCCGTATGATTTTTTGAAGACATGTTCGGTAAATTTTTATTTCTAGTTTTGATTCAAACGGTAAATACTCAATCTGTCAACCAAAGATTTATTTCATCATGAAAGATACGAAGAATCACAAAGTTTTATTTATCAATTCCCAGACGTTACGGATGTTTTAAAATTTCAAATTCTTTTACATTTAAAGAATATTCAATATTTTACAACGATTATCGCTTCTTTCAACACGCTCGGATAAAATTATTCGGACGAATTTAAAACAATTTGACCTCAATCGCTAATTTATTAAGCGTCGAATTTTATTTTTGAAGGAACGCGATTTTTTTCTTTAAAGTACGTTCAATAAGTTTAATGTTCATTGCAGTTTTTGCATTCGTATCGGCGTCGCCCGTTGACGAAAGCGTCTTTTTATAAACAGGTATGAAGACAATAAGAACCGAGTATTCGGACGACGCGGTGATTAGCGATTTCGCCTTGTTTAACAAGACGCATATTTAAGGTTTCGATACAAAGCTGCAATTCGGGCGAGTCGGCGGCGACGTCGGTTTCTAAATAAAACATTTGCGGCGCGTGTTTTTGTCCGCGCACTTCGGTCAGAGCGGGACGCGAATGAATTTTGAGAAGATTGATACCGAAAAACGCAATTTGACCAAGAATGTCCGACAACAATCCGACGCGATCGACTGTCGGAATCACCGCAATCAAGGTTCTGCGATGTTCCGTTGTCGGCAATTGATCAAACGCGGGATTTTTCGGCGTTCCGGCGAATAAAAATTCCGTGTAATTTTGCCGCGAATATTGCCGGTTGCCGATATTGTCTTGCAAAACCGGAATCTCATTTTTTTCAAGCGCTTCCCGACGCGCAACGGCAAGACCGGATTGAGTCTCGACAACTTGCCGCACGCCTTGCGCGGTACTTGGCGTTTCTTGAAGAATCGCGGCGGAATAATGACGCTGCAAAAAATCGGTACATTGCGCCAACGCTTTCGGATGCGAATAAACCGTCAAATCGCCGTCGCGATTGTTCGGCAAAAAACCGCCGAGCGCAAACTGCACCGGAATTTGCCGCGCCGCGTAAATCGTAAGACGATGTTCGACCAATAAATCCAACGTTTCCTGAATCAAACCTTCAATCAAATTGTAATACGGCACAACGGCAAATTGTTCCGGCAAAGTTACCGCCATAATTGTTTTCGCCAATGTTTGTTGCGGCAACAACACAAAATCCTTTGCGTTGCTGACGAAATCTTTTGAAAAACTTTTCGCCGCTTGTTCTGTAAATGTTTCCGCCGGTCCGAGATAGTAAATGACGTTCATTGGATGTTTGCACGATGAAATAAATTTTATTGCTAACTTTACATAATTCTATATTTTTTCTTATAATAAGTCAATCTGCGATATTCGCGAAAAATATAAATGGCACGAATCCCTTGTCGAATAAGACAGAAATGGAATATACTTACAAAAAAACGTGAACGGTTACATTTTTCAATTGTATATTTTTTGTTGAAACAAATAGAATCTAAAAAATTTTCCGTTCCAATTTTCCGAGTTCAATAATAGATTTTATTTATTTTAATATTATTCTATCAAATTTATGAGTTTTTCTTTGACTTTTTACTTTTCTCTTGACTTTTTGGGAAATATTGTGTTAAATAGGAAATAGGGACAGTTCCGATGCGTCGGGTAAAATTCTAGGGCATTTTTCCTGCTAAAATGACGGAGGTCAATTTTATGTCGCAAAATCGTTTTTATTATTTTGTTGATTCGGTATATCGTAATGCTTTGTACCGCAATTTGTTACGCCAAAAATTACCGCGAAATTCGGCAGTTCGGTCAGGTTTGACTTTGGTGGAAATTCTGGTTGCGGTAACGCTGATGCTCGTGATTATGCTGGCGGTTGTTCAGGTATTCGCTTATGTCGGCAGAACGATCAACAAAAATCAAAACGCGATGATCATTTCCGGTCGGCTTCGGACGGCGCAAATCCAGCTTGACCGTGATTTGGAACTGATCACCGCTCCGCTCACTCCGCCGCTTCGTTTCGACGACGCGCAAGGGTATTTCTGTATTATTGAGGGACTTGGGAGTTATTATCGTCAACAAAGCGGTAATAATAATCTTGTTGTCGGAAAACCGGAAGATATTGCGAAAAATAAAAACGGCGATCCAGATTCGACGATTGGCGATATGGATGATATTCTTATGTTTACAATGCGCGCACCGGGAAATACTAAATTTCGCGGTTTGGTCGGCGGTGAAATTAAAGAAAGTAAAGAGGCGGAAGTTTGTTATTTTGTTCGCGGAACAACACTTTATCGTCGTGTTTTGCTGATTTATCCTGATAGCGAATTGCAAAAAGTTCTTAATTTATCGCAATACAGCAGTGGTTTATTGCCGGCTAAAAAAGGATTCGGCTTTTATCGAGACTTTGATGTTTCCGTTCATCTTGATGAAAACGGAGATGTGCGAGCAAATACATTGTCCGATTTAACTCGTCGTGAAAACCGCTATGGACATTGGAATAAAGAATTTTTACCAAACGGAGAAGGAAGTATTGCTAGTTTGAAAACAGGAACTGTTACTTATTTACCGTTCCCTTACGGCGTTCAAAGTAACGCAGCATGGTATCAATTACGGCTTCCGACACTGGCTGAATGTACGGAAATAAGTCCTAATACTTGTTTTCGTGCTGGAAGACAGATTGTTACATCTTCATCTGGCTATGATAAATTAGTTGAGTCGATGAAATTCATTAGCACATCTCAAGAATCTCAAGATTGTAGTGCTTTTCCTATTACAGGAAGTCCTTATATTGATTACTGGGATGATCCGCTTCCTTGGGACGCGATTGATACTCAAAGAAGAGCGTATTTAATGCCCTCTAAAGTTAATGCTGATCATTTTTTCATTTCAGGCAATAGTACAAGCGACTTCAAATTTACAAAACGGGAAAATGAAGATGTATTATTGACAAATATCATCAGTTTTGATGTAGAAGTTTGGAATCCGAAAATCAATGAATTTGGCGGTTTGGGAAGCAATGAAATACCAACAAATCAAAATGTTGCTGATAGCGTTGACGCCGCAAGAATGCGTTCCAAAGATTTGGGAACATTTGGATTTTATGGACCTTTTACCATAAACGACGAACCGGAAATCAGACTGGACGATTTGGGAACATTTGGATTTTATGGACCTTTTACCACCGCATACTACAATAATACTATTGATCCTAATAAGAGCATTAAATACGGTCTTCTTCCCGCCGTTTACGATACTTGGACAGACGCCTATGAGAATGAAATGAATGCGATTCTTTCAGCAACAAGCGTTCTTGATCGTAACGGAGAGATTATTCCCGGAATAACGTCAACAATAGACGGTATCGCCGACGTCATGGAGCATGTGGACAAGTGGAACTGTCCGCCGCCGTACACAGCGCCGCTCACGGGAATACAAATCAAAATCCGTATCTTTGACAACGATACGAATAATATCCGCGAAGCGATCGTGCGAAAACATTTCAAAAAGTAAATTTGGCGAAAGTCAAGAATCAAAAATCAAAGGCGTGAGGCGAAAGACGAAAGTTTTTCCTTCACGCCACTTTTTCGCGGCGTTCTTTTTCTTTACGTTTCAGTTTACGGAGAAACGAATTCAGAAGTTCGGGAGCAATGATCCAACCGCGACAGTTGGGACTTCCGCAAAGACACGGAATCGCCCGGTCGTCGGACCACGCGTAATCTATCGTCAGTTCTTCATTCGGTTCAATATCCCGCAACGTTTCCAGCCACATTTCGACTCCGTAAGCGGCGTCGGTGCGGGCAAGATTGATTCGGCTTGAAATGCTGGCGGCTCGCTCTAACGCGACGCGGCGACGTTCTTCATCTTCCCATTCTTCCACCGAAATATAATTCATAAACTGACAGTTCGGTTCGCAGGAATGATTCAAAAAACGAAACGGCGCCGCCGGTTCCAGCGAAAGAAATCCGCCGGCGTCAATGCAATAATCCGACGTGTAATCGCGCCGCGTTTCAATATATCCGCGAACGCGACCGACTTTGCGGTTTGCTTTCAGTTTTCGCGTTGTGAACACGCCTAAACCGCACGCCGTTCTATCGATTCGAAGACCTTTCGGAAAATGTTTGACAAAATGCGGATGATGACGTTGGAGAATATTTTCTATTTCTTGGTCGGTTAATTCGCAGGAAAAAAACGGAAAATCAGCCAGAGGATTTGTAACCATAATAAAGCCACGCGCCTAATAAAAGCGCGACATAATCAAATTTCTTCTTGAGTGAAAACGGTTACTCGCAAATAACCAATATATAGGAAACAGCGTAAAGACGCAAATAAACGTAAGTTCATTATTATCTCATAAATCTGTTTTTTGACAAGCCGATACGCAACGGCGCTTTTTCGTAAGGCATTGCCGCATGATCGCTCTCGTAAAATCCAGTCGAAAAAATATCTCAAATTTGTTTATTAAAGTTTTTTAGAAATTGCCTCATTATATTCTAACTGAATAGTCGCAAATATTGTAAAATGGTAATTCTTCAGTCCCGCAAGGGACGAGATTATCATGACGATACGCTTTATCATTTCGCCCCGTGCGGGGGCTTGATTGTTTTAGCGCGCGGGGCTTTCCGGCGGTTACGCATGTTTTCGTCCTTGCAGGACGAATGCGTGGCACTTGTAAAATTCCCCTCCGGTGGAGGGGGCTCGTCGGCGCAGCCGACCGGCAGGATGGTTCGTGGAAGTGAAAAATTAAGAGTTAAAAGTTTCGCAAGCGGAATTTTTAACTTTGTGATGAAAACAATCATTTGTCCACTTGAAAAACATTTCGTGAAAACTTCGCGATTCTTCGTGGCTTCGTGGTGAAAAAGATTGCGGTTTCGTAGTGAAAAAAGAATAATAAAAAATTATTTTCAAAAAATTTTCAATTTTCCGACAATTCGTATTGACGTCGCGGATTATTTGCGCATAATAGAAGATTAATACACTTTACTGAAATGACAAAGTCGCTGTGATTTTTGTCGTTTTCGTTTCAAAAAACAAAAAGATTTAGAAGGAGTTTCGACTATGAAAAAGTTGAACGAGGCGTTTGATTTTCTTGGATTTCGGCAGAATATATCGGGGGGGGGGG
>JAISZO010000145.1 GCA_031269105.1 Planctomycetaceae bacterium | reverse complement strand
AACGTACCAACGAGAATGCGTAGTTTACCAGATTAGGAACAATTCGGCAATAGAAATTCTTAACGAGCACAAACCAATACCTTCCTACGGGAAGAAAAATACTGCGTAACATGAGTTATTATTTGTGTTAAGTACGTTATTCAAATTTTTAGCGTCGGAAGGAAGGTGACCAAAATTATGTGTGTACACTTTATTTTAGCGTCCTTCCTGAACTTCCTCAATTTCTTCCATTCCTTGCGAGCTATTGCTTGAGCGTGCAGAATATTACTGAAAAAGAAGGGGACCAAGACTCACATCGGGTTCTTGCGGACTGATCGAGTCGTGGTCCCCTTTATTTGTTAATTCAGATAAATTAGGTAAATACCAAAACCAAACGATTCCGTCCTTTTTTGCAATGATTCCAAGACTCTTTTTAGCTCGTTTTACTGTACTCCAAGAGTAATCGTTCCTTTCGGCTTCATAACGAATCGTTCCTTCAGCCGGTTCGTCTTTGTCTCCAACCGGCTTGCGGTCGTCGCCCAAAAATTCCTCCAACCAGTTTTTCGTCTCTTCAAACTTCTCTGACGGGCGACGCCCGACGATTCTGCTTTCCGCTTCTTTTTGGAAAACGTCGTCGGCAGTCCCTTTATGGTATTGTTCCTCAATCCCGATTTTTTTGTCTTGAATCGTGAACGTAAAACCGTACTTTGATTCTGAAATATTATTTTTGTGAAAAGAAACCGTGTGAAGTCCCGTTTCGGCGTCCTCGCTGACAAGAAAAACAGAACGCGCCGCCCCGTCCAGTCCGCGACTTCCCATAATCCTCGCCGATGAATCTGTGCCGTTTCCCTTGTTCGTATGCGTTACTATAACGATTGCTATTCCGTGCGTTTCGGCAATCTGTTTTAACTGTTTCATGGCGAAACGAATATCGGCGTTTTTATTTTCGCCGATTTCTCCCCAGTAGGTGCTGACCGGATCAATAATCACTAATTTACAATCGGGCTTTTCATTCAGTAAAACCTGAAAATCACGGGGCTTGTCCAGAGAAATTTCATAGTCATAATCCTCGCCGCCCGCTTTGACGCGACGGACGCATAAAACATTGTGAACGCGGTTCATACCGGCGTCGTTTGCCGCAAGACGCGGTTTAATCGTATTGTTTGGGTTGTCCTCTGCGTTCAACATAATAACGTCGCCTTTGGGGATCGGCGCGCCTCGAAAATCGATGACGTCTTCACCGGAAACGGCGGCTGCAAGCCAACACGTGAAAAAACTCTTGCCTTGCCCCGGCTTTCCGTAAAGTATTGTAATCCCCTTTAACGGGATAACGTCCTTCAGTAACCATTCGACGGCTTCCTGTTCATACTCTGAAAACGGTTTGGTGATAACCTCCGTTTCGGCGCTCTGTTTCTTTTCGTCCTCTTCTTTTCGCCGGTCGATACTCTGTTGCATTGAAGCGCTCCGCTTTGGCTTCGATAATCCCTCCGCCCCCTCCGCATGGGTAACATGAATCGCCTCCGTTTCGTAACGCAGGATTGCAGGGCGGCATTCGTCCTTGACAATGATTTCAGGATCGTAAGAAACAAATCGCAACCGGCTGACGTCGCTGCATGCCTTATCGATAAGAGAGTCGGGAAAACCGGACTGCATCGCTTTGATACAATCGCCCAAATGATACGTCGGTTCCGCAAGCCGGCATAACGCCGCTAAACCTTGACCGCCCGCCGACTTCCATACCGCCGCGACATACGGAAGCGCCGCAATATCGCGTTTGACTTGTTCGATTTTTTCAGGGGCGATATGGTCAAAATCCAAACAGAGAAAACCGTTGTTCCGGCACGATTCTTTGTTGCGTTGTTCGCAAACTTCGCTTTGAATCGTTACCGCAATAAGCGCCTTTTTGAGGGAAGCGCGCAGGGTTTCATCAGCAGCGTTACGGACGCTCTCGACGCTCTTACTCCACGTTCCGTCACGAATTCCTTCAAGGAACGCCGCAATACTTATTGGGTTATCCGGCGTCGTTTGGCGACAACTGATAAAAAGAGAGATTTCAGAATCGGCGAGAACGTTACCAAGTTCCGACGGCTCGCCGCGTTCAATACGCGGTATTCTTTTCGTCTCCGCGACGGGCGTTGTTTTTAACGAATCAATGGGAACGCGCGTTTGTTTAACAATATATCCAAACGGTTTATCGTTCTTTTGATACGCCTTTTCAAGCGTATGTTTCCAATTTTCCGCGTGTTCTTCGTCGCTAAAATCCCACTTGTAAGAAAAACGGGGTTCCTGATGCGCCCGCAAAAGTTCGTCGGCTCTCTCATAAGCGAGACCGAAACCGTACGCCGCGTTGACAAACCGCAACAGACCTACGCCGCCCTCGCCTTTTCGCGGTTCGGGAAGCGTCGGGATATATTTTAGAAAACGTTCTTCGTTTCCGTTGACGTTATTAAAAGACATGATATAATGATTTCTCTTTCGATTGAGAACAAATTTATAAAAGTCCCGCCGGTCATCGACGGGGCTTTTTTTGATACGTTAAAGAAAATCGCTCCCTGCAATTCATCAAACGATTACGCCAACGCTTCCGATAGAGGACTCGCGACGACTTGTTTTTAACTTCTCGCGTTACGCCTCGCTTTTTACGGCTTGAAATTCTATCTCCGCGATGTAACGGTCAATCGCCTTTGGAGAGTACAAAACGCGGTTTCCGATTCGACAGCATTTTAAAGCGCCTCTCGGACTCGTGATTTTCCATAAAGTCCTTTCAGAAACATTGAGCCATTTCGCGGCTTGCTTGACCGTCAGTAAACCGGTCGGTTGTTCCATGAAATTTTCAGGCATATTCACCCCTTTCATTGTCAGGTTTTGTTAAAAGACGCATCGTCCGCGTCAACAGGGGAGAATTCTAACATACGATTTCGACCCACGAATTTTTTGTGGGTCGAAATTTTGCTTTAGAAACGGCGTTTCGCGCAGAATCGCACCGTATTTTTAAGAGTAGAAAAATTTAGAATTTTTTTAAGAATTTTCGACCCACAAATTGCAAGCGGCTATTTGTGGGTTGTGGGTCGATGTTCCTTTTTGCTTTGGAGAGCGTTCACGTTTCGTTTCGTGTCGTTTTATAGCTTTTTCGACGCCTTCTTTTGTCCACTTGACTTTCGGGTACTTTTCTTTCATTGCTTTTACAAAATTTTTTAAGAGCGGTCTTTTGTCTTCTTTTTGCATTGCTTTTGAGTATCTTTTCCATTTCCGATAAATTTTAGCGTCGCGTTCTGCGTTCACCTGTTTCCGTCCCGCCTTTTTCTTTGGCTCGCCGGCATTACCGCCGCTTGCCGCGTCAACTGTTGCGTTTTTGGCGAAATGTATAATTTCACCGACCAGCGCCGACAGTTCGGGATTGGTTATTTTTCTTTCAATAGCTTCATGTAAACAATTGAAACACCGATCTCTGGCATAAAACGCCGCTTCCAGTTCGTCTCGACTTGAAACGTCAATGTCGAAAAACTCATACCCGCCGGAAGAATTTGTGTTTAATAAATAAACATTGTACTCGCCGATTTCTTGTTTTGCATAACGGCGTAACTGCTTCTCGATTGCCGATTGAGTCGCCGACTTACTCGCGTCCGAGATCGGAATAATATATTCCGGTCTCTCGCGAAAATTCCACGATAGGCATAAATCATATCTTGGCTTGTTTGTTTCAACCGTGCGGATAACCGGATTTCCATGTTCGTCAGCATCTGCCTTTGCCAAAGAATATACGTTTCGAATCTCGCATAAAGCTATGGTTCCGTGTTCGTCAAATTCACAAACAACAGACGTAGGCGTTTCCTCATATGTCGCAGTTTCATAATAGACGACTAAATAATTTTCTTCTTGCATAATTTAGATTCCATAAATAAACATAAAAGAATGGGCTGTTTTGATTGTCGGCGGTTTATGGAACGTCAACAATCAAAACAACGCGGTAATTACTCCGCTGCCCAAAGGAAAATGAATCGTCCCGTCGGACGACTCGCGGAATTATAACAGACCGGCAAGAGAAGTCAACCGGTTTTCCTTTAATCGCCAAAGAGAAATTATTTTCCGACGCTTACGTTTCATTACTTTCATTTGCGAGATATTGCGAAGACGTCAGGATGCCAAAAATCACTCGGAATTTTGGCATCCTGACTTTTCACAAAGGAATACTAATCCATAAAGAAAAAAATGTCAACGAACTTTCACGACTTGATAAATGGGTAAAGTAGATAACGTACGCAATATATTTAAAAATTAGCTGTCAGTTGCGCCGTCAATTTTACATTATATACGCGTAGGTGTAGTGAAATATACAAATAGAAAAAATTAAAAATCAAAACTGACAGCTAATATAAATATAAAAAAAATATATATATCTATATTATAGACTCATGTTACGCACCATTGGCGAGTTTCATTTTTCCCAGCTCGATCCATGCGGCTTTGGAAGCCGCCCAGTCGATTTTCGCTTTGAGTGCAAAATGATTGAGTTTGTGGGCAAACTTTAGCTTTTCTAATTTAACGTACGCCGCCGGCGAAACAAATAAACGACGACTTTGCGTGGTCGCCGTTCTTGCCGGCGATTTTGCATAAAAGAACCGGTATTTCCAAGTCCTTCAGCCATACTTTCACGGGTTGTTCGGGAATAAGCGGTAATTTGTCTAAACGGATCCACTGACCTTTCGTACGATCGGACGGCGCGAACTGACATAAGCGGTTACTTTTCCTATCCATCAAATCCATCAAAAAATACTTCTTCAATCGATAGATAAAAAGCAGGTTGTTCGAGAACGAAAACCAATTCTCGGCTAACACATAGCAAAACGTAAGATATTGCTGTTTCACGGCTTGAGCGAGCATGGAACGCATCATTTCGTTTTTGTCCATGTAGGGTTGAGAGATGATCGTGTCGTCAAAGATCAAACACGCCTCGTCCGTTTTATAAGAACGAATCAACGGCTTGACTTCAGGTCATGAATCTTTCGACGTAAATTCATTACCGGAGAGCAGGCGGGATAACCCCGTCGCTGTTGTACGACCAACACTACTCAATAAATAATCCGTGTACAAATCCAATCTGTCTTCCATGATAAAAAATTCTACTCCTTTCTTGGGATTCGTAAATTTCGGCGCCACGTACTACCCAAAACGCATAGTTTACCGGATTAGGAACAATTCGGTAATAAAAATTCTTAACGAAAACAAACCAATACCTGCCTACTGGCAAACACCAAACTGCGTAACATGAGTTA
>JAISZO010000081.1 GCA_031269105.1 Planctomycetaceae bacterium | reverse complement strand
GTGATAAAGAAATTGGGGTTGTGGAAGAAAAACCATAATCGTAGAGACGTAATGCATTTTTTTCAAACTCAAAATCTTGGCAATACATAACGCAAGGTATGAACTTGTCGGATGAACCAAAAATATTTTATAAATTGTTCCCTTTTGTTTTTTGAGATATTAGCGGCTTTGCGAGGAATAAATTTATGACGGTATTGAAGGATATGTTGAATTTCTTAATTTTTGTAAATTCTCTAATCCATAAATACGATGAAACAGATACGTTTTCAAATGAAAGGGATTTTATGTCAAAACGCTCCAAAAAGGACGGCGGCTCTTCGAATCATTCGTTGTCAAACGCGGATTCGCAATCGGAAAATTTATCTCAAAATGAAATTTCCGTTTTCAAAAATTTTATTGTTTTACGTTCTGTCATCTTTTTTGCCGCGTTGATCGTGATTTTTGCGGGAATCAAAGCGGCGAGTACGATCATTACTCCGGTTTTACTGGCGTTGTTTATCACAATTTTACTATTAGTTCCGCTTCGATGGTTACACGCCAAAGGATGTCCAAGTTTATTGGCTTTCGGAGTTGTCGGCGGCTTTATCTTGTTGTTGTTTCTTGGGTTAGGATGGATTATTAGCGCGTCGCTGCACGATTTTATCAAACATTCGCCGGAATATTCCGACAAAATTGTCAAAAATCTGGAAACAACCGAAAATCAATTAAAACAATACGGTCTGACGTTGGGATTCTCTTTGCCGGATATAAAAAGTACAAAAGACGCAAAGAATGAACAAAACCCGCAAAATTCAGAGAATACAGAAAACGCACAAACAGAACAATTATTACTCGCCGAAGAAACGCCGGAAGTTCCAACGTTCTCAAAATTTGACTCCAAAACGCTCATTTCGTGGATCACATGGAGCGCGAAACGGCTTCAACATTTTTTGGAAAACACGCTGCTGATTTTGATTATTTTGATGTTCATGATATTTGAGGCGGCGCGGTTTCCGGCAAAGCTGGCGAAAGCGTTCGGCAACAGCCCAATCACGAATGAACATTTCCGCCAAATCGTCGATGATGTGCGGCGATACATCGTTTACAAAGGAATCATCAACCTTTTGTCTTGTACGATTGCGACCGTTTTTTATTACAGTATTGGTGTGAAATACGCTTTACTTTGGGGACTTATCGCGTTTTTTCTTTATTTTATTCCGAATATCGGCGCGATGATTTCCGCGATTCCGCCGTTGTTATTGATTTTCATCGATAACGGATTATCCGGCGCGTTGACGCTGGTTCTCGGACTTTTCGTCATTGAATCGTTCATCGGTTACGGTCTCGAACCGCGATTATTGGGGCGCGGATTAGGTATTTCAACCGTTGTTGTTTTTTTGTCGCTGATTTTTTGGGGCTGGCTGCTTGGTCCGATTGGACTCTTTCTCGCCGCGCCATTAACGATTGTCGTCAAAATCGTCTTGCAAGCGTTTGATGAAACTCGCTGGATATCGATTCTGCTTGACGAAAAAACTCCGAGTTGACGTCGTATTCATCGGTTGTTAAAATGATTTCCAATATTGTCTTCTACTGCGCGAAAAAAAGAAAGGCAAATGCTCAAAGAAGACGCTAAAATCAGACGATAGCGATCATATATGGCGTTTGAAACAAGTCTTAAACGTCGTTCTTCCCTCATAAAAAATATTACAAATTGGTATTGCATTGGCGGAAAAATATGTTACGCTTTCGCGTACTTTTCCGCATTCCCTTGCGGCTGATATACTAGATTCCGTTTAAAACGCACGCAAATTGAAAAATGGAGATAAAATTCGATGAAAAAAATGTTGATTCCGGCGATGATGGCGCTTTTTCTTGTTCCGACGACTGTTTTGGCGCAACCAAAAACGGATCCAAAGTCCATTGACCTCCTTGCAAGTAAAAATCTTGCCGACTGGGATTTTTTTCTGAATGATCCCAATTTAAAAAAAGAAGACGTCTGGTCGTTTACTCAAGAGGGAAATCTTCTTTGCAAAGGAGAACCTATTGGTTATTTGTGTACGAAAGAAAAATACAAGGATTTTAAACTGACCGTTCAGTGGCGCTGGCCAGAAGGGACTAAGCCGACCAACAGCGGGGTTTTAATGCGAATTCAGGGAGAACACCGTCCGCTTCCCTGTTGCGTAGAAGCCCAACTTCACCACAGCGACGCCGGAGATATTTGGGCGTTTCACGGTTTCAATCTGGAAAAATATGAAGGTTCTCAAGTGAAAAACATTGAAAATCATCAACTTGGCGGCAAAATGACCGGAACCGTCAAATTTCTGGACGCCGAAAACAAGCCGGGCGAATGGAATACGTTTGATATTCTTTGCATTGACGAAACGCTTATTGTCAGTGTGAACGGAAATATCGTGAATTGGGTCAAAGGGCTGGACAGCGAACCGGGACGAGTCGCATTGCAGTCCGAAGGCGGACTCGTTGAATTTCGCAATGTGATTCTCACGCCCCTGCGATGAATTTGTCGTTTTTTTGTCCGCAGATTGACGCAGATTTTAAAACGTTATCTTTCAGCAAAGCGCCTGCGATGTTGCAAAAGTCACTCCTTGTTTTCACCTCTATTTTCTGAATAAAACAACCTCAGCGTATCTTTCTTACTTTAAAATTCAGTTTTTTTATTATTTTGAACACAGAAATCACGAAACAATGCGGAATTTCTAGCGTATTTTTTCTGTGTATTTTGTGCGTTCCGTGTTCAAAAACAGAAATTTCAAGTATGATGAGTATAGCAATGAATCATCTCCAAAATACAAACCTCATTATTTTATTTTCCTATTTTCTATCTGTCCGATTTCAAAATAAGGTAATAAGGTTGGGGAGAATGAAAAGTTAAAAATGAAAAGTGAAAAGATAAGAGTGAAAAGTTTCGCAAGTGGAATTTTTGTTCTGGGATTAAAACAATCATTTGCCCAAATAAAATTCCCCTCTGGTGGCGGGCGGCGCAGCCGACCGATCGGGGTGGTTCAAACTTTAAATTCTTCGTTCTTCATGGTGAAAAAACCAATTTCTCGGAATTGTTGAGGAAAATTTTTAAAGTTATTTTAAAATTAACAAAAAATTTTTTCAGAAATTTTATTTTTTGTAAGTTTAGCTATTGCAACAAAACACAAAAGTTTGATGGCTTTTAATATTTTATTTTTTACTTAAAAATATAAAAAACGCCGCTTGCGGACTTTTGAGAATCTATTAAAATCCTCATTGTTTTGGTACAAAACTTTTTAAAACGACAGATCGCGTGCAAAACATTAACAAACATAAACGAATGAAACTTTGTTTTGTCAACAAAGTTCCGTTCAAAACAATCCACTTTCAACGAAAGTTTTAGAAAGAGAAGTTAAAATGCGATCAACGCTCGAATTAGAGAGATTGTAACGTTCATCCGAAGATGCGCGTTCACGCTCGTCGAATTTCTCGTGGTGATTGCGATTATCGGCGTGTTAATCGCACTTCTGTTGCCGGCGGTTCAAACCGCGAGGGAGGCGGCAAGGCGAATGCAGTGCGCCAACCATTTGAAACAAATCGCGCTGGCGTGTCACAATTACGAAAGTGCGCATACGGTTTTTCCGCCGAGCGTTACAATTTCCGGCGCCACCGGTCAATACACTGATAATGTGACCGAAAGTTTCAGCGCAGTGGGTAGAATCCTTTCCTACATGGAACAAGGACAACGAGTACAAAGTAATACAGCAGTTACATCTGCCAAATCACTTCGTCATCCCGCCTATACTTGCCCATCGGAAATCAACAACACTGCCCGAACAACCAGTAGCGGCTGGTATCCGATCAATTATGGTTTCAATGCCGGAACATGGCGAATTTGGACGCCGTCTAATTGAAAAAGTTACAGCGACAGCGTGTTTTATCCCAACTCGTTTACAAGTATTGCCGCAATCAATGACGGCACAAGCAACACACTCCTTGCTACCGAAGTTAAAATGTTCACGCCGTATAGTCGCGGCGTCGGACCAACATCATATTCAACAACTCCGCAAGCTCCGGGTGTTGTTCCCGCTGGTACGGTTGACCCGCCGGATACCAGTACCGCGGCAGGTTTAGCAACATTGGTCGGTTATTGTGAATCCATCACAGGGGAAAAATTAGGACCGTCACTCCAGGACAACACCGGTCATACGGAATGGGACAACGGTCATGTTCATCACTGCGGTTTCACGACAACTTGTACGCCTAATTTTTAAATTATTATTCACGGCGAATTCAAGTATTAGTCCCGGCGGCGGTCAAGAATACGACGGCGATTTTACAAATATGCAGGAAGGAACCGATCCGACAACGGAAACATTTGCATCAGTTACCGCATGAAGTTTTCACAACGGCGGCGTCAACGCGGCGCGAATGGACGGAAGTGTCGAGTTCTTTTCGAACACGACAAATCTGCGAGTCTGGCGCGCGTTGGGAACGCGAAACGGCGGCGAAGTCAATCAATAACACAACCAATCAATAACGCAACTTTGTTTCGAATGGACGAGAAGTGGAGTTTTTACAGAAATAAGAAACGCCAGATTTGGCTTTGGCAGGCAATAGACCACGATTCTGGCGAAACGGTTGCGTTTTGGTTTGGAACGCGGAAACATCTTGACAAGTTTGTTAGAGTTGCTTAAAAGTTAAAGCAAAGGGGAATGAGGAAAGAGAAGTTTTAAGAAGATTTAGTGAAATGGACGCAAATTCAACGTTTGCCACACTTGAGGAAGCGGCGCGTTGAGCGTTATGGAAACGTGGGTCATCGGATGTTGAAACGTAATAGACCGCGCGTGTAAGGCAATTCCCCGCAATCGGGTGTCTTCAAATTGTTCGCCGAATGGAATTGTCGAGCCGTAGTGAAAATCTCCTAAAACCGGAAATCCCCGACTTGCCGCCTGTATACGAATTTGATGCATTCGTCCGGTTTCTAATTGAATTTCAAGCAACGCGCCAATACGCTTTCTTCCGCCAAAATCATACGGAAACCGTTGAAGAACGCCGTAATGCAAAATCGCTTCGCGGGCTTCTTCGTCGTCCGACGAGACAATGACGGCGCTCGGCTGATTCGGAATCTTTTTGACGTAATCCTGCCACGTTCCCGTTTCTTCTTCCGGCGAATTTTCCACCGCCGTCCAATACGTTTTTTTCACAGTGCGGCTTTCAAACTGCTCCGAAAGCCGCCGCGCTGCCCGCGTATGTTTGGCAAAAAGAATCGCGCCGCTTACCGGACGGTCAAGCCGATGCGGGACGCCAAGATAACACCGCCCCGGCTTGTTATCGCGCACCGTCAAAAAATCTTTGACGCGGTGTTCGAGCGAATCAATTCCCGGCGGCGCCTGCGTCAGCAATCCGGCAGGTTTGTTGACGGCAAACAACGGTCCGTCTTCAAGTAAAATCTCAAAATCCGGCATATAAAAATGTTCTTCGCAATTGTTGCATAGAATAATCTTTCATTTTAACGAAAGTTCAAACGCTTTTTAGACTCGACTTGGTTCATAACCGGTTAAAGTCGCAATTCATAATTGACGACGCCGCAAATTATCGCCGATTTGCGATTCGTTGCGTGGAAATTTTGGATTCGTTTTCCGATTTACCGTTTTTTTGCGAGGCAGGTTTGGCAACGTTGTCGGAAGGCGGCAACGCGCTGACATGAAACGCATACCACGTTCCGCCGGCAAGCGCTAGCAATAAAAACAAAAATTTTACCCATGCTGAAACCGTTCCGCCTTTTGGGGCGGCGTTTTCTTCGTTGCGGTCGGAGACGTCGGAATCATGCGCGTTGTTATATTTTTCGTTTTTAGAATTGACATATTGTTCTTGCGGACGCGATGGAAAAATACTCCAAAAATGCGGCTTGCGCGGAGTTTCCTCGCCGTATTTTTCTTTTCCGAATTTTTTAGAACGTTCGTAACTCGTTTCTGCATTATGATACCGCCATCGGTTTGACGCGTGCGGCGACGATTTAGGGCGATGCGCTACTGCGCGAATCATAGAACTTTGCGGAAGTTTTTTACGTTTACTTTCTCTTATGCCGATTGAACGGGCAAATGTCGCCGTTTTACGCGGCGGACGCGATTGAAATGAAACCGGCTTTTGACGACGATGCGGCGGAGATTTTTCATACTCTTCGTCGTCCTCGTCATAATCTTCATCGTCTTCCTCGTCCCATTCTTTTTCAGATTCGTCGTAATCGTCCTCGTTGCCGTATGCGTCGTCGTCCGACTCATCGCCGTAATAGGACTCGTCGTAATCGTCGAGCCGAGCCGATTGTCTCCGCTTTTTCCGCGACATTATGAAATACCCAAGAATGACAAAAACATAATATTACTATCGGCAAACGCGGAAAACGGCATTACTTCGGCTTGTGTTTCTTTTGATATTCTTCGCTGGCGCGTTTCAGAATGCGCCGTTCATTCCATGTAAGACTATCTTGACCTTTCTCCGAAATTTTCCGAAGAATCGCATCGACTTGTTCGGTACGTTCCGTGTCTTCTTCGGCAAGCCGTCTTGTGTCGTCTTTATCGTTACGACCGTTATAGGCGTCGGCATAATCTTGGGGATGAAAAAATTTTCGTTTTCTTGCCCGTTCTTTCCAATAGCCCGACGTAAAAAAATACGGAATACTACAAAACCGCCATTTTTGCCAAGCGTACAACGCTCCGAAAGCGGTTCCGGCAAGATGCGCCTCGTGAGCCACTCGGTCGCCGCTATAACCTAAAAATCCGAACAAGTCCATCGCAATGTAAAAAACGCCCATGAGCCACATCGGCGTCTCAATAATTCCCCAAACGTAAACCAACATTCGCGGATAGTTCCAGATGACCAACATCACCACGCCGCTGACCGCTCCCGACGCGCCGAGCATTGAATGTCCCGACGCTAAATTTAACGCTCCCCACCCTAAACCGGAAATCGCGGAGGTAATCAGGTAAAAACACAAAAATTCCGTCGGTCCGTAACGCCGTTCAACGAGCGGACCGAAGAAAAAGAGCGCAAACATGTTAAAGAAAATGTGCTGAAAATTCGCGTGAGCAAATGCGTAGGTAATAAGCCGCCACCATTCCGCAGGATGATAAAGCGTCGTACTGCGCATCATTAAAAGATCATTGATTACGTTTTCGCCGCGAATAAAATTCGCCGCAAAAACCATAATATTAACAACAATAATCGCAAATACCCACGATTGCTGCGTTTGAATGTGATAATATTCCTGACGAGGCGAATTGCCTCGATAATAATCACGATCTTGGAATCCCATAATAATGTTCCTATAATCAAGTTTTGTAACTTTACCAGATAAGGTATTTTAGCACACGGGAAACGATTCGACAAGATAAAAACGCGGCAAGAAATTTTCATCGACAGAAAAAGTGTCCGCGAAAAGTTTTGAGAAGCCGCCGTCTAGGATAAAATGAATTTTTCGATATAATTTTAACTGTTTTTGATATTCCCCGCTCATATTAAAAGAATAGAAAAATACAAAGATAGAAAAAATACGGAGTAAAACATGACGTTATCTATGACGGAACAGGAAAAGAAAGCGATTGACGCGATCCGCGCGTTGTCGATGGACGCGGTGCAGGCGGCAAACAGCGGGCATCCGGGAACGCCGATGGCGCTTGCCCCTCTTGGTTATTTGCTCTTCAACGAGCAGATGACATACGATCCGACGCATCCGCGATGGCTGGGACGCGACCGGTTTGTTCTTTCGGCGGGACACGCTTCGATGTTGATTTACTCGCTGCTGC
This sequence comes from Planctomycetaceae bacterium, assembly GCA_031269105.1. Classification (GTDB taxonomy): domain Bacteria; phylum Planctomycetota; class Planctomycetia; order Pirellulales; family Thermoguttaceae; genus WRMR01. The sequence continues at coordinate 8,309 of JAISZO010000081.1, read as the reverse complement.
ATCTTTCCGGCGTAAAAAAACTCGGCGCGGATTGCGAACCGACCGATCAACCGGCGGTAACGCTCGACGATATTAAAAATTTCCGGCAACTCGGAAGTCCTTGCGCCGGACACCCGGAATATGGTCATGTTTCCGGCGTCGAATTGACAACGGGACCGCTCGGTCAAGGCGTTGCGACAAGCGTTGGCGTCGCAATTGCGGAAAAATGGTTTGCCGGAAGATACAACAAACCGGGATTCGATCTCTTCCATAACAACGTTTACGCGATTTGCGGCGACGGCGATATGATGGAAGGAATCGCGTCGGAAGCGGCGTCGATTGCCGGACATTTGAAGTTGTCGAATCTTTGCTGGATTTACGACGACAACGGTATTACGATTGAAGGCGATACGTCGCTTGCATTTACCGAAGATGTGCAAAAACGTTTTGAAGCGTATGGTTGGCAAGCGTTGCGAGTGGACGATGTCAACGACCTTCCCGCATTACGAAAAGCGTTAAAAACGTTTGACAACACGACCGACCGTCCGACGTTAATTATTGTCAAAAGCGTTATCGCTTACGGCGCGTCGAAACTTGCCGGATCGCACAAAGCGCACGGCGCTCCGCTCGGCGACGAAGAAATCAAAGCGGCGAAAATTGCTTACGGGATGAATCCCGACGAAAAATTCGCCGTGTCCGCCGACGTTTATCAAACGTTTGAAAACGGCGTTTATCAAAAAGGCGTTCAGGCGTTTGCCGCATGGAAAACTTTGTTTGAAAAATACAAATCAGAATACACGGAACTCGGCGCGGAACTTCTGGCAATATGCAAAGAGAAATTGCCGGACGGTTGGGACAAGGGGATCGAAACGTTTCCCGCCGACTCCAAAGGAATCGCGAGCCGCGTTTCATCGGGGAAAGTATTGAATCAGATTGCAGAACGTTTCCCTTGGTTTTTAGGCGGTTCCGCCGATCTTGCTCTGTCCAACAATACCGAGTTAAAGTTTGCGGAAGCCGGAGATTTCAGCGCTGAAAACCCCGCCGGACGCAATTTTCATTTCGGAATCCGCGAACACGGCATGGCGGCGATTGCCAATGGTTTGTCGTTGTCGGGATTGCGAAGTTTTTGCGCGACTTTTTTTGTGTTTGCCGATTATCTTCGTCCGGCAATTCGTTTGAGCGCGTTGATGAGTACGTCGGCGTTATACATTTTCACGCACGATTCTATCGGAGTCGGCGAAGACGGACCGACGCATCAGCCGATAGAACATCTTGCGTCGTTGCGGGCGATTCCGAATCTGAACGTATTCCGTCCAGCGGACGCGAATGAAGTTGCCGAAGCGTACAAAGCCGCAATTTTAGCGACGAAAACGCCGTCCGTGATGGTATTGACCCGTCAAAATCTTCCGACGCTTGACCGCGCGGTTTACGCTCCGGCAAGCGGCGTCGCCAAAGGCGCGTATGTGCTTGTTGACGCGGTGGACAACCGAGGGAACACGGTGAAACCGGAATTGATTTTAATCGGTTCTGGAAGCGAAGTTTCGCTTTGTCTTGAAACGCATAATGTTCTGATTGCGCAGGCGATACGCTGCCGCGTTGTCAGTATGCCGTGCTGGGAATTGTTTGAACAACAATCGGCGGAGTACAAAGAATCGGTGTTGCCGTCGGACGTTACTGCGCGCGTTGCGGTAGAAATGGCAAGCGAACAGGGCTGGCACAAATACGTCGGTTTGCACGGCGCGTTTGTCGGCATGAACGGCTTTGGCGCGTCCGGTCCCGCGAATCAATTGTTCCAACATTTCGGTTTTACTGCCGATCATATTGCCGACGTCGCAAAAGAAGTGTTGGAAGGTAAAAGATAAAAGAAAATTTTACATTTTTATTACCGCGAATACGCGAATAAACGACAAGCGTAAACAAGAAAAATTTTCAGCGTCTTTTAATATTTTTATTTTTCTGCTAGAATTAAGAATCGTGATTTCGATAGAATTCACAAAAACGTTTCACAAATTCAAAAATTGAAAGGATAATAATGTCCGTATTAGTTCAAAAACCCGCTCCCGATTTCAAAGCGCAAGCTGTTATGCCGAATGGCGTTTTTAAGGAAATTTCGATTTCCGAATACGTCAAAGCCGGAAAATACGTGGTTCTATTTTTCTATCCGATGGATTTTACCTTTGTTTGTCCGACGGAAATTATTGCATTTTCGGAAGCCGCGTCGGAATTTGAAAAATTAAACGTTCAATTGCTCGGATGTTCCGTAGATAGCGAATTTACGCATCTGGCTTGGATTAACACGCCTCGCAAGGAAGGCGGTCTCGGCGAATTGAAATATCCCTTAGTTTCCGACATAACGAAAAAGATTTCAGAAAGCTACGACGTTTTGATTCCCGATGCCGGCGTTGCTCTGCGCGGTCTCTTCCTCATCGACAAAAACGGAATCGTGAGACATCAGATTGTCAACGACCTTCCGCTTGGACGTAACGTGGAAGAAGCGTTGCGATTGGTCAAAGCGCTGCAATTTGTGGAAAAACACGGCGAAGTTTGTCCCGCAAACTGGCAGGAAGGAAAATCCGGCATGCAAGCGGATCCGCAGGGAAGTAAAACATTTTTTGCATCAACATACAAATAATAAATTTAAGTATAACTGATGTAAATTACTTATCGGCAAACGATAGAATTCTAATCTATCATTTGCCGTTTTTGTTTTGGGCAATAAAATATTTTTCAATAAATCGCGGAATCTTATCAAAGACCGGTTGCATCTTTGAGTTTTTAGAGTATGATATTATTATCCTCGTGGCGTTTATGGTTCGCGGATTAACATTCCGGGGGAGTCTATACACGTTGCCCTAGAATGCCTTCCTTAAAAAAGGTCATGACCGTTTACTATTCTCCATCATGTTTACATGACAGAACAGATCGCGCGATTGATTTTTAAGGTATTCGCATTAAATTTACGGGCTCCCAAATTTGTAGTAGAATCGTAAGTTCCACGAGGTCTTTTTTCTTTTAATACGCCTCAAAGCGTTTGTGGAAACGACGGACGGATTCAAACTTGCCAAAACCGACTTTGACTTACGCGGACCTGGCGAATTATTCGGCGCGCAGCAACACGGTTTGCCGCCGTTTCGCATTGCCAATCTTTCCCCGCGATAAAGAAATTTTACTTGAAGTCCGCCGCTTCCCAACACCTGATATGTATGCGAAACTTGCGAGATATTTCCTTTGTCGGGAATGTTAATGACTTCTCCCGCTTTATAATCTTGAGCCGGCAAAAGCGTTAGTATCGCATAAGCACCTGCGGAATCCGCCGTATAAGTAATCATAGTCGAACCATCCGCCGACGCTCCTTTTGTCACAAGAACATTCGTACAAGCCGCCGCCGTTGCCAAATTTATTCCATAAACTAAAACCGTCGTCAAAACCGGCAAGACGATGGAACGCATGATTTTTTGTTGAGAGAAGGTCATTTGATATTTCCTTGTTGCTTTGTTAATGTGAAAACCGTAATCAAACGGTAGCGATAAGCAATTCTTTTAAATATTTTGCCGTTAATTTTTGAATTTGCAATAGCTTTAAAAATTATTATTGATATTTCATATTAAAATAATATGATATTTCAATATGATTTGTGGATAGATTTTATTTATCCACGTTACAAAGGTAAAAACCGTTTTATCACACAGCTCTTGTATCTGCGAATGACATTTGTTATAATTTTTGTCATCAGCAAATTTTACAGGTATTCTAAATTTATTTGTATGTTCTTCCATGTCATAAAGTTAGGAAATTCGGAAATATCAGCCAGAAACGTAAAACGGTTTAACTAAAATCTTAATGACTATTGGCGTGGAAAAGTATATCTAAAATCTGTTGCTAATAAAGAATGATTTTGTGTTTTTTGTGCAATATTTTATTTACAGTTTGAGTTATTTACAAATGCTATGACAAAACAAGTGCGATATTTGGTTTTTGACATCGAAAGTGTGGCAGATGCGGAGTTAGTCGCTAAATTGAAATATCCTGATCAGGAAATTTCGCCGAAAGACGCGGTTCGTGCGTATCGTGACGAATTGCTCGAAGCAAACGGAACTGATTTTATTCCGTATCCGTATCAATTGCCGCTTTCTGTTGTGATTGCTAAAATTGCCGCCGATTTCAGCGTGATTGACATTGTGTTGCTCGATGAACCGAATTTTCGCCCGCATATCATGACCGATTTGTTTTGGCGCGGATGGCAGGCGTATAATCATCCAACGCTTGTCACGTTTAACGGACGCGGTTTCGATATTCCGCTTTTAGAACTTGCAGCATTTCGTTACGGTTTATCGATTCCGGCGTGGTTTGCTCTCAAAAACCGCACTTACGACCAACCGCGAAACCGTTATAATCTTGATTCGCATTTTGATCTTTGCGATGTTCTCACAAATTTCGGCGCGACCCGCTTAACCGGCGGACTTAATCTTGTTGCAAATTTAATCGGCAAGCCGGGAAAAATGGACGTGCAAGGAAAAATGGTGCAAGACCTTTATGATCAAGGCGAAATAGAACGCATCAATAATTATTGCCGATGCGATGTGCTTGATACTTATTTTGTGTTTTTACGAACCGCCGTGCTAACCGGATTGATTACGATTGAACAGGAGCAAACGCTTGTCATTGAAACCAAACAATGGCTCGAACAAAGTCGCAATCAAGTTTCGGCGTATGATATGTATCTCGAAAGCTGGGGCGATTGGCATTCTCCTTGGAAAGAAATGTGAATAAGATTTATTCATCACTAAATTTTAAAAATCTATTTTGTAGAACATTTATTAAAAAATTGTATGACGCAACAAATAGCGTTTCGATAATTTTTTTGTTTTCTATATGTTCTATAAATTAGCGGGTTTATTTCGTTGACGATTGTGGTAAAATGAATGGAATAAAAATCAAAAGAGATAAATTCAAGACAAGAACGATCAAAAATCAATGGATATATTTCAGGAACTTAAAGCGTTTGTTGCAAAACTTTTAAGACAACGCTTGAGATATTTTTAGCCGCACTCAAAATGAGTCCGAATGCACAAGGATATGTCAACGGTTCTGTAACAGAATTGTTGTTAAAACAGCATTTGGAACGTTTGGGTTATGAAGTAAAACGAATCCGCGAAAATTGGGAAGGGAAAAAACATCCCAATCATCACGGCGATTTTTATTTCAGAAAAAAAGGAACTCATCATTGGTTTGTATTAGAATCGAAAGGTGTTAAGTCAAATACCGAAGATTGGAATAAATTATACAACCTTCATCAATTAAAAAAGATACTTTTTGATCATAACGAAATTATTTATTGGATAGATAAAACGCAAGACATCGAACCTCAAATTAACAAGTGGATAGAAACTAATTTACCGGATTTGCGGAAAGCACCAAAACTTTATAAATATGAAGAAATCCGCGATTATCTAAGTAATCCCCCTAAAAAAGAAACTTCTAAATTTCGTGAAATAAAGGCACTATCAGATTATACACGTGATCAAATTGATACAATAATTGATAATCAATTGAAATATATCATGTCAAAAATAATGGTACTGGATACTCACTTTGTCTCGGGAATTTCAGGATCAAGTGAACGTACTCAAGCAACTCCAAGAAAAGATGAATTTAATATTATTTCGATTGATATCGCTCTTCGTTATGATGACCATAAATTTCTGTTTGCAAATCCAAAACAATTGGAAGCGTCAGGTAAGGATTGCAATCATTTGCAACAAAACTATATCATGGGATTTGCTTTTCCTCAAACTGATGGAAGTTTGAAGTTGGATTTAACAGATGAATGGTACGATAAATTTGATGACGTTTTTGAAACGTTGACGGAGAATAACGCCGTCAAGGAATCAGATATGCAAATTGATAATCGAAACGTTATAGTGGAGGACGAATCGTTATGAAAATGTTATTTGAGATGCCGCTTAATAAAGAGGATCATCTTTTGCGGCGATTTGAAGAAATTCACGATTATATTTATGCCAACGACGGACTTTCTCCGCAACAGGCATTGGAAGAGTTCGTGAAAATTTTGTTCATCAAAATTTATGATGAAAATAATTCACTCAATCAATTTGCCGTTTCCGCAGAAGAATGGTGGCAATTAGAATCGGGAAAATCATCGCAAGATTTTATCAACCGGATTACAAATTTGTTTGACAATACACAAAAAGAATATCAGGATATTTTCGATGTAAACGACCGAATTAAAATCAGTCAAATTTCATTAGGGTTTACTGTACAAAAATTGCAAGAGATTTCTTTATTGGATTCTTCGCAGGACGCCAAAGGTTTGGCGTTTCAGAAATTTTTGTCCCATCGGGAGAAAGACCGTTTAGGACAATTCTTTACTCCTGAACCGGTTATTGATTTTTGTGTTGATATTATGCAGCCGACGATTTCTGAAACGATGATTGATCCGGCTTGCGGAAGCGGTGGTTTTTTGACTTCTGTTTTGAAATATCTGAAAGGCAACAATAAAGAATTTGATGTTGCCCAAATTATTGCCGACAATATTTTTGGAACAGATATCAACAAAAGTATTTTGCGAATTGCAAAAATGAAATTACTTTTGGAAGCCAACGGAAGAAATAATTTATATTGTTTAAACTCTCTTGATAATATTGAAGAAATACAGTCTTTTATTCCTTTCAACAAATTCGATTGTGTTTTGACCAACCCGCCTTTCGGCGCAAAAATCAACAACACTGCGATACTGTCAAAATATAATTTAGGTTACAGATGGACAAATCACAACAACGATTTTTGTAAAACGAAATCCGTTTATTCTAATCAAAATACAGAAATATTATTTATTGAACGATGTTTACAATTTCTACGCGAAGGCGGACGTATGGGAATTGTGTTGCCCAATGGGAATTTTGAAAATCCGTCGTTGGAATATTTGCGTCAATATATCAAATTGAAAGCCAAAATTCTTGCAATTATCAAATTACCTCAAGAGACGTTTATTCCTTACGGCACGGGCGTGAAAACTTCACTTTTATTTTTGGAAAAAAATACCGCCGATACGAAAAAACAATATTCCGTATTTTTCGGAAAAGTTACAAAATTAGGTTATCAGGGCAACAAAAACGGTACGCCGATTTATCAAAAAGATCATTATGGACAAATATTGAAAGCCCCAAACGGACAACCTGTTTTCGATGAAAATTTCAGTGTTGTTGCCGAGCAATACAGAAAATTTCAAAATCATATAAAACCCGATAACACAAATTCATTTGCTATTGATTACGATGAATTGAACGGGCGTTTTGATTTTGATTTTTACTCTCCTGAAAATCGTAAAATGTTTTCTATATTAAGCGGCGGACAAACGGTGAAGTTAGGAGAGATTTGTGATATCATTAAAACCAAAACGCCGAAACTCAAAGAGAATGATTTATTGGTAGAGTATGTTGAATTATCTGACGTCAGTGCGCATTCCTACGAAATTATCAATTCAACAACCTATCAGGTTCACGAATTGCCGAGTCGGGCAAGTTACGAAATTAAAGAGGGTGATATTATCACGGCAATTGCGGGCAATTCCGTCGGAACAGCAAAACACGCAACTGCGATAGTATCGCAGGAATTTGACGGTTGTATTTGTACCAATGGTTTTAGGGTATTGAGAAATTTCAGGATGGATTTATATTATTTGCTTTACTTTTTTCAAACAGAACTATTTTTAAAACAAATGTTTATGTATCGGACGGGCGCGGCGATCCCCAATGTTTCAGACGTAGATTTGGCAAACACGTTAATTCATTTGCCGAAAAAAAATGTCATTCGGAAAATTAGCACAAAAATGCAAAACGCTTTTGACCTTCGCCGCGAATCCAGAAAACAAATGGAAAATATTAAAAACGAATTTTCAAACGTTATACAACCAGTAAATTAATTGTTTCATCACAGAATTTATGAACGATTTTGCGATTCCAACGGCGCAATTAATTGGAAAAAATTTGTTCAATACAATTCGGGAAAAAATTTTCTTTAGACAAAATTACTAGGATTGACAAATAATTTTCTAGTTTGTCAATTATGAAAATTTTGTCAATTCTGTCCAAAAAATAAGTTTTTAGAATTTCCAATATGTAATTCCAGATTTTAATTTCCCCGAATTCGGCATAATTAAAAATTTCTGAATCTACCGTATTAGGTGTTTTGTTTTTTTCTTGCGTTTGAAGTTGCTATGAGTAGGTTTTGTAGCCAATTTTTGTGGTATCGTTTTTTGTTGAGTTTTTCTGCGGGACAATGTTGTCCGTTGTTATTTTTTACTGAATTTT
>JAISZO010000069.1 GCA_031269105.1 Planctomycetaceae bacterium | reverse complement strand
TCCCGCAGAAAAACTCAACAAAAAACGATACCACAAAAATTGGCTACAAAACCTACTAATCGCAACTTCAAACGCAAGAAAAAAACAAAACACCTAATACGGTAGATTCAGAAAATTTTAATGCGTATTTAATAGATTGACGGCTATCATTAGAAACGAAAGTAAAACAATGATTAATCAAATATTAAAAAAAGAAAAGTTTATTCATAAAATTGCATTATTAATCCTGTTGAGTTCTTCCCATGTCTTCTTTGCAAACGATTCTTTTGTAGATCGCAATGAGTTACATAATTTGTGGATTCAATACCTGCAAAAAATAGGAAACACGCAAGGAGACGTTTCATGGTCCTATTCTAAAAATGGAAAGATTCGCGACGAGGGAACAAAAAGCGTGTGTTTCCATTATCCTTGCGTTGCTCGCGAAGCTTCCTACAATGCCCCAAAAAACGTTGGTGTTAGTGGTCCATCCTATCAATTTCACCTTTTTACCGACGACAAAAATAATTTACCTGATTGGTCTATTGAAAGTATAAGACCTATTTCTCCAGAGGAAAAAAAATTAAATAAAAAATTATATTTTCCATCAATATCTGCGACTGATTTGCTCGCTAATCCGTATGACCCTATTGGTAATGGAATCTGTGGTGATTTAGGCGTTGCTTTTTTATTGGATGAACATCTTTATCTTCCGTCTTTTATTTTACAAGATGAGTTTGTTGTTACTCAATGTGAAAAAATATCATCTGATGAATTAGAAGATGCGATTAAAATAAATTTTTCGTTTTTTTCCAATGATACAAAAAATTTCCTACATTAGTGTTGAAAAATACGCCATTCAAGATGGAAGGTGAAATAATATTAAGTACAAAATTTCATCTTATCGCAAAAGCGAATCTAACATGTTTTTACGGACAATCTAAAAAAACAATTTCTATTGATTGCAAATATAATATTGATAATGAATCGTTTCCATTTCCAGCTTCATATACATCAACACAAACTTTATTTGACGGTTCTTCCTCCATTATGAAGTTTTCTTTTAAAAACCTCAATTCAACCGATCCTAAAAATATGGAACGTTTCACTCTTTCCCATTACGGACTTCCCGAACCGGATTTCGGTGAACGGCGAACGAATCGTGTTCGTTATATTATTATTGGGATTGGAATTTTGATGATGGCAGTTGGCGCATGATTCAAAAACGACGCCAAGCGAATAAAATAAATCTTTAGAAATTTCCATAATTCTTCAAACAATCATTTAAAATAAAAATACTCAACTCTGGAAAAGCGGCGAAAATCGGTTATACTGAAAAGCGGTAAAATTTTCATTACTTTTACAAAGGAATAAGTTTTCATGAGTTTTTTGGTCGGAATCAACGCGGTAACTCTGATTTTTGTTGCGTTGTGCGTTTTTGCAATTGCGTATCGGTTTTACGGTTTATGGATTGCCGTGAAAGTTTTAGGAATCAAGCCCGAATATCCTACGCCCGCGATTCGTTTTGCCGACGGTCAGGATTATGTCAAAACAAATAAATACGTCCTTTTCGGTCATCATTTTGCGGCAATTGCGGCGGCGGGACCTTTGTTAGGTCCGGTTCTCGCGGCTCAATTCGGTTTTCTGCCCGGCGCTCTTTGGATTCTGATCGGTTGCGTTCTCGGCGGTGCGGTTCACGATATGGTCATTCTTTTCGCGTCGGTACGGCATAAAGGACGAAGTTTGGCGACAATCGCGTCGCTCGAGATCGGAAAATTCACAGGATATGTCGCCTCTCTCGCGATTTTATTTATCCTTGTGCTGACGCTTTCCGGTCTTTCCATTGCCGTTGTCAACGCTATGCGCGACAGTCCTTGGGGAACATTCACCGTTTTTTCGACAATCCCCATCGCAATGCTTATGGGCGTTTATCTTTATTGGAAACCCGACGGCGTGCGAACCGCAAGCATTTTCGGCGTTGCGTTATTGTTCCTTGCGGTGATTGCCGGACCATTTGTCGTCGCTAATCCCATGTTAAAATCCTGTTTCGATTTGAGCCGCAACACAATCGCCCTTGCCGTTCCGGTTTACGGACTTGCTGCGTCGTTGTTGCCGATTTGGCTGTTACTTTGTCCGCGCGATTATCTTTCGACATTTTTAAAAATCGGAACGATTGCCGCGTTAGCAATCGGCATTATTTTTATGCGTCCGACGCTTCAAATGCCGCCGGTTACGGAATTTATTTCCGGCGGCGGTCCAATAATCGGCGGTCCGGTTTTTCCGTTTATTTTTATTACGATTGCGTGCGGAGCGGTGAGCGGTTTTCATTCGATTATCGCGTCCGGCACAACGCCGAAAATGATTTCCAGCGAGCGGGAAATTCCGTTTGTCGGTTACGGCGCGATGCTTACCGAAGGATTTATTGCGATTATGGCGTTGATTGCCGCGTGTATTTTAGTACCGGCGGATTATTTCGCGATCAATTCTACGCCGGAAGCGTTTGCCCGGCTTGATATGCAGGTTCAAGATTTGCCTGAACTTGCGAAAAAAGTTCAGGAAAATATTCAAGGACGTCCCGGCGGCGCGGTTTCGTTGGCGGTCGGAATGGCTCATATTTTTTCGGCGATTCCGTTTCTCAAAGGATTAACGTCGTACTGGTATCACTTCGCCATCATGTTTGAAGCGGTTTTCATTCTTACGGCGGTGGACGCAGGAACGCGGGTCGGTCGATTTTTTCTTCAAGAGATGATTGGTAAGTTTATTCCGAAATTCGCCGATGAAAAATGGTTACCCGGCGTCATTATTACCAGCCTTCTTTTCACCGGCGCATGGGGATATTTGCAATATATCGGCACGATTTCTGTGATTTGGCCGCTTTTCGGATTGAGCAATCAACTTCTCGCCGCATGCGCGTTGGTCATTGCGACAAGTATGATTATCCGCATGGGAAAAGCGCGATACGCATGGGTCACGGCAGTTCCCGGACTTTTTATGGTTTGCATGACGTTATGGGCGGGATTTCTCCAGATTTTCGGTTCATCGTTGCCGGAAAAAAAGTATTTACTTGGAACACTCGGATTGATTGTGATGGTTTTAATGGTCATAATTTTTATCGGAGCCGTTGTCCGATGGATTAAACTTTTGACTATAAAAACCAAAGTCACGGACGCTTATGGCGACGAGGTTTTAGAATTAGTGGAAGAGTAGGTCGTGTTCACTCTAGCGCTTTGTCACGATTTAATTTTAGGATACAGCGAATTCAATTTTACACGTGCGTTTTCCAACGTGAAGCGCCATTGGACGCCTTTTTGCTTGTCGTTGCACTCCGTCGCCCATGC